>FR899083.1:21692-26587 GCA_000437255.1 Ruminococcus sp. CAG:403
AGCGGCTAGTCCAGCCACAGAACGATAACTACGCATATAAATCCTCCTAGTTTTTTATGTACAGTTTAGTATTATTTTGTACAATTTGTATTATAGCACGCGGCAAGAAAAATTACAAGGAGAAAACAATATCAGTACAAATATTTTTCAAAAAATTCACAAGTAAATTTTTACTAATCACTATAAATTTTATAAGTAGAAACATAATGGTAATTTGGTAAAAAGTCACACGCAGATCATATCCAAATTTAGAATATTCAAAAAGCATATGGGAATATTGATTTTAAGGAGGATGAAATAATATGGCCAAACAAGGAATGAAACGACCCGATATCACACACACAAAGCCACAAAATCAAGCAGCTGCTGTTCCAGAAATTCAAGGAAAAGCAAAGCACGGCTTGGTTTCCGCAAATCCAATTATTGCAGGGACACACGCACCAGCTTTAAAAGTCTATCATAGCAAACCACATCCAGCAAACGCACGAGTAGAAAAAGAAATTTCTAATATTTATCCAGTGATTGATACGGATTTAGCAAGGGATAATATTGAAAACGACATGACTGCCGCAGATTTGCAAGATCTATAAAATATTTTTTGCTATCTGCATGTAAATTTAGAGCGTGTTTCAAATTTGAAAACACGCTCTTTTCTTTTTAAGATATTAAACACATCATAGTACGTTCTTTTATTGCAAATGAATCATTGCATCTCCTGCTTGTACAGAATTTGATACAACCGGGAAAATTTCCTGATACGAATCGCTATTGCAAATAACGAGTGGTGTAGTCGTAGCATAGCCGGCTTTTTGAATTGCTTTTTGATCAAAAGAAAGTAATAATTCTCCTTTTTTTACGGTTTGTCCATCTTGAACATGTGCATGAAAATGACTTCCTTTTAATTGAACGGTATCAATTCCAACGTGCAAAAGTATTTCACATCCATTTTGACTAACCATGCTAATTGCATGAAACGTGTCAAAGACAGATTCTATGACACCATCACAAGGTGCAAAAAGTTTTCCATCTGATGGCTCAATGGCAATGCCTTTTCCTAACGTTTCCTTTGAAAACACCTCATCTTTTACCTCAGAAAGAGGAATCACTTTCCCGGAAACAGGGGCGTATAACGTAATCGACGATTGTTTCAAATTAGGAGATGCCGATGATTCTGGCACAGGACATTGCTTTTCAATCGGATATTCTTCTATATGATCGGAAGCTTCTGATTCCAAAAAATCTTCTAAATTTGATTTTATCACAGAAACCTGCGGTCCATATACGATTTGAACGCCATTGCCTTTTCGAATTACACCAGATGCTCCGCTCTTTTTTAGATATTCTTCCTTGATGAAAGACGAATCTTTCACTGTAATACGAAGGCGAGTTGCGCAGCAATCTACATCAGAAAGATTTTGTTTTCCACCCAATCCCTTTAAAAGAAGCATACTAGTTTGGTCTACTTCAGAATGAGTAGCACATTCTTGCTTTTTAGACATATCTTGACGAGTATATAATTTGGTTTCCTCTTCATCGGATTCTCGACCTGGTGTTTTTAAATTCCAAGTTCGGATCATAAATGAAAAAACAAAATAGTAAAGAACTGCATATCCCAATCCTACAATAATCACCCAAATCCAGTTTGTCTTTTGATTGCCCTGTAAGACACCAAACAATAATAAATCAATCGCACCACCAGAAAATGTCATGCCGACACCTACATTCAATAAGTGCATCAATAGGAAAGAGAGACCAGCGAGCACGCAATGTACTGCATACATAGCCGGTGCCACAAATAAAAACGTAAACTCTAATGGTTCTGTAATTCCGGTAATCATAGAGGTCAGCGCTGCGGATAAAAGCAAACCACCAGCTACTTTTCGTTTCTCAGGTCGCGCGGTACGATACATTGCCAAAGCTGCAGCTGGTAAGCCAAACATCATAAATGGGAATTTTCCTGCCATAAATCTTGTGGCAGAAACAGAAAAGTGTTCTGTGCTTTTAGATGCTAATTCAGCAAAGAAAATATTTTGTGCACCCTGTATGGTCACGCCATCAATGATCATAGAACCACCCAGTTCTGTTTGCCAGAATGGCATATAGAATACATGATGCAATCCAAATGGAATTAACGCACGTTCAATCATTCCATAAATCCAAGTTCCGAAATAACCAGACTCCAACACCAAGCTTCCAAGGTGTGCAATACCAAGCTGTACAATTGGCCATAGGTAAAAAAAGATAATACCCACAATTAAATAAACAATGCTGCATATAATAGGGATAAATCGTGTTCCTCCAAAAAAAGATAATATCTGCGGAAGTTGAACTTTATAAAACCGATTATGCAATGCTGCTACACCCAGCCCAACGACAATTCCACCAAATACTCCCATTTGCAAAGTGGTAATTCCCAAAACTTGCGTAGTGGTATTTTCTGCCATTGCTTCTACACCACCTTTTGCCGCAATCAGAGCGCTTATAGCAGTGTTCATAATTAAATAGGCAATTGCACCGGAAAGCGCTGCAACTTCTTTTTCTTTTTTTGCCATGCCAATTGCAACGCCCATTGCAAACAACAGCGCTAAATTATCAAATACGACACTGCCAGTTTGACTCATAATATCTAAGATGGTATAAAGAAAACCACCATCTCGAATCACATTTGTCAAATGATACGTTTCCAATGTAGTTGGATTGGTAAAAGAACTTCCAATTCCAAGAAGCAGACCTGCTACAGGAAGTAACGCAATTGGCAACATAAAAGAGCGGCCCACTCGTTGCAAGACACCAAATATTTTATCTTTCATGATTTTCTCTCCCAAAGTTTTATACTTATATTGTAAGCAAAACAGATTCAATTATACAAAATGGAAAAGCAGTATTGTATCTTTCCTCAATACTGCTTTTCCATCAAATTGTATGATTCAATCGGTTCTAATGAGAAATCAACATGCGTTTTACATATTGTTGCATCTCTTCCTTGGAAGTAATCGCATGTGTTCCATGAATGATTTTCTGTCGTTCCTGTTCATTCAATTTTGAAAATTGTTCCATTGCACTTGGATTTTGCAGCAAAGCCATTCCAAGACCAAGTGGTAGCTCATAAGATTCCATTCCAATTCCTCCATGAAAAAAAGTTGCTTTTCTATTTTTTCATGAATTTCTTTATTTATACATAAAGAAGCAATCCTACTTTTTGCTGCAAAAAACAATCAGGGGAGAACCATAACCCTGAATCGAAAAATTCACTTTTCACTTTTTTTATACTCTTGATAGCATTCATCAAATGTGTTTAAAAAATATTCGATATCCGCTTGTGTTGTAAAATGGCTGAGACTGATTCTCCAAGAACAAAGTGCATTTTTTCGATCATGTGTAATAGCGTATACAGCACGAGACGGTGTATTTGGAACAGAACATGCGGATTTTGTAGATATTGCAATTCCACGCCAATCCAATATTTGCTGAAACAATCTTGCTTTGATTCCTTTTACACTTATATTTAAAATATAAGGACTGGCATTTTTAGGACTATTGATACGCACCAGTGGATAAGACAAGAGTGCTGTTCGTATTTGATCATTCCATTTTTTTACCTGTTGATAGCGATTGGTGTATTGCTGAACAGCAAGTTCAATTGCCTTTTCAGCAGATAAAATCATAGCAGGATCCGGCGTGCCACTTCGATATAATGTCGTGCTGGCACCCCCATGAATCAATGGCTCTAAGACGACACCGCTTTTCTTGTACAAGACACCACAACTACCAAGTCCATAAAACTTATGTGGTGCAAAACTAATTGTATCAGCAAATTGAAAGGAAAATGGAATTTTTCCAATTGCCTGTGTAGCATCCACATGAAAAGCACAATTTGGATACTCCTTTAAAATTTCTGCTATTTTTTCAATCGGTTGAATTACACCCAATTCACTATCTACTGCACAAATTGTTACTAAAATAGTATCTTCACGTAAAAGCTGCTTCAATTCCTCCAAATCTACTGTACCATCCTCTTGGATGGAAACCAAATCAATCTCATAACCTTGTTCTTGCAAGAATGTCAATGTCCCACTTACAGAAGAATGTTCTAAGCAAGTGGAAATAATATGTTTTCCTTGCCGTCTTTTACTATATGCAAATCCATGAATAGCAGTATTATTAGATTCGCTCGCACCACTTGTATAAATAATTTCATCTGGATGTATCTCCAACATGGCTGCAATTTTTCTAGTTGCTTCTGTAATCGCTTGTTTTGCAGTTCTTCCAAAAAAATGAGCAGAATTCGGATTCCCAGAATACATTTGAACAGCATTTTGATAACACTCCAAAACAAGTGGATCAGTTGGTGTATTCGCAGCATAATCCAAATAAACCAATTTTTGATTTCTTGCATTTTGATAGGCAGAAAATCCACCTTCTAAGTTTACAGCATCATATCCGAAATCACACAAAAGTTCTGCTGCCGTAGCACTAATATCTCCAACTGCACAAAATACACACACCGTACGACTATTTGGAATTTGCTCCAATTTTTGTCCAATTTGTTCGAATGGAATCCAGATTGCACCTGGAATTGTAGCAAGTTGATACTCCTCTTCTGTACGCAAATCTACAAAGGTAAAATGATCGAATGGTAAACTGAGAATGTCTTCTGCGGTATAGGACTTCATAAGTTACATCCTCCTTGACCATTTTTTTTGCGATAGATTCGATACCAAGACAGATCTTGAATATCTGCATGTTTTCCGCAAACTCGACAAAAATTAGATGTCTGATCAAAAGAAACCATTCGAAATTGCATCGTTAAACAATCAAATGTCAGCATTTTTCCAGTTAGCAATGTTCCTATATTAAGCAAATATTTAATGGCTTCCATAGCTTCTAGACTTCCC
>FR899083.1:26624-70670 GCA_000437255.1 Ruminococcus sp. CAG:403
CCGCCAATCGTACCCATAATACCAGCCTGTGCACATGATGGCGGAGCTTCCTCTGGCATATCTTCAAAAATACAGCGAAAACAAGGGCCTTCTCCTGGAACATAAGTCATAATTTGCCCACCAAACTGTAAAATACCAGCATGCACAAATGGTTTTTTAATTAATACACATGCATCATTGATCAAAAACTTATTTTCCAAACGATCAGAAGCATCAATGATAAAATCATATTCTTGCACAATTTTTAAAATATTCTCATCCTGCAAATAAAAGGGATATGCTTGCACAAAAATATTTTGATTCAGTTCCTGCAATGCTTTTTTTGCAGAAGCTGCTTTATTTTCTCCAAGCCGTACCTGTCTGTGTAAAATTTGTCGTTGTAAATTAGAGAGGGATACAACATCTCCGTCTGCAATTCCAATATATCCTACACCTGCCGCAGCAAGATAAAGTGCAGCTGGGCTGCCAAGTCCTCCAGCTCCAATTACCAAAACTTTGCTTTCTGCTAACTTTTTCTGTCCATTTCTGCCAATTTCCGGAAGAATAATCTGTCGATCATATCGTTCCATCTCATCTGAACCAAGCATCATAGGGATGACTCCTTTTCCTGATGATAAGTATCTAAAAAGTGATGAACGTCCTTTCCTCTATGATAGGAAATAATGGTGTCTAGATTTACATTTTCTACACTTCGAAAAATACTAATGTCTACATTTGGATGAATTGTTCGCAGCTTTTTTATCAACATTTTGATTTCCTGCCGCTTAGATCCACCTCCACCATTGTCACACATGGTACAATTCTCTGTGAATCGGCATGCGCATTGAATAAACTGCAAATCATGATATTCTTTCCATGCAATAATATCAGCCTCTTTTACCATGTATAGAGGACGAATCAATTCCATTCCCTCAAAATTTTTGCTATGTAGCTTTGGCATCATTGTTTGCACTTGTGCTCCATAAAGCATGCCCATTAAAATTGTTTCAATCACATCATCAAAATGATGCCCCAATGCAATTTTATTACATCCCAAGGACTGCGCATGATTATATAAGTAACCGCGGCGCATGCGGGCACACAAATAGCAGGGGCTATCGTCAATATCTGCCACAACATCAAAAATATTTGTCTCAAAAATTTGAATGGGAAGTCCAAGCAGTTTTGCATTCTCTTCAATTTTTTGTTGATTAATTGGATTATAACCAGGATCCATTACCAAATAAACAACTTCAAATGGAACTTCACTATATCGTTGCAACCGCTGCATACATTTGGCCATTAACATGGAATCCTTTCCGCCGGAAATACAGACAGCAATCTTATCGTTCTCTTCAATGAGTTGATATTCTTTTATTCCTTTGATAAATCGATTCCAAATCGTCTTTTTAAATTTTTTGATAATAGAATTTTCAATTTCTACAGAATACTCCATCTTGCACCTCTTATTTTATTTGAATCATATCAATATTATATGCATTATAGCATAGATTCCATAGAAAATCAACCATTCCTTGCAAATAACCACTATACACAGAATGTTACTTTTCTGGAACATAATGAATCAAATCTTTGATTACTTCACCGGCAAGAATCAGCCCAACTACAGAAGGAACAAAAGCATTGCTGCCTGGAATGGCTCTTCGCTGCGTACATTTTCTTGCAGTTCCGGGCGGACAAACGCAATTGGTTCGACAAGACGCTGCCATATCTTCCTTTGGAGCAATCGGTTTTTCTTTGGAATAAACTACTTTTAAATTTGGAACACCTCGCTTGCGCAATTCATAACGTATAACACGTGCAAGCGGACAAACAGACGTCTCATAAATGTCCGTCACTTCAAACGCAGTCGGATCCATTTTATTTCCAGCTCCCATTGCACTAATGATCGGTATATGCAGTTGATTCGCTCTTACTGCAAGATCAATTTTAGCTGTTACAGTATCTACCGCATCAATCAAATAGTCATATGCGGAAAAATCCAATTGATCTGCCGTTTCCGGCATATAAAACATATGATGCACTTGCACCTGACAATCTGGATGAATTTGTAAGATGCGCTCCTTGGCAACATCCACTTTATACTTTCCAATTGTATTTCTCAACGCATGCAGTTGACGATTTAGATTTGTTAAACAAATCCTATCATCGTCTATTAGATCAATTGCACCAACACCGCTTCGTGCCAACGCTTCTACTGCATATCCACCAACTCCACCAATTCCGAATACAGCGATACGCACATGTTGCAACCGTTCCAATGCATCGGCACCAACTAAAAGTTCTGTTCGAGAAAATGCATGTAATGCCATTTATAGTAACCCCTCTTTTTCAAAAGCTTGCCGCAGATCTTCCAGAATATCTTCTGCATCTTCAATTCCAACGCTAAACCGGAAAAAACCATTGTGAAATTCTTCTGGATAGAGATACTGCCGTTCATCATTTTCTCCTAAAAATACAATTAAGCTTTCATCATGACCCAAAGATACCGCAGATGTGATCACTTTTAAATGACGAACGAATCGGTTGTAAGTATCATGATCTGCATGCAAGCCGAAAGATACAACACCACCAAATCCAGGTGACATCTGAGAAACTGCTATCTCGTGCCCTTTGTGCCCTTCTAAGCCAGGGTACGATACAAAACTAACGCCTTTTACCGTTTGCAAATAGTTAGCTACCTTCATCGCATTTTCATTATGTTGTTTCATTCGAAGCGGCAATGTAACAGTACCTCGCATGATTAACCATGCATTGAACGGACTAATGGTTGCTCCTAAGTTAATTTGAGACTGTGCACGAATGATGTCCAAATATTTTTTCTTTCCAATAATGGCTCCGCCCATCGCATCTCCATGTCCATTGATATACTTTGTCAAACTTTCTACTGTAAAGTCTGCTCCCAATTCAACAGGTCGTTGGTTGTATGGAGATGCAAATGTATTGTCAACAGAAAGCAGCGCTCCATTTTGATGAGCAAGCTCAGCAATGGCTCGAATATCAGAAATAGACAAAGTCGGATTACCCGGCGTTTCAATATGAACGAGTTTTGTATTCGGACGAATTGCTTTTCGTACTGCTTCTAGGTCAGAAGTATCCACAATTGTTGTCTCTACATGAAATTTATGGTTGAGTAGTTCGTTCAACAAACGATAGACTGCAATATAAGTAACGCTGGAAAAAACAACATGGTCTCCACTTTCTAATAAAGCAAAAAACAAGCCCGACAATGCGGCTACACCGCTTGCCAACACTACGCAATCCTCTCCACCTTCTAAAGAAGCGAGACGCTCCTGTAAATACTGTTGATTGGAACCACCGTTTCTGGTATACAGATTTTGACCGGCTGTACTCCAATTTAGTTCACTTGGATCATAGGGGAGTGCATAGCTATTGGCCATTGTAATAGGGCGTTTAATTGCACCGGTTTCTCCATCAATGGCATTTCCAATATGTACGGCTCGTGTTTGAAATCCATATTCTTTTTCCTGTGAATTTTGTTTCATGATCAATCGGCTCCTTTTTATAATATACTGAATCGATATGTTTAATATGATTTTATATTATCACAAGATCTATCGTTTGTCAAGTAGGGAAAAGTGAAAAAATATATTGCATCCTAGTCAAAAATGTGGTATAATACATATTACAATTGTTGGGAATCCAGCAGAAAACGATTTGAAAGGATTGTAAACCATGAAATTATATAAACGTTTGGCTTTAGTGGTGTGTCTTGCAATGGGTTGTAGTATGATGAGTGCCTGTAAAGATAAAAACGATTCAAAAGAAACTGCGGATGGCGGTAGTTTTGTTATCACATTATATCCGGATATTGCTCCGATTACTTGTGAGAATTTCGAAGATTTGGTTTCAGAAGGCTTTTACGACGGACTGACTTTCCACCGTGTTGTAGATGGTTTTATGGCACAGGGTGGTGATCCAAAAGGAAATGGAACAGGTGGAAGTGATAAAACCATTAAAGGTGAATTCTCATCCAACGGAGTAGAAAACACACTTTCTCATCAACGTGGTGTTGTTTCTATGGCTCGTTCGCAGGATAATGACAGTGCTTCCAGTCAGTTCTTTATTTGTTATGCAGATTGTAGTTTCTTAGACGGAAGCTATGCAGCATTTGGAGAAGTGACAGAAGGAATGGATGTTGTAGATTCGTTTCTTGATGTAGATCGCTCTTTAGGTGGAGATGGTGCCATCTCTTCTCCGAATACACCAATTGTTATTGAAAAAGCAGTGATGATCGATGCGGATGAAAACGGAAATCCTCGCGCACAGTTTACGATGAACGACTTTAAAAATCAATAAGCAATAAATAATAAGCCTGTAACAAAAGAATGTTTGAACTCTTTGTTGAAACAGGTTTTAACACCGCACAAATAAAGAGGCACGTCCAACGACAGTGCCTTTTGTGCGTTTATACTATGGAGGAATTGGCATTATGCGTAAGTTAGAACAATTTTTTGAGCAATTAAAGCAAAAAAAAGTAGCATTTATCGGAACAGGCGTTACAAACAATGATATCATGCGACTTTTTCTGAAAAAGGGAATCTCCATTACTCTGCTAGATCAAAAGCCAGCAGAGAAATTGGGGGCTATTTACACAGAACTTCAACAAGCAGGCGTACAATTTGAACTTGGCCCCACATATTTAGATCATCTGGAACGATATGATGTTGTGTTCCGTGCACCAGGCATGTACTATAATCATCCAAAATTACAGGAAGCACGACAAAATGGCGTTGTTATTACAACAGAAATGGAAGTGTTTCTAGAATTTTGTCCTTGCAAGTGTTATGCAGTAACAGGTTCTGATGGAAAAACGACCACAACAACATTGATCTCTGAATTTTTTCAAGAATCTGGTGTTACCGTTCATAAAGGTGGAAATATTGGCCGTGCATTACTTCCAATCATTGAAACCATTCAGGAAAACGATGTAGCGGTTGTAGAACTTTCCAGTTTTCAACTTCTTTCCATGCGGCAATCTCCAGATGTTGCAGTTATCACAAACATTGCACCAAATCATTTGGATGTACATGGAACAATGGAAGAATATATTGCAGCAAAGACAAATATTATTGCACACCAAAATGCATTCTCCAGAACAGTTTTAAATCTGGATAATGCATTGACCAAAAATCTTTCTTCCATGGTACGTGGAACATTATTTTACTTTAGTAGAACGCAGCAGCCAAAATGGGGAACCATGCTGCGAGAAGATGGCATGTTATGTATGTGCTGCAATGGAGTAATCACGCCAGTTATTCATAAAGATGACATCCGCATCCCGGGTATGCACAATGTAGAAAATTATTTGGCTGCTATTGCTGCTGTATGGGGAGAAGTTCCTGTTTCTGCAATTCAAAATGTTGCCCGTCAGTTTGGCGGTGTAGAACATAGAATTGAGTTTGTTCGGGAACGAAATGGTGTAAAATGGTATAATGACAGCATTGCCACCAGCCCAACACGTGTATTGGCAGGATTAAATTCTTTCCAGCAAAAGCTAATTGTATTAATGGGAGGATATGATAAAAAGATTCCATTTGAACCAATGGCGGAGACTGTTTGTAAAAAAGTAAAAACGGTTATTTTAATGGGCGTTACTGCTGATAAAATTCAGCAAGCTATTACAGGTTGTGCTGCTTATCAAAAAAATGCTCCTCAAATTATTCGAGTTCAATCTATGGAAGAAGCTGTTCAAACAGCTGCGTCCATTGCAAAATCAGGCGATATTGTTACATTGTCACCTGCATGTGCAAGTTTTGACTGGTATCCTAATTTTGAGGTTAGAGGAAATCACTATAAGAAATTGGTAGAGGAATTATAAAGCTATGAACATTGCACAAACATTAGAACAACTGTGTACTGGAACAGGCGTATCCGGCTATGAAACAGCTATATCCAAACAGGTATCTGATTTATTAAAGCCGTTCTGCACAAACATACAAATCCTTCATGGCAATGTAATTGGAACTGTTGGAACACACGATCCAAAAAAGAAACATATTTTATTGGATGCACATTTGGATCAAGTTGGCATGGTAGTCACATATATCACAGAAGAAGGTTTCGTTAAAGTTGGTGCTGTTGGAGGGTTGGATTTACGATTGCTACCAGCGCAGCATGTTCGATTACATGGGACACACGCAATTCCTGGTGTAATCTGTACTGTACCACCGCATTTGATGAAGGGGGAAGAAACTGTCCCAGATTGGTCTGCGATCTATATTGACACTGGATATTCAAAAGAAGAATTGAAACATATCATTTCACTTGGAGATTGTGTTTCTTTTGATTCACCATTTCAATTGTTGACAGAACAATGCGTCTCTGCACCTTCTTTGGACGATCGCTGTGGAATTGTTGCTATTTTACAAGCAGTGGAACAACTGCAAAATGAAACACTTCCATGTAATTTAACAGTCCTATTTTCCCCTCAAGAAGAATTAGGAGAACGTGGCGCTAAAATTGCAGCTTATCAGATTCATCCAGATATTGCATTGGCTGTAGATGTTTCTTTTGCTCGTTCCCATCACGATGATCCAGTAAAATGCGGTATACTTGGGGACGGCCCAATGATCGGAATTTCTCCTTCCCTGAGCCGTTCTGTCAGTGAGGAGCTAATTGCCACTGCAAAAGCTTTGAATCTGCCATGGCAACCAGAAGTCATGGCTGGAACAACTGGAACCAATGCAGATCAATTCTCAGGGACGCGTAATGGAATTCAAACTGGTACAGTTTCTATTCCGCTTCGATATATGCATACACCATCTGAATTGATTGCATTAAAGGACGTTCAGGCAACAGCTGATTTATTAGCCGCTTATGTAAGGGGGAGTCTATAATATGATGCTTGAACATTTAAAAGCGTTGTGTCAGTTAAATGGCATTTCTGGGCGAGAAGATGCAGTACAGCAGTATATTATCAAGCAATTGGAAACTTGGAAACTGTCTTATCAAGTCGATCCGCTTGGAAATATACTTGTAGAAAAGGATGGTCAGAAACCGGCTAAAACAAAATTAATGATTAGTGCACATATGGACGAAGTTGGCGGAATAGTAACCTATGTTCACGAAGATGGAACGCTTCAATTTGAACCGGTAGGCGGTATTCAACCATCTGTTGTAATCGGCAGACAAGTAACAGTAGGAGAAAATCCAGGACTATCTGCTGTTGTTGGCACAACACCGATCCATCTACTTTCTGCGAAACAGCGCACAACATCTGTCACATTTTCAGACTTGTTTCTCGATTATGGAGCATCCAGTCGAGAAACGGCACAAAAACTGACGCCTCCTGGAACATCAGTTTATTTTCGTACTGCATTTGAACATCTTGGAAATCATTGTGTGCGTAGTAAGGCATTAGATGATCGTATCGGATGTGCTATTTTGTTGGATTTGTTGGAATCCGATTCTGTTTCTTTTACAGCAGCTTTTTTGGTGCAAGAAGAAATCGGACTTCGAGGTGCAGGTCCTGCTGCTTATCAAGTAAATCCAGATGTTGCAATTGTATTGGAAGGAACAACTGCATCGGATTGTGCCGATGCAACGGGGGCTGATCAAGTTTGCTGCCTTGGAAAAGGCCCTGTTATTTCTTTTATGGATCGTGCAACCATGTATGATCGAGAACTCTATCAACTGGCAGGCTCTATCTGTGAGCAACATGGTTTGCCATGGCAGACAAAAAATAAAATTGCAGGTGGGAATGATAGTGGTGCAATCCATATGAGTCGAAATGGTGTGCGAACATTGGCAATCTCTGCGCCATGCCGATATATTCACAGTCCATCCAGCGTTGCAAATTTAGAAGATATAATGCACTGTGAGACTTTGACAAAGTTGTTAATGGAAAAGGTTGTGCAATCATCATGATCAAACAAATACAAACAATCTCAGATTCTGCCCTGTCTTTGCTCAGTCGAAGCTGGAGAGGGAAAAAAATGCTTTCCTACTGGAAGGCATACGGCGGTTCTTATGATTTTTGTCGCTTTTTTTATTTAGAATATGAAACTGGAACTGGCTATATGCTTTTAATCAATGATACATTATTAATTTGTACAGAACAAGCTCTACCAGCAGATGAATTGATCTTATTCATTCAGATGCACTTACCATTTCGTATCGAATGTCCAGCATTTCTCTTGGAACCTCTCTCAAAAATTTCAAATTATCAAAAGCTTCGCCGTACAATGTTTGAGTTGGTTCCATCTGCACTTCCAGATGACTTTCAAGAAACAGATGTAAACTTCAATCCGCATTTGGACGATGTTTATGCAATCTTAAAAGAAGGCTTTCCAAACTTACTGGATTATGCTATTTGGCTGACAGATCTTTCTCATCGATGTCGCCATGGAATTAGTCATGTACTAACTTATAAAAACAGCACAACAGTCACTATCTTATTCGATCAAAACAATGATGTTTTAGTTGGACAGGTTGCTACCAAACGTTCTGCCAGAGGAAGTGGCTATGCCAGAACGTTTTTACAATGGCTTGCTGCATGGCTGCAAGGCTTTGGAAAACGTGCTGTTCTATATGCATTAGATATTCGAACAAGTTTTTATCAAGAAATTGGTTTTCAAGAATTAGAACAAGAATATGTACTAGAACGAAAAGATGTTGAAAAAGACAATGTAGAGAAAGGAGCTTTACAATAATGATGCAATATCAGGATTTTTTCTCACTAGATCCTCGGTTACTGCAATTGGCACAGGAGGCAGAAAAAGATTGTCAAGCTGCATTTTCTGAAATTGAACAAACTGCCGATTACAATGGCGCAAAAGTTTTGGCAGCCTTTCAAAAACATCGTGTCAGTGAGGCATGCTTTTATGGAAGCACCGGTTACGGATACGGTGATCAGGGAAGAGACACATTAGATAAAGTTTGGGCAACTGTTTTTGGCGCAGAAGATGCACTGGTACGCCATCAATTTGTTTCTGGAACACATACAATCTCTGTAGCGTTATTTGGGATTTTGCGTCCAAACGATCGAATTGTCTTTCTAACTGGAAAGCCATATGACACATTGGAAGAAGTGATCGGCATTTCAGGAACGCCAGGAAAAGGCTCTTTAACAGATTTTGGCGTGCAGTATGAATTGGTAGACTTACTTCCAAATGGAACTCCTAATTATGATGCAATTCCAGAGGCAGTAAAAGGGGCAAAAGTAGCGTATGTTCAACGTTCTCGGGGATATTCTCTTCGTCCTGCTTTAACGATTGCACAAATTGAACGCATGGTACAGCTCATCCGAAGCAGCAACCCAGATGCTATCATTATGGTAGATAACTGCTATGGAGAATTTGTAGAAATTCAGGAACCTACGCAAGTGGGATGTGATTTAATCATTGGATCGCTGATCAAAAATCCTGGTGGGGGAATTGCACGAACAGGCGGTTATATTGCGGGAAAAGCCGATCTGGTAGAGCTTTGTGCCAATCGTTTGACTTGTGTTGGTATGGGAAAAGAAGTCGGATGTTCACTTCAACAAAGTCGAGAAATGTTTTTAGGGTTATTTCATGCGCCAAGTGTAGTTGGAAATGCAAGAAAAACCATTACCTTTGCAGCTGCACTATTTGGAAGATTGGGATTTCCTTCTTATCCTGCTGTAGGAGAACCACAAGGTGATATCGTCGTAGCCATTCAATTGGGAAGCGCTGAAAATCTGATTGCCTTTTGTCAAGGAATTCAGACCGGTTCTCCAGTAGATTCCTATGTAACGCCAGAACCTTGGGATATGCCTGGCTATTCCAGTCCGGTTATTATGGCAGCAGGAACATTTACACTTGGCGCTTCCGTTGAACTATCTGCTGATGCGCCACTTCGTGAGCCTTACGCCGTTTGGATGCAGGGTGGTATTACGGAAACAAGCGGAAAAATTGGTGTTTTATTGGCAGCACAATCGATGTTAGAAAAAGGATTGCTTCCATATTTCTTGACAAATTGAGTAAATTCATTACAAAAAAGATACAATTTGATTGGGAAGTGGATACATTCTCAGAAAAAGGTTGACAATTTTCATAGTTACTGATACAATATAAATTGCAAAAATGAAGGTTTGTATCAATGAGGAGGTATCGTTTTGGGAGAACGACGTTTGTGCTATGGTTGTATGACGCTCGTAGAGTTAAAAGGCGGAATTTGCCCATTTTGTGGATACAATAATAATCAACCATCGAAAGATCCAAATTGCTTGACACCAGGCACAATTTTAAGAGATCGATACTTAATTGGAGTTCCTTGTTCGATGAATGGAGAGGGAATTTCTTATCTGGCGTATGACCATTCTGTCGGCTGTAGAGTAATTGTTCGAGAATATATGCCACGACATCTTTGTAGTCGTGTAGAAGGAAACCCTGCTATCCGTATTTCATCTGCACATTTGGCTCAGTATAAAACGCTCATGGCAGACTTTACGGAATTACATCGAGAATTGGCACGTCTACGTGGTCAAATTCAAATCAATGATGTAACGGATTTGTTTTCAGATTACAATACCACATACGTTGTAATGGAATTTCCAGAAGGTGTTCGACTGGTTGACTATTTGAAACAAAATGCGGGAGAATTAACATGGAGTCATCTTTCTACTATGTTGCCACGTTTTCTGACAACACTTAGCATTCTCCATAATGCAGGGATTGTCCATCGGGCAATTAGTCCAGAAACAATCTACATCACAGAAAGCGAAACCATGATGATTACGGGATTTGGAATTGCTTCTGTTCGAACTGCTAATACAGAATTAGAATGTCAAATTTATGGCGGATATGCAGCTCCAGAACAATATTCCGCAAATAATCGGCAAGGTACCTGGACGGATGTATATGCTGTTTGCGCAGTCATTTATCGTATTTTAACTGGCTGCATGCCGACAACTGCCATCAGTCGTATGGAAAATGACAATCTAGTGGCACCTGGATTATTAAATCCAAATGTTCCAGAACAAGTTTCTCTTACTGTAATGGCTGGACTTCGCATTCCGAGCAATGATCGAATTCAAACCATCACAGAATTGGTAACGTCGCTATTTCATCCATCTCGTATTCGTTCGAATGGACAGCAAAATCAGAATCGTTATATGCAGACGACATCTTATTCTACAAGCTCTATGCAAAATGCATCACCACAAGCAGATCCAAATTATGATCCATATTACGATCCATCTGATTATCAGCGGACAGATAATGGATATGCTGATGATTATTCCTATGATTCTTATGAAAATGATGGTAATTATGAAGCAGAACCGCCAAGCGCAGTAGATCGGCTGAAGCTTCCAATTATTGTCGGAATTATTTTATTAATCGTACTATTAGTTTGTGTGTTTGTATTTTTGAACAAACAGGGATTTGGAAAAAATGATTCTGAATCTTCCGCTGCTGTTCTGACAAGTGTTTCTTCGGAAACAAGTACAGCAGAAACTACAGCAACACAATCTTCCATTGAAAATGGCGGTGTTATGCCAAACTTAATTGGAAAAAACTATGAAAATCAAATTGCTCAGTATGATTGGATCCAGTTTAGCGTAGAAGAAGTATTTAGTGATGAATATAAAGCTGGATTAATTGTATGGCAAGAGTATGATGCTGGAACTACTTTTGATACAAAAAAACCTGTTAAATTAAAAGTGAGCAAAGGCAGTGCACACGTAGAAATTCCAAATTATTCAGGCTACAGCCTTTCTTCCTATCTTGCAAAATTGGATGAAATGAAAATTCAATATAAAACAGTGGCAGAAGAAAATTTAGACTATCAAGATGGGCAGGTTATTCGCCTTAGTGTAGAAGTTGGAAGTACATATGATTTATCAAATACAGATGCTTCCAATGCAATTACAGTGTATTATGCAGATAATCCAGAAGTAACAGAACCACCGGAAACGGAACCGCCTGTTGAAACAACGGCTGCTCCTGAAACAGAAGCACCGCAACCAACAGAAGCACCTACTGTTACAGAAGTACCAGCAGAATAAACAAAATTTTAAAGTCGTCCAGATTGATGCAACCTGGACGATTTTTTATGTGATAAAATAGCAAATTAACCAAAAATAATTGATTTCTGATTCGAAATATGATACAATAGAGAAAACACTTTTCATAAAAGAAAAAGCAAAAAAGAAAAGGTGATGAAATTGAAACATATTGTAAAATGGATCAGTATCTTGCTAACATGCATGTTATGTTGGAACTGCTTTCCAAAAACGACTTTTTTTACAGAAGCATTAACAGAACAATCGACACAAAAAGATTCTGGCATTGATTATACCGAATCTATCAAAACCATTCAAAATCCTGGTATGGGATATACCAGTACCCTTTGGTACAAATGTAAACCAAATGATACACCGATTTATGATCGAGCTGGAAGCTTGGTTTTAATGTTTATTGATATTGGCGCTTTTTCTTCTGGTGCCAATGGCACAACCGCAGAAGATGGTACATATACAGAAGGAACTGACTATGATTTAGACGACACATTTTTTACAAATGTACGTGCTACCTTTGAAAATTGCCGAAAAAATGGATGCATGATTGCAGTTCGCTTCCGATATGATGCAAATGGAAAAACCAATCCAGAGCCAGCTACCTTTGAAAAGATGCTTTCTCATATCCAGCAAATTCAGGACAATGGACTACTAGAAGATTATAAAGATATTCTTGCATTTGTAGAAAGTGGATTCGTAGGCGCATGGGGAGAGCAACATAGCGGAAAATATACTTCTTTGGAGGACAAAGCGAAATTATTGGATACTATGTTAAAAGTCGTTCCAAAAGAAGTACCTGTTACAGTTCGAACCCCAAATACATTTGCGAAGTGGGCTGGTATTCCTGTAAAAAACCTAGATACCTATACAGCAGAACCTGGAAGTGACGCCGATCGAGTGGGTCTATATAATGACGGATATATGGGATCAGATTCTGACTTAGGAACATTTTCCAATCGAGCCATTGAAACTGCCTGGATGCATCAACAAATGACACACACCTATTATGGCGGTGAATTTTCCGGAAACTTAGATTGGGCAAAAAAATATACCACATATTTGCCAGAAAATGCAATTCCTGAAATGTATTACACACACTTGAGCTATATTAACGCTAATATTTATCAACTATATAAAGATTATACGTTTGGTGAAGCATATGATGTTGAGGGTGTTGACAACTCTGCATATTATGGGCAAACTGTTTTTCAATTTATTCGAGATCATCTGGGATATCGATTTGTTCTTCGAAAGTCATCCTTAGACTCTAATGTACAGCAAGGAGATAAACTCCATTTCCAATTTTCAATTGAAAATACAGGCTTTGCAAATCCCATTCAAAAACAAAAAGCAGAAGTTATCTTAATGAAAGATGGAGATTATATTTGTACAAAAGTTGATCTGGATTCCAGGGAGTGGAAATCTTGTACAACAACAGACATTCCCATCACAGTACAATTACCAGGGGATCTGGAAATTGGCGATTGGGACGTCTATCTGCGTCTTTCTGTTGGAAATGAAGGCATTCAAGATGGGCAACTACGAACCGTTCAGTTTGCTAACAATGGTACTTGGAACGCTGCGCTTGGTGCCAATTATCTTGGTAGCACCACCATCGATTCTTCAGATCAAACCAATTCCTATCAGGAACATTGCTTTTATCAGGTAAATGAAAACAATGAACAATCTACAATGAAATCAGATGGCTCTCGATATACCATTCGTGGAAAAATGATTATAGATGGACAAAAATCCAGCCAATCAGAATGGCAAGGTACAGATTGTTATGGTACAGAAGATGAACGCTCAATTTATCTTTCCAATGATGATCAATATTTATATGTTATGGCAGAAATTCCACAAAACGCAACATCTCCAGTTTATAATCTAAAACTTACCAATGAGACAACTGGACATTCCTTCTGGATTTATTATATGTCTAATGGATACGTTTATTTTAACAATGGTTCCTATAACGGCTGTGTACAGAAACACGACGAAAATGTTGTCGAGTTTAAAATCCCATTTGGAAGTATGATGGAATTAGAACCAGGAGTTGTCCTTTCATCTGTTCGTGTTTTTGTGCAAGATAGTGCAAATGAATGGAAAAACCTAGGTGACATTTCATCAACACAGTACACCATTACCAATCAATTTTATTCAGACTCTGCATGCCGAACGATAGAATTACAAGAAAATGAATCTTTTCAAATGCATGTCCTCGTTTCCTTACAACATGCATCTTATCAATGGCTTTTTAATGATACACCCATTGAAGGCGCAACAAATTCCACTTATCAAATCGAAAAAGCTTCTTCTGATTCTGTTGGCACATACTCTGTTCGAGTTACATCCGATTCAGGGTTAGAACGAATTATTCCAATTACTATCGTTCACGCTGTACATGCATCTACTTTGATAGGAGATATCAATCAAGATAGTGCTGTTGATCTAGCAGATATCGTCTGGTTGCAAGCATACTTAATTGGAACACGAGAAGCAACTACATCTTTCTGGAATACGGCAGATATGAATCAAGATACAATCGTAAATGGATTTGATCTGTCTTGGTTAAAACGAACAGTATTAGATACAAAGTAACTATTTCTAATATAACCTTATAAGGAAATAAGAAACAAATTCTGCCGGTGTTTGCATCCACATCGGCAGAATTTGTTATATAGTTTGGTGACTTTTTTGCATGATTCTATTTACATTTTTGTTTGAGTATGATAAAATAAAAAAGGAATCTCTAATTACCGAAATAAAAGAATGAAAGGATTGATTCTTGATGAAGGACGACCAATTTGAACATTTGGAAGAACTATTTGAAGCGATTTTAAAATTGGAAACACCAGAGGAGTGCCTTGCCTTTTTTAAAGATATCTGCACCTATCAGGAATTGCGTGCAATTTCTCAACGGTTTCAAGTCGCAAAGTTATTACATCAGCATCATGTTTTTAATGATATTGTAGAAGCTACCGGCGCAAGTACTGCTACAATCAGTCGAGTTAACCGTGCATTAAAAGATGGTGCTGGCGGGTATGCAATTGCTTTCGAACGACTACAAGAAACAGAAGCAGGAAAGGAGTCGGTATGAATTTTCCAAAAGTATTCAATCGTATCGTTGCCATGCTAACGAGCGGAATTATGACAGCTAGTATCGGCACCTGCTCTGCGTTTGCGGAAGAATCTACTGCGATACAAAGCACAGCATTTTCTTCCAATTATGCCGCTGCTTTACAGGATGCACTTTACTTTTATGATGCTAATAAATGTGGAGATGGCATTACTGGCGGAAATTTAGAATGGCGTGGAGACTGCCATTTGGATGATGCTACTGTACCACTCATTCCAATGGGAGAAGATCATATTGGGACCAATCTATCACAAGATTTTATTGACCAATATCAATCTATTTTAGATCCAGACGGAGACGGAACCATGGATTTAACAGGCGGTTGGCACGATGCCGGAGACTGTGTCAAATTTGGACTACCAGGTAGTTATGCTGCCTCTACAGTTGGATGGGGATACTATGAATTTCGAGATGCTTACGAAGACACTGGTTTGCAATGGCATGTAGAAGACTTGCTTCGATGGATCAATGATTATTACTTAAAATGCACTTTTTTAGATGAAAACGGAGAAGTTGTTGCATTTTGTTATCAAGTTGGTGAAGGAGATATTGATCATAATTACTGGATCACACCAGAACTGCAATCTATGGATGCACTTCTTGACTATGCACGCCCAGCCTACTTTGCAACTGTTGATACACCTGCATCTGATATGTGTGCCGGAACAGCCGCTTCTTTGGCGATCAACTACCTAAACTTCAAAGAAACAGATCCAGATTATGCAAAACAATGTCTGGATACGGCGCTTGCTTTATACCGATTTGCAGTAAAGACACACGCAGCAGATGGAAAAAGCAGTTTAGGATATGACGGTGGATTTTATGAGTCCAGTTATGATTTTGACGAACTTGCATGGGCAGCTGTATGGTTGTATACTTGTACAGAAGATTGGAGTTATATTGATTCCATTATTTCACAATCCGATGTACAAAATGAAGATGGTTCCTATAACTATACTGGTTACTTATCTCGAATTATTGTAGACACTGGGAATGACTGGCAAAATATTTGGGTACATTGCTGGGATACTGTATGGGGCGGTGTTTTTGCTAAATTAGCGCCTATTACTAATACAGAACGAGATTGGTACATCTTCAGATGGAATCTAGAATATTGGTCTGGAATCGAACATGAAGATCCTTCTGACACAACATTTCTAGCCAAAACACCGGCTGGTTTCTCTATGCTAAACAACTATGGATCCTGTCGATATAATGCTGCTGCACAAATGTGTGCAGCTGTTTACGCAAAAGAAACAGGAGACAAGCGATTTTCTGACTGGGCGGTTACACAAATGGACTATATCCTTGGTAACAACCCAATGGGCTATTCGTATTTAGTGGGATATGGCGATCAATACGCAAGTCATCCACACCATCGTGCTTCTCATGGTTCTACCACTTTAAATATGGATGATCCTGTTGATCAAGTGCATATCTTATGGGGTGCTTTGGTTGGCGGCCCGGATGAAACAGATAAACATGTTGACTTAACAAAAGATTATATTTATAACGAAGTAGCTGTTGATTATAATGCTGCTTTTACAGGTGCATTAGCTGGATTGTATGATTTATATGGAAAAGCACGTGGTGACAAAATCTTAGAGAATTTTCCCCCATCAGAACGAGATTACAAAGAGAATATTCAAGAGTTTTCTCTGGAAGCCGCTGTAGGACAAGAAGATAACATGGCTTCTCAAGTGCAAATCAAAATCCATAACAATACAATTTTGCCGCCACGCTATTTAGATCACATTAAAGTTCGGTATTACTTCAATATTTCAGAACTACTCAAAAATGGACAAAGCTTAGAAGATATATCTGTTCGAATGGATTATGATGAGGAAAAGGCAAATTCAGATGGAAAAACCGCTGTTTCTTATCAAATGAAACAATACAACAAAACCGGAGATTGCTATATTGAATTCATGTGGGATCACTGTATATTTTATGGAAAACGCACCATTCAATTTGCTTTAATGGCAGAAGTTCAAAATGCAGACTACCAGTTTATTTGGGACGCTTCTAATGACTATAGCCGAGATGGCTTAACTTGGGCAGATGGAGAAGGAATTCTATTTGAAGAAGCATTAAAACCAACACACAAAATCACTATGTATGTAGACGATAAATTAGTTTGGGGAATTGAACCTGCTGATTCATCTGACCCAATTGACAACAACATTTTATACGGAGATGTTAATTTAGATGGAACAGTAACATTGGCCGATATGATTCGCTTAAATCAATATCTATCCGCTCGTTTTGACTTAAATGATAGTGCACAAAAAAATGCAAATTGTGATTTAAGTGATCCAGAATTAAACGACCAAGATTTAAAAACACTGCTGTATTTTTTAATCGACCGAATCAACCAGCTTCCCGTCAAATCCTAATTTATCGCATTCGCCTGTTCTTCAATTGATATTTGAAAAAACAGGCGAATTTCTATCTTCAAATCAAAAAAATTGCTCAAAGTCTTATAAAAAACTTTGAGCAATTTACATAACAAAAATTGGTTGGGATAGCTGGATTCGAACCAGCGGAATGACGGAGTCAAAGTCCGTTGCCTTACCCCTTGGCTATATCCCAATTTAACATTACAGTATTTATTATATCATAATTTAAAATCAGTGTCAAGTACTTTTCAAATAATTTTGCTAGCCAAATAATATTCTTGTTTTATTGAAATAATAATTGACAAAAAAAGAGATTTCCTGTATAATATGTCTATGTGTGCTTGATTATAAGGTAATAATCAAGCAATACAAATTTTATGATACAGGGAGTCGTAACAAATGACAACAGCAGTAACACTTGGTATGATTATGGTGTATATTGCCATCATGATGGGAATTGGTGTATACACCTCACGGAAAACAAAATCAGTAAATGATTTTGTTTTAGGCGGACGAAATGTTGGTTCTTGGCTCACAGCCTTTGCCTATGGAACTTCTTATTTTTCCGCAGTTGTTTTTATTGGATATGCTGGACAATTTGGTTGGAATTATGGAATTGCAGCCACTTGGATTGGCATTGGAAATGCATTACTTGGCAGTGCGCTTGCCTGGATGGTTTTAGGTCGCCGAACAAGAATTATGACCAATCACCTAAATGCAAAAACTATGCCAGAATATTTTGAAAAGCGCTTTCACTCAAAAGGTTTAAAAATTGCATCTGCCTTTATTGTATTTATTTTTCTAATTCCTTACACCGCATCCGTTTATAATGGCCTTTCCAGACTATTTAACATGGCATTTGGTCTAGACTCTGATGCCTCTTATAAAATTATTATCATTGCAATGGCAATTATCACCGCAATTTATGTTATCTTAGGCGGTTATGCAGCAAC
Organism: Ruminococcus sp. CAG:403; assembly: GCA_000437255.1. Taxonomy (GTDB): domain Bacteria; phylum Bacillota; class Clostridia; order Oscillospirales; family Ruminococcaceae; genus Ruminococcus_C. The sequence continues at coordinate 45,120 of FR899083.1, forward strand.
TGCAATCAATGATTTTGTACAAGGCATTGTCATGTTACTTGGAATCATTGCGGTTGTTGTTTGTGCCGTAAACAGCCAGGGAGGATTTAGTCACGCTTTAAAGCAACTTGGTGAAATAGAATATCAAGGTATGACCGATCAATACAATAGTATTCTTGGACCAGACCCCATCAACTTAATCGGTGTTATTATTTTGACTTCTCTTGGAACATGGGGACTCCCACAAATGGTTCATAAATTCTACGCCGTAAAAGATGAAGCAGCAATAAAAAAAGGGACTATCATTTCTACACTATTTGCATTCATTGTTGCAGGTGGATCTTACTTCTTAGGTGGGTTCGATCGCTTATTCTGTACCGTACAAGGAGAATCAGGTAAGACTTTTATTCGAACACTTCCAAATGGTTCCCTAGAATACGATGCAATGATTCCTGCCGTATTGAAATCGGCACTTCCAGAATTATTAATTGGACTGGTTGTTGTATTGGTATTATCCGCATCCATGTCCACGCTTTCTTCTTTAGTATTAACATCTAGCTCCACTTTAACCATTGATTTTATCAAACCAAAAATGAAAAAGCAAGACGAACGAAAAGAAGTCATTATTATGCGTGCACTCATCGCAGCTTTTCTAATCATTTCGGTCATTATTGCATTTAATAAAACCGCCTCTATTTCTACATTAATGTCTTATTCTTGGGGTGCATTGGCAGGTGCTTTTTTAGGTCCTTTTCTATATGGATTATATAGTAAAAAAATTACAAAACCGGCAGTTTGGACAAGCTTTATTGTAGGCATTGGACTTACAATGGCACATATGTTCCTATTTGGTTTTGGTTGGTTCCCAGAACTGCGCAAAGCTGCCGCTTCTTTTCCACTGAATTTAGCATCTCCAATCAATGCAGGCGCAATTGTTATGATTCTATCCTTGATTCTTGTGCCGCTTGTCAGTTTGTTTACAAAGCCTTCTAATGAAAAAGAAGTGGAAGAAGTATTTTCTTGTTACCAATCATAATCATCACAAAAAAATACCGTCTGATCGCATATCATCAGACGGTATTTTTCAATTATTTATAATTAAATTACATAACTAGAAGATTGAGAATCCGCATGATTTACAATATCTTCCAGTGTGATATGATCTACCACATCACAAATTGCCTGATACAATTTTTCCCACACAAAAAGGGTTGTACAGTCTGATGCACGTTCACATTGATTGACCTCATCTTCTAAGCAAGCTATCGGAGCAAGACTTCCTTCTGTCAAGCGAAGTACCATACCAACTGTATAAAACTTCGGTGGGTTGGTTAACTTATAGCCGCCTTGTGCACCCCGGACACTTTTTACAAAGCCTGCACGATTTAATAAAATAACAATTTGCTCCAAATATTTAATGCTAATATTTTGACGTTTTGCAATTTCTCGCAATGGAATCGCAACGCCTTGATCATGCATTGCCATGTCGCACATCATACGCAATGCATAACGACCTTTCGTAGAAATTTTCAATGAAGGAACATCCTTTCCATATACTACAAAACATAGTAATTTTATATACTTATTATATCCTGCTTTTCCAAAAAAGTCAACTACAATTTAGTATTTTTCTACAAGGCATGGAAAAAAGTAGACAAAGTGCTTATTCTATGCTATAATAAATTTTAAAGTTCATAGAAAATAAAAAGGGAGGGGAGATGCAGTGCGTCTATTTTCTTGTTCTTTTCCAAAAAAGCGAGCAGAAGAAACATTCGAACTATATTTTCGATGTACAGAACCCGGAACTGAAAAAGTACGCCTACTTTCCGATCAAACTTTATGCTTACCACCAGGTTCTAAATTAACAACAGATACATACTTGAATAGTTTTTCGGAATCATCATATTATAAATACTGCGCTTGTATGGATTATCATACTGAATTGCTATGCAGTGGACATGGCATTGCATCTTTGTTCTATTGTGGGGCAGATCAGCAAAGACAGCAAATTGGAAAATCTGTTTCTTTTCACTCGGAGCAACCAATATCCATTCATTTACCAATAAGGCCAATTCAAAATTCAATGAAAAATGGCATTTACTATATTCAATTGGAAGCGCTAGAAGAAAATGTCATATGGTATCAAGGTGCCTATTATGCGGATGCTACTCCTCAACAACATACTCGGCTTGCAATTGTAACTTGCACATATCATAGAGAATCATGGATTCAAAAAAACATACAGGTATTTCTTACGTTTTTGAAACAATCTAATTTACCAGCTAGCATTTTTATTGTAGACAATGGTCAAACACTCTCTAGCATAGAACAAAGTCATTCTCAAATTCAAATTATTTTAAATGCTAACACAGGCGGATCCGGTGGATTTACAAGAGGAATGCAAGAGGTTCTTGCTTCTTCCAATTCCTATACACATGTTTTATTAATGGATGATGATATTAATATCTTACCTGTGTTATACGAAAAAATAATCACATTTCTAATGTTTTGCAAAACATCATATTCTAATCTTGTACTGGGTGGTTCCATGTTAGATATGGAACGTCCTTATTTGCAATTTGAATCTGGAGCCTACTGCCGGAATAGGCAATTGATCGGAATTCATCCTAACTTAGATATGCGACAATTGACTCACGTTTTACAAAATGAATCTGCACCAAAACCAGACTATAATTCTTGGTGGTGCTGCTGCATTCCAGTACAGCTGATTCGTAAAACTGGAAAGCCACTTCCCATGTTTATCAAATTCGATGATGTAGAATATGCATTACGTGGAAAATTTTCCATCTTGGTTCCAAATGGTATTTGCGTTTGGCATGAAAATTTTGATAAAAAATACAATCCTGCACTGGAATATTACATCAAACGAAATAGTTTAATTACATATGCCATTCATGATGCACCTTGTTCAAGATTAAATATGCTCAGAGTGCTTTGGGCAGATGGAATACGCCAAATTTTTTTACAGCGTTATTTTTGTGCCGATCTAATACTTCGTGCTTATGAAGACTTCCTAAAAGGGCCGTCTTTTTTAGAAAATACAAACAGCGAACAGCTCAATCAAGACATTCTATCCGTACAGCCGAAACAGATTCTAATTGAACATCCTCTTACATCGGAGACTGCCAATCTTTCTAAATGGAAACAAGTATTATTTTTAGGTGGATTGCTACTTCCCAATCGCTATCAGCAAAAAGAGCCAATTACTTTGCCATTGCAAAGCGCATGCACAGCACAATGTTTTGGCAAAAAGCATATTTTTCATCAAAATCCATATACCCATTATGGATTTGAAACCACATTGAAAAAGAAAACCGCCTTTCAATTAATAGGAAAGTTATTCAAAACCACATGGCACTGTATCTGGAAAAAGAGGAAGGTCGAACAAGCCTATCGAAAAAAAGTACAAGATAAAAGCATGTCATTCGATTGACAAAATATGCATACTTTGTTATAATTAAAAAGAAAGCCAATTCTATAAGGGAAAGTACACGTTCCATTATGATAAGACGATTATCTTATCCAAATGGAACGCAATTCAAGAAACAGAAAGGACATACCATGAACCAATACGATTATTTAGTTGTAGGAGCCGGATTATTCGGTGCTGTTTTTGCATACGAAGCAACCAAGCGAGGAAAAAAATGCTTGGTAATTGATAAAAGAGATCACATTGGCGGAAATATTTACTGTAAAACAATTGAGGGCATTCACGTTCACCAGTATGGTGCACATATTTTCCACACCAGCAACCAAGAGGTTTGGGACTATATCAATCAGTTTGCAACATTCAATCATTATATCAATTCACCTGTTGCCATTTATCATGATGAATTATATAATTTGCCGTTCAATATGAACACCTTTAGCAAAATGTGGAACATTAAAACACCAGCAGAGGCAAAAGAAAAAATCGCACAACAAATTGCGGAACTGAATATTGAAGAACCAAAGAATCTGGAAGAACAAGCACTTTCGTTAGTCGGAAAGGATGTATACTACAAGTTAATTAAAGAATATACAGAAAAACAGTGGGGACGTCCTTGTACAGAATTGCCTGCTTTTATCATTCGTCGTTTGCCGCTACGATTCATTTATGACAATAACTATTTCAATGACCGTTATCAAGGCATTCCAATTGGCGGATATACACCGATTATTGAAAAAATGTTAGCTGGTTGTGATGTTTTAACGGAAACAGATTACTTTACATGGATTCAGGATCACAAAGACATTGCAAAAAAAACTGTATTCACCGGTCAAATTGATGCATTTTTCAACTATCAACTGGGTGTGTTGGAATATCGTAGTGTTCGTTTTGAAACAGAAGTACTGGACTGTGAGAACTACCAAGGAAATGCTGTAGTCAATTATACTTCTCATGACCAACCGTATACACGAATTATCGAGCACAAGCATTTTGAATTTGGCAAGCAGCCAAAAACTGTCATCTCAAAGGAATATTCATCAGAATGGACCAAGGGATGTGAGCCCTATTATCCTGTTAATAATGCGCGAAATAACACGCTATATCTTGCTTATGAAGAACTTGCCAAAAAAACAGAAAATGTAATTTTTGGTGGTCGTTTGGGTCAATATAAGTATTATGATATGGATAAAGTTATTCTAGCAGCATTAGAGGCTGTACAATTAGAATTTGGAGATTAATAATATTTTCAATATCTATTTCTAGTTTGTTCATTGCATTCTATTGCTTGCCATGCTATAATAATTAAGCAATTGGATGCAAAATAAGCTTATTTTTAATATTTGAATATACGGAACAAAGATGTCCCATTTCGCTGTGAAGCGAGAAGGGGCATCTTTTTTGTTTAAATGCAAATACATTTATGCATTTCAGTTGTTCAAAAGCAGTTTTTTCAAACAAGTTGAGGAGGGCAATTTCACTATGGACGGAAATATTGCATTTGTTATCATTTGTGCAGCATTAGTTTTTTTCATGACACCTGGTTTATCGTGCTTTTATGGCGGACTGGTACGAAGAAAAAACGCCATTAACACGATGTTCGCATCTGTTGTTTCCATTGGAATCGGAATTGTAATGTGGGTACTGTTTGGTTATTCACTTTCTTTTGGAACCAATCATTTTGGTATAATTGGTGATCTCAATTGGATCGGTTTAGAAGGCGTGTCTTTAACTGAGCCATATGTAGAAGGACAACAAATTCCTAATATGGTATTTTGTTTGTTTCAAATGATGTTTGCAGTTATTACACCAGCATTGATTACAGGTGCAGTTGCAGGCAGAATGAAATTTAAAGCATTATTTGTATTTCTAATCTTATGGAGTATTGTGGTCTATTATCCATTGGCACATATGGTTTGGGGAGATGGCGGATTTTTAGCAGAAATTGGTTCTATTGACTTTGCCGGCGGTAATGTTGTGCATATCAGTTCTGGCGTGACTGCATTAATCTTATGCATCCTATTGGGCAAGCGTCATAATTATAGCTATGCAAATTATAGAATCCACAATATTCCCATGGTGGCAATTGGTGCATTTATTTTGCTATTCGGTTGGTTTGGATTCAATGCCGGTTCTGCATTAGCAGCAGATGGACTGGCAGCACATGCTTTTGTTACAACTGCAGTTTCTTCTGCAGCAGCTATGCTCTCTTGGATGCTTTGTGATGTTATTTTCAATAAAAAGCCGACTTTTGTAGGTGCAGCAACTGGTATTGTTGCAGGATTGGTTGGTATTACACCTGGTGCAGGCTTTGTTCCAATTTGGGCTGCAATTATTATTGGATTTACAACTTCTCCAATTTGCTATTTTATGATTTCCTGGGCAAAGAAAAAATTCGGATATGATGACGCACTAGATGCATTTGGCTGTCATGGGATTGGTGGTATTTGGGGCGGTATTTGTACTGGATTATTTGCAAAGTCTTCTATCAATGCAACTGCAAGATGGGATGGCCTTGTATTTGGAGAAAGCAAATTATTCCTGATGCAACTGGCAAGTATTGGCATTACTATCATAATTGCCATTGTTGGTACGCTTATTTGTACCGGTATTACCAAATTAATTTGTAAAGACTTGCGCGTTTCTGTTCGAGATGAAAAGGTTGGCTTGGATTTGTCCGAGCACGGAGAATCTGCATATCCGTCCTTTACTGGACTTGACTAATTAGAAGGAGACAGAATGATGATTAAAATTGAAGCAATTATTCGAGAGGAAAAGTTTGAAGAAGTCAAGGATGCCCTTGCAGCATTAGATGTACATGGTATTACCTGTTATCAAGTCATGGGATGTGGCACACAGCGTGGCTTAAAGGAATATGTACGTGGACATCAGGAAATCGAAATTCAGATGCTACCTAAAATTAAGTTTGAAATTGTAGTTTCTTCTGAAGAATGGGAACAAAAAACAATTGATGCAATTCGAAAAGCTGCATATACGGGAAACATTGGAGACGGAAAAATTTTCAGCTATGAGCTCCGTACTGCTACTCGTATTCGCACCAATGAAACTGGTTACGATGCTATTCAACCAGAATAATTTGTAGAAGTCATTTCTACTTGTTTTCAAGACCCCATCAAGAATTTCAAAATGAGATTCTTGATGGGGTCTTTTGATATAGACATTAGATTTCATAGAATTTTTTCATAAATCTCTTTACATTTTTTGATAAATAGTGTAAAATAGAAAAAGAGAATTTTTCAGTGCATGACAACAAATTGGCATGACCGAAAAATTGGAAAGGATGAAACAATAAATGGAACCAAAATATAAACGTGTTGTTTTAAAATTAAGTGGAGAAGCCCTTGCTGGTGAAAAGAAAATGGGCTTGGATATGGACGTAATCAATAACATCTGTGTAAGCATTAAGAAATGTGTCGATGCAGGTGCACAAATTGGAATTGTAGTCGGGGGTGGAAACTTCTGGCGTGGCAGAAGCAGTCAAAATATGGATCGTACTCGTGCTGATCATATTGGAATGCTTGCAACTACAATGAATGCACTGGCAGTTGCAGATGCATTAGAAGCACTCGGTGTTGTAGTACGTGTGCAAACTGCAATCAGCATGCAGCAAATCGCAGAACCATATATCCGAAATCGAGCAATCAATCATTTGAACAAAGGACGTGTGGTTATTTTTGGATGCGGAACAGGCAGCCCATTTTTCTCAACTGATACTGCTGCTACTTTACGTGCGGTAGAAATTGAAGCAGATATTTTGCTGAAAGCTACTATGGTTGATGGTGTATATGATAAGGATCCACACAAGTTTGAGGATGCCGTTCGATATGAACGTATTTCCTTTAGTGATGTATTAAATAGTGCACTTTCTGTTATGGATAGCACAGCAGCTTCCATGTGCAGAGACAATAAAATGCCAATGTTGGTGTTTGATCTGAGCCGTCCTGATAATATCTATGATGCTATTATGGGAAAACAAGTTGGTACTGTCGTAGAAGAATAAATAATCAAATATAAAAAAGGAGTAATTACAATGAAAGCGTTATTGAAAGATGCAGAAGATAAAATGGGAAAAGCAATTGGCCGTTTGGAACATGAATTTACTACCATTCGTGCAGGACGTGCAAACCCAGCTGTTTTGGATAAAGTAATGGTTGACTATTATGGAGCGCCCACTCCAATTAATCAAATGGCAGCTGTTTCTGTTTCCGAAGCACGAATTTTGGTTATTCAGCCGTGGGATATGACAACTTTAAAAGCAATTGAAAAGGCAATTTTGGCTTCTGATGTTGGGATTACACCCACAAACGATGGAAAAGTGCTCCGTCTCGTATTTCCACAATTAACAGAAGACAGAAGAAAAGAACTTTGCAAGACCATTAAAAAGTACGGAGAGGAAAGTAAAGTTGCTGTTCGAAATGTACGCCGTGATGCAATGGAAAAGATGAAATCCATGAAGAAAAATTCTGAACTAACAGAAGATGAAATGAAAAATGGTGAAAAGGATGTACAAAAATTAACTGATCGTTTCTGTGATGACATTGACAAGTTGGTTACAGAAAAAGAAAAGGAAGTTATGAGTCTCTAAAAAGAGGGGAGCCGATGACATGGCACTGCCGTTTTTTAATAAAAAAAGCACATCTACTCCTGCTACACTTCCAGAACAATTGCCAACACATGTTGCATTTATTATGGATGGAAATGGTCGATGGGCTACACGTCGTGGCCTTCCTCGAAAAATGGGGCATCGTGAAGGCGCAAAAAACTTTCATGATTTAACGCGATACTGTCGCTCTATTGGAATTCGCTATGTATCTTACTACGTTTTTTCAACAGAAAATTGGAAGCGACCAAAAGACGAAGTAGATGCCATCATGAATTTACTATGGGAATATTTAAACGATTGTGATGAATATCTTGAACAAGAAGTTCGAATGATCTTTATTGGTGATAAGCGGCGTTTACCGGAACATATTCAAAAGCGAATGATCGAATTAGAAGAAGATTCTGCTAAGTATGATAAAATGACCATGCTGCTTGCAATCAACTATGGTGGTCGTGATGAAATTGTACATGCGGCACAATTGATCGCACAAGAAGTGCAAAATGGCGTTCGCAATCCATCGGATATCACAGAACAAACGATTCAAGACCATTTATACACAAAAGAAATTCCGGATGTAGATTTATTAATTCGTCCAAGTGGAGAATTGCGTCTATCAAACTTCCTAATTTGGCAATGTGCTTATGCGGAATTTTATTTTACGAACTTAATGTGGCCAGAATTTTCCAGAGAAGCATTGAATGAAGCATTGATCGCGTATTCTAAACGTGGCAGAAGATTTGGAGGCGTATGAGTTCTATGAAAACACGAATCATTTCTGGTGCAGTTGGTGTTGCTATTTTAATCATTGTTTTAATTCTTCATCAAACATTTGTATTTCCACTTGCACTGGCTTTCATTTCCACTGTTGCATTATTAGAATTGTTCCGTGCGGCAGATTGCATGATGTATTACATTTCCATGGCTGCTGCAGCGGTATATAGCATATCAGTTCCATTCTTTACCTATTATGGCGGAACAAGAATTGCCAATTCCATTATGATTTTGTGTATACTTGTTCTATTTTTGGATTTTATTCTGCATCACAATACCATGTCCTACACAAAACTAACATTCATGTTAGCTGTTACCATTTTGGTATCAAAATCCTTGAATCTTTTGATTGCCTTGCTGAAAATGAATGATCAATTTGGAATTGTTTATGTCATTTTGGCACTTTCTTTAGCATGGATTGCAGATACTGGAGCTTACTTTTCCGGTACACTTATGGGAAATAAAAAATTATGTCCCTCTATTAGCCCCAAAAAAACAGTAGAAGGATTTTTGGGTGGAATGATTACCAGTATTCTTATTCCAATGTTATTTAGTTTTATTTATGGAAAAGTTGCAGATCTTTCTGTTAACTTTCTATGGCTCGCATGTACTTCTATTCTATGTGCAGCAGTTAGCGTACTGGGTGATTTAAGTGCATCTGTTTTAAAACGGCAACGAGGCATCAAAGATTATGGTCGTATCATGCCTGGTCATGGTGGTGTAATGGATCGATTTGATAGTGTATTATTTACCATTCCATTGTTTTATGCAATGGTAAATCTCTTTGCAATTTATCAATAATAACAAATCGCAATTTTTCATACAAAAATCTGGTTCATGAACTTTTATGTAAATCAGTTTGAAATGAAATAGCATAATTCTTTGATTAAACAATTACTACACATACAATACCCCTCATATTTTGTGAGGGGTACTGCCGCATTTTCATCCGAATTATAGAATATTGTACCTGTATTGATTTGCGCCAAAGTTCAGAAAGGAATCCTTATGAATAAATGTATTTCAATTCTAGGCTCTACTGGTTCCATCGGAACACAAGCATTAGAAGTGGCAGAAGCACATCAAATCTCAATTCATGCATTAGCTGCCGGATCAAATATAGAGTTACTAGAAAAACAAGTACGCAAATATCGTCCAAAATTGGTGTGCATTTACAATGAAAAATGTTTTCCCATTTTAAAGGAACGCTTGAATGATCTCCCTGTTACTATTCTTTGTGGAATGGAAGGTCTCTGTACCATTGCATCTGATCGCTCTGCTAATATTGTACTAAATGCAGTAGTTGGCATGGTTGGATTGCTTCCGACTTTAACGGCAATTGAAGCTGGAATTGATGTTGCACTTGCCAATAAAGAAACCTTAGTAGCTGGTGGAGAATTGGTTATGAAACGTGCAGCAGAAAAAAACGTGACCATTTTTCCAGTAGACAGTGAACACTCTGCCATTTTTCAGTGCTTACAAGGAAATCGGCGTAGTCAGTTACGTCGTATTTTACTAACAGCATCCGGTGGACCATTTTATGACTTTCAAAAAGAACAATTACAACATGTTACCTTGCAAGATGCACTTAAGCATCCAAATTGGAGCATGGGACATAAAATCACTATTGATTCCGCAACATTGATGAATAAAGGATTGGAATTTATTGAAGCGAAATGGTTATTTGATGTAACACCTGATCAAATTGAAATCCTTGTTCATCGTCAAAGTGTTTTGCATTCTGCTGTCGAATATCAAGACTATGCAGTAATTGGTCAAATGGGTGTTCCAGATATGAAAATTCCAATTCAATATGCATTGCTTTATCCGGAACGTCTTCCATGTCCAACCAAGCCACTATCCTTGACTGAATATGGAACGCTCACATTTGAAAAGCCAGACTATGAGACGTTTTCCTGTTTAAAAACTGCTATTCAAGCAATTCGTTTAGGTGGTGCTTATCCATGTCGAGTAAATAGCGCAAACGAAGAAGCAGTTGCAGCATTTCTGAACGGACAAATTTCTTTTTTAGAAATTTCAGAATTGGTGCAATCCGTCTTGCAGGAATTTTCTCCTTCTGAAATTCATACTTATGAAGATGTAGTGCGTGCAGATCAGCAGACACGTGCCTTTATACGCAGTCAAATTCAGGCAAAGAAAGGATAATTATGCAGCATCTTTGGACCATTCTTATTGCAATTTTTGTTTTCGGATTAATTATAGGGATTCATGAATTTGGGCACTTTCTTGCAGCAAAATTAAATGGAATTCAAGTAAATGAATTCTCCATTGGTATGGGGCCAAAATTGTTGCAAAAGCAAAAAGGGGAGACGCTATATACATTACGCCTCCTTCCAATTGGTGGATTTTGTGCAATGGAAGGGGAAGAAGATGCCAGTGATAATCCACGTGCATTTGACCGCAAGCCAGTTTGGCGCAGAATGATCGTCATTGTTGCTGGAGCCGCCATGAATATTTTATTGGGTTTTGTTTTAATTGCTGTCACAACAGTTGGAAATGATATTGTTCCAACATTAACTATCCGATCTTTTCACGAAACAACAACTAATTCTGGAGAAACTATCAGTATGGCTTCTAGTCAGCAAGATGGTCTGCAAGTAGGAGATCGCATTCTTTCTTTAGATGGATCTCACGTTTTTTCCACAACAGATTTTGCCTATCAATTGCAAATGGCTGAGAAAACTGATTTTTCCATTAAAGTAAAGCGTGATGGAAAAATTATTAATTTGGAACATGTGACATTTCAGGATCAGGAAACAGGAGATTTGATCGATTTTCGCTTAAAGGGCGAAAAGCCAAATCCAATCAATACAATTGCTTATGCTGCAAAAGATACTGTAGCAACGTCAAAATTGATTTGGATGTCTTTGGTTGATCTAATTTCTGGAAAGTTCAGTGTACAGGATATGTCCGGACCAGTTGGAGTTGTCAGTGTAATCGATCAGGCTGCAACAGCAGGAAAAACAATTGGAGAAAAGCTTTCTTCTGTAGCCAGCCTGACTGTTTTTATTACAATTAATATTGGTGTTTTCAATATGTTGCCTATTCCAGGATTAGATGGGAGTCGATTTGTATTCCTTCTTTTAGAAGCGATTCGCCGAAAGCCTGTAAAAAAAGAACATGAGGCATTGGTTCATTTTGTTGGCATGGCATGTCTATTTTTATTTATGATTTTCATTACCATTCAGGATGTAACAAAATTTTTTGTAAAATAATTAGAACATGCTGGTGTTAGAAAGGAGCAATTTTGTGAGAACAGTAAAACCGGTTAAAGTAGGAAATGCTTGTTTAGACGGAGCACATATCTATATTCAATCTATGTTGAATGCAAGATCAGATGATATTTCTGGAAGCGTTGCACAGGCCGTTGCATTGGAACAGGCAGGATGTGAAATTTTACGTGCTGCAATTCCAAATCAAGAAGCAATTGCACTTATTCCAGCTATTAAACAAGCAACACACATTCCATTGGTTGCAGACATTCATTTTGATTACCGCCTGGCACTAGAAGCAGTGGCTGCCGGAATCGATAAAATTCGAATTAATCCTGGCAACATTGGTGGATTGGATCGTGTCAAGCAAGTGGTACACGCATGTCAAGCAAAAAACATTCCTATTCGAATTGGTGTAAATTCTGGTTCCTTGGAAAAAGAAATTTTGGCAAAATATGGTGCACCAACACCAGAAGCTTTAGTAGAAAGCGCAATGGGACATGTTCAACTACTGGAACAATGTGATTTCGAAGATATTGTAATTTCCATGAAATCTTCCAATGTACATACGATGATTGAGGCATACCGTCTTGCTGCACAGCGTTGTTCCTATCCACTTCATTTAGGTGTTACCGAAGCTGGAACAGCCCATGTGGGAATCATTAAATCGGCAATCGGAATTGGTTCTTTGCTGCATGATGGAATCGGAGAAACCATTCGAGTATCTTTAACAGATGATCCGATCAAAGAAATTGCAGCTGCAAAAGATATTTTGCGTTGCCTTGGAAAACGAGAAGGACCAGATTTAATTGCATGTCCAACTTGTGGCAGAACACGAATTGATCTGGTAAAAACAGCAAAAGAAGTAGAAGCAGCACTTTCTTCTGTTGAAAAAAACATTAAAGTAGCAGTAATGGGTTGTGTTGTAAATGGTCCTGGGGAAGCACGAGAAGCTGATATTGGTGTTGCTGGCGGTGATGGCTGCGCTGTGCTATTCAAAAAAGGAACTGTTTTACGAAAAGTAAAAGAAGAAGACATTGTAAAAGAATTATTGCTGGAAATTGAAAAGCTGTAGAGGTGTTTCATGGAAATTCAACTTACCTCTTTTTTAGAGGAATATATTTCTGATCTTCCTGTGTCTATGCAAGAAGGAAAAATTCAAAAGTTGACCTATTCGGATAATTTGACAAAAATCTCTTTTTACTTAACTTTTCCTAATTTGGTTTCAGCAGAAGAAGTGTTCCAATTAGAGCACAAATTAGAACATGTTTTAGAAATTGAAACCGTTCGCTTTCATCCTAAATTTCCAAAAGAAGCGTTTCAAATTTCTTATTTTTCCGATATTTTTGCATTTTTAAAACGAGAATTGACAATCGTCAACGGCTTTTTTGATGGTGCTGATGTCACTTTAGAAAATTCTATTCTACACATTCAACTTAAAAATGGCGGTTATCAAATTCTAATGCGATACCATGTAACAGAATACTTACAACAATTGTTGAATCGTCTTTTCCAGCTTTCTCTGCAAGTAAAAATAGACGGAGAAGATGAAGTGCCTGCTGATGACTTTGCCGCCATGATTCAAGCAGCAGAGCAAAATATTGCACGTACGCCAATTCCAGAGACAGTACAACCAACTGCACAAGTTTCACCAAAGCAAATGGATACACCAAAGGCGCAAACAATTTCACTTACAATGGAACTGCCACAAGTTGTTCCAGATAGTGCTGTTCTAATCAAAGGACGTGCCATTCGAGATTTACCGATTTCAATCAAAGAAGCAGTATCGGAACATGGTCGCCGTGTTGTGGTTATGGGTGATGTATTTGCAATGGATCGACGAGAAGTTCGAGGAGAACGAACCGTTGTTACTTACCAAATTACAGATCGAACTTATTCTGTTTTGGTAAAATTATTTGATACAACAGAAAATATAAACCAATTACCACTACAGGAAATCAAAAAAGGATCCACTTTATTGATCCTTGGGAAACTGGATTATGACCAATTTGCGAGAGAAGAAGTATTGAAGCCGGACTCCATTATGATGGTAAAAAGAATTCAGAAAATGGATACGGCTCCTGTAAAACGTGTGGAATTACATTGTCATACTTCCATGTCTCAAATGGATGCGGTAACGGAAGCTTCTAAATTGGTACAACGTGCACATGATTGGGGACATCCTGCCATCGCTATTACCGACCATGGCATCGCACAAGCATTTCCGGATGCAATGAACACTTGGAATCAGCTAAAAGATGAAAATTTCAAAATTTTGTATGGTTGTGAAGCTTATGTGGTTAACGACTTGCAGCAACAAGCAATTATTGATCGTCCAGATTCCCGCTCTGTTCAGGATGAAACTATTATTTTTGATGTGGAAACAACCGGATTAAGTCCAGGAAGTGATCGCTTAACAGAAATTGGAGCTGTTAAGCTTCGCAATATGCAGATTGTAGACAGTTTTAATACGATGGTAAATCCAGAAAAACCAATTCCACCTAAAATTGTCGGATTAACTGGTATTACAGATGAAATGGTAGCCGATGCACCAAAAGAAAAAGAAGCTGTAGAAGCATTTATGAAATTTTGCGGAGAAAATCCAGTCTTAACTGCACATAATGCTCGTTTTGATACATCATTTATTCGCAATGTTTGTAAACGACAAAACTTACAGTTTTCTTTTACTACAATTGATACACTTGTTCTTTGTCAATCTATGTTGCCTAATCTGGCAAGACATAAATTAAACTTGGTTGCAAAAGCATTAAAACTTGGAAAATTCGATCATCATCGTGCTTCTGATGATGCAAGAATGCTTGCAAAGATTTATATCGAATTAGTCGGTCGATTAATTCATGATAAAAAATTAGAAACTCTAGCAGAGTTAAATACAAAAACGCAAGATGTTGATGTGAAAAAATTAAAATCCTATCATCAAATCATTCTAGTCCGAAATCAAGCAGGATTGAAAAATTTATATAAGTTGATTTCTTACGGACATACGCAATGCTTTTATCGAAAGCCTCTGATTCCAAAATCTGTATTGATGCAACATCGAGAGGGTCTCATCTTCGGAAGTGCCTGCGAAGCCGGGGAATTATTTCAGGCATTGGTAGAACATCGCTCTCATGATGAAGTGGTGAGACTTGCAAAATTTTATGACTATTTGGAAATCCAGCCAATAGAGAATAACGCTTTTATGTTACGTACTGGGACCGCATCTAGTTGGGATGAACTGCGAGATTACAATCGAAAAATCGTAGCATTGGGCGAAGAGTTGAATATTCCAGTTTGTGCAACTTGTGACGTACATTTCATGGATCCAGAAGATGCTATTTTCAGAGAAATCTTACAAGCCGGACAGGGGTATGAAGATGCAGCACAGCAGCCGCCTCTATATTTCCGTACAACAGAAGAAATGTTAGAGGCATTCTCTTACTTGGGAGAAGAGAAAGCATATGAAATTGTCGTTACAAATACCAATGCAATCGCTGACCAAATTGAACATATTCGTCCAATTCCAAAGGGAACATTTACACCGACAATTGAAGGTGCTGAAGAAGATCTTGTACGCATCACACATGATAAAGCACGAGAAATTTATGGCGATCCTTTACCGGAATTAGTAGAGAAACGACTAGATCGAGAATTATCTTCTATCATCAAACATGGATTTTCAGTGCTCTATATCATTGCACAAAAATTAGTATGGGACAGTGTTGCACACGGTTATCAGGTTGGATCAAGAGGATCGGTTGGTTCCTCATTTGTTGCCTCTATGGCAGGTATTTCAGAAGTAAATCCACTTGCACCACACTATGTTTGCCCAAAATGTAAACATAGCGAATTTATCACAGATGGAAGTGTTGGTTCTGGATTTGATTTACCACCAAAGCAATGCCCAAACTGTCAGACAGAAATGAATCGAGACGGTCACGATATTCCATTTGAAACATTTTTAGGATTTGATGGAGACAAAGCGCCAGATATTGACTTGAATTTTTCAGGAGAATATCAAACCTCTGCACATCGATACACAGAAGAATTATTTGGTCGAGATAACGTATTTAAAGCAGGAACCATTGCAGCTGTTGCAGATAAAACAGCTTATGGTTATGTAAAAAAATATTTGGAAGAACGTGGTTTACACTACAGTGCTACAGAAATCAATCGGCTTTCTATTGGTTGTACTGGCATCAAGCGAACAACTGGACAACATCCTGGTGGAATGGTCGTTGTTCCAAGCGATTATGATGTATATGATTTTACACCCGTCCAACATCCAGCAGATTCTGCTGATTCAGATGTTATTACCACGCACTTCGACTTCCACTCTTTGCATGATACCATCTTGAAACTAGATGAACTTGGACACGTAGTCCCGACTATGTACAAACACTTGGAAGACATGACGGGTATTTCCATTCAAGATGTTCCGACTACTGATCCCGATGTTATTCGAATGTGCACAGATGCTTCTATTCTTGGTGTAACAGCAGAAGAAATTTATTGTAAGACAGGAAGTCTTGGCATTCCAGAAATGGGAACTGGCTTTACCATTCAGATGCTTCTAGATTCTAAGCCAACAAAATTTAGTGACTTTTTACAGGTTTCTGGTTTATCTCATGGTACAGATGTATGGCTTGGAAACGCCAAAGATTTAATTGATCAAAAAATCTGTACCATTTCTGATGTAATTGGAACACGTGACAGCATTATGACTTATCTCCTACACAAAGGAGTCGAGCCAAAACAAGCATTCCAAATCATGGAAGATACACGAAAAGGAAAAGCTCCTAAAACTTTTACCCCGGAACGAATCGCTATGTTAAAGGAACACCATGTTCCAGATTGGTACATTGAAAGTTGTCTGAAAATCAAGTATATGTTTCCGAAAGCACATGCAGCAGCTTATGTTACAGCGGCAATTAAACTGGGGTGGTTTAAATTATACCATCCGCTTGCGTTTTATGCTGTTTTCTTCAGCACACGTGGAGATGATTTTGATGCCGAGCTTGCATTGCAAGGAAAAGATGCTGTTCGCAATAAAATTGATGAATTGCGCGAAAAAGGAAATGAGCGTACCAAAAAAGAAAGTGACCTTCTCGACTTGCTATATATTATTAATGAAATGCTCAGTCGTGGATATACCTTTTTACCAGTTGACTTGTATCATTCTCATGCAAGTAAATACTTAATTGAAGATGGAAAGATTCGTATTCCATTTGGTGCAATCAGTGGAATTGGAGAAGCCGCTGCCAATAGTTTATATGAAACAGCACAAAATGGTAATTTTATTTCTATTGAAGAATTCCAAGGACAAAGTGGTGCATCAAAAACCATAATTGAAACCTTAGAACGAATGCATGCTTTGGGAAATTTGCCCAAATCTAGTCAAATGACGTTATTTTAGCTTGACTTTTGTAACTTCATTTGCTATCATAATAGCATGGTAGCATGATAAAGCATATGGAGGAACGTAATGAAAAAATATGATTTAATTACCCCAGAAGGAACCAAAGATTATTTATTTGAAGAATGTGAAATTCGCCGAGAAACAGAACATAACATTCATGAAATTTTTCGAAGCAAAGGGTATACGCAATTGATGACCCCTGGTTTGGAATTTTATGATGTATTCCACACAAAAGCTGGATACTTTCCGCAAGAAAGTCTCTATAAATTAACAGATAGCAAAGGAAGACTTCTTGTGCTCCGTCCAGATTCCACCATTCCAATTGCTCGTGTCGTATCTACACGATTGAAAGATGCTGTTCTTCCACTGCGGCTATTTTACAATCAATCGGTTTATCGCTTTGAACCGACCCTAAAGGGAAGAAGCGATGAAACCATTCAAGCTGGAATAGAGCTAATTGGTTCTTATTCCCATATGGCAGATTTAGAATTAATCGCAACCGCAATTGAAGTACTTTCTACTTGCAGCGATGGAAACTTTTCTCTTGAAATTGGAGATGCAGGTGTATTCAAAGAACTGATGCAGGAATTACATGCGACACCGGAACAAGCTGAAAATATTCGTTATTTAATTGAAACAAAGAACTATCCTGCATTAAATGACTTATTAGATGCAATGGGAAATGATAAAATTACAGTTGCTTTAAAGCAGCTTCCATCTTTATTTGGTGGGGAAGAGGTCTTCGAAAAAGCTTCAAAATTGTACTCCAATGCTAGGATTAATGAAATCTTAGAAGATCTGAAACGTACCTATGAGGAAATTTCAAATGTAATCGGAACAGGTCACTTAATGGTCGACCTTGGCATGGTTCATAAACAAGATTACTATACAGGAGTTATTATTCGAGGATACTTAGAAGGATATGGTGAGGAAGTGCTATCCGGTGGTCGTTATAATAAACTTCTGGCAGACTTTGGATATGATGTTCCTGCAATTGGATTTGCTGTAAATGTAGATGCTGTTTCTAAAATTCTCTTAAAAAATACACAGCGAACACGTCCACGTCCAGATGCACTTGTATTTGCAGAACCTGGTTATGAAGTAAAAGCAATTGCCGTTTCTGCGAAACTTCGAAAAGAAGGAAAAATTGTAGAACATGCTTTGCACGATGATCTGGAATCGGTTCGTGCTTATGCCAAGGAAAATGGCATTCAAGCACTTGTAATTGTAAATGAGGATGTAACGGAGGTACAGGAGTAAATGGCAAAACCACTAAGAATTGCACTAACAAAAGGTCGTTTGGAAAAAGACACTGTTGGGTTACTAGAAAAAATGGGATACGATTGTACAGCAGTACGAGAAAAAGGAAGACGTCTTATTTTACCCATTCCAGATGGAAATATGGAAGTTGTCCTTGCAAAAGCAGCTGATGTTATTACTTATGTAGAACATGGCGTTTGCGATATGGGTGTGGTTGGAAAAGACACCATTATAGAAATGCAGGGGAAGTTTTTTGAATTGGCCGATCTTGGATTTGGTCGTTGTCGATTTGCCTTAGCTTGTAAAAAGGGAACTGACTTTTACAGTGGTTTCGGCGTAAAATGTATTGCAACAAAATATCCAAATGTAGCTCGAAAATTTTTTGAAAGCAAGGGAATGGATATTGACATTGTAAAGATTGAAGGTTCTGTTGAATTGGCACCTTTGTTGGACTTAGCCGATGGAATTGTAGACATTGTAGAAACAGGTGTTACACTTCGAGAGAATGGATTAGAAGTTGTGGAAGATATTGTTCCAATTTCTGCAAGACTAATTGTTAACACAGTAAGTTTGAAGTTACGACAGAAAGAAATTGAGACATTGATTCAAAAAATAGAAGGAGCGCTCAAAAATGATTCAAATCAAAACAATTAATGCAAGTGATGCAGCAGAGAAAAAAGCATTTTTTTCTCGCTTGGAACAGCGTGTTGGAGAAACCAATCAGCGTGTCACTGCCGCTGTTCAAGAAATCATTCAAACGGTAAAAACAGGCGGCGATGAGGCTGTCAAAAACTATACATTAAAGTTTGATGGGAATCTGCCGCAATATTATGAAGTGCCGCGAGATGTGATTAACAATGCATTAACAGAAGCAGATCCTGATTTCGTCCATGCACTGTTAAATGCACAGGAAAATGTAACAGATTTTCATAAGCGTCAGTTAGAACAAGGATTCATTCATCCCATGGCAAATGGCGTTATTTTGGGACAAAGAATCCGTGGCTTAGAGCGTGTTGGACTATATGTACCTGGTGGTACAGCAGCCTACCCATCTAGTGTTTTGATGAATGCGATTCCTGCTAAAATCGCAGGTGTAAAAGAAATTATTATGGTAACACCACCTAGAAAAGATGGCACCCCCAATCCAGATATTTTAGTTGCTGCTGCAATTTGTGGTGTCGATCGAATCTTTTTATCTGGTGGTGCACAGGCAATCGCTGCTTTGGCTTATGGAACAGAATCTATTCCAAAGGTAGACAAAATTGTCGGCCCTGGTAATATTTATGTTGCAACGGCTAAAAAACTTTTGTACGGCATTGTAGACATTGATATGATTGCTGGCCCAAGCGAAATTTTGGTTCTGGCAGACCAAACTGCTACACCAAGTTTCGTGGCAGCTGATCTGATGTCTCAAGCGGAACATGATGTAATGGCAAGTGCCATTTTAGTTACAACCAGTTCAGATTTAGCAGAATCTGTAAAAAAAGAATTGGAACGTCAAGTTGCGACATTATCCAGAAAAGAAATCATTGAACAATCTCTCAATGACTTCGGTGCTATTTTATTGTGTAATACACGAGAAGAAGCTGTACAGCTTGCCAATGACATTGCTCCAGAACACCTAGAAGTTCTAATGGAAAATCCAATGGAATTGTTAGGTGCTTTGGATAATGCCGGTTCTGTATTTTTGGGACAGTATGCTTCTGAACCGCTTGGAGATTACTATGCTGGACCAAATCACGTTCTTCCAACTAGCGGTACAGCACGTTTCTTCTCCCCACTTGGAGTTGCAAGTTTTGTAAAACGATCCAGCTACACCTATTATACAAGAGATGCACTTCGAGCAGCAAAAGATGATATCATGCTGATTGCAAATCGGGAGGGACTGACTGCACATGCCAATGCTATTGCGGTTCGATTCGAGGATGAACAATAAATGGCCGTCCCCAAATACAATGAATTTTTTCCATCTATTCTAAATTGCTTATCAGATGGTAATATACATACACTAAAAAATATTAGAGAGTATTGCATCAGTGCATTTTCACTATCAGAAAATGATCAAAAAGAACAATTGGAAAGTGGTCAGAATTTATTAAATAATCGAATCAATTAGGCAAAAACATACTTGAAAAAAGCAGGATTAATTGAAAGTACAAGCAGAGCAAAATTCATACTAACATCCGAAGGCAAAAAAGTAATTCAAAACGGAACCGATCAAGTTACGTTAGAATTCTTAAAAAAGTATGATTCATTCTATGATTTCTTTCACTCTAATTCTTCAAAAAAGAAAAAACGAATTGAATTAGATGAAAATAAATCAGAACAAAGTCCAAAAGAAATGATCGACTCTGCTATGAAACAAATAAATTCTGCTGTTGCCGATTGCTTGATGCAAGAAATCTTGAAAATGGAATGGTATGATTTTGAAAAATTAGTTGTAAAATTATTGTCTGCTATGGGATATGGAGAACCTGTTACAACAAAAAAATCAGGTGATGATGGAATAGATGGTCTTATAAAAGCAGACAAATTTGGATTTGACACAATTTATGTACAAGCAAAACAATGGCAATTAGATTCAACTATTACAAGGCCAGATATTCAAAAATTCTTAGGAGCACTTGTTGGGCAGGGAGCTTCAAAAGGATTATTTATCACAACAGCTAGATTTTCTAAAGAAGCGATTTTATTTACTCAAAGATATTTACAACAAAAAATTATTTTAGTTGATGGAAATGAATTAACTAAATTAATGATTGAGTATAATTTAGGCGTTTCTATAGAATCAACTCTTCAAATAAAACGTATAGACTACGATTTTTTCAGCGAAGGTTTATAGGAAGTGTAAATATGAAAGAAGCAACCATAGAACGTGAAACAAAAGAAACAAAAATTTCTATTTCTGTTAAACTAGATGGAAATGGTCAGGCAGATATTCAAACTGGAATTGGATTTTTTGATCACATGTTGACTGCATTATCCGTTCATAGTGGGATTAGTATGCAAATTCATGTACAAGGTGATCTACATGTAGATGGACATCATACGGTAGAGGATACTGGCATTGTACTTGGAAAAGCATTAGGAGAAGCACTCGGCGACAAATCTGGCATCACTCGTTATGGACATGCATTTATTCCTATGGATGAAGCGCTCGCATTTTGCAGCCTGGATTTGAGCAATCGTCCATTTCTCGTTTTTCAAGGAACCTTTTCCAATGCAATGATTGGACAATACGATGCTTGTTTGACAGAAGAATTCTTTCGTGCATTCGCCTTTCAAGCAGGTATCACACTCCATATTAATATGATGTATGGAAAAAACGATCATCATAAATGTGAAGCTGCTTTTAAGGCAGTTGCGCATGCATTAAAAATAGCAATTACACCATTAAAGCCAGGAGAAACCTTATCCACGAAAGGAGTTCTGTAAAATGATAGCGATCGTAGATTATGGCGCAGGAAATATCTTTAGCGTGAAAAATGCACTGGATTTTTTGAACCTACCATCAAAACTTACAGCAGATCCAGAAGAAATCTGTAACGCAGATGCAATTATTCTTCCTGGAGTTGGTGCATTTCCAAATGCTATGCACATGTTAGAAGAACGAAATTTGAAAGCGCTTTTGCAGAAAGAAGCAAAAAAGAAACCTTTTCTCGGTATCTGCCTTGGTATGCAGTTACTTTTTGAAACTGGTTACGAATTTGAACCGTGTAAAGGATTAGGCTTGATTCCTGGCACAGTGGAAAAAATAAATGCACCTGGTTACATTATTCCGCATATGGGCTGGAATAAACTGGAGTATGGCATAGATTGTCCAATTTTACGTGGAATTGGAGAGGATGCCTATGTTTACTTTGTACATTCTTATCAAGCGGTAACGCCATCCAATTATTTAGCAGCATCTGTTACATATGGCTGCCAAATTCCAGCAATGGTTTACGATGGAAATACTGTTTATGGTGCACAATTCCATCCTGAAAAAAGCGGAAAAACAGGCCTACAGATATTGAAAAACTTTGGAGGACTTGTAAAATGATCATTTTACCAGCAATTGATATTAAAGATGGAACCTGTGTCCGCTTGGTAAAAGGCGATTATGCAACAGCACATCGTGTTGCAGAAGATTATCTGCAAACTGCAAAAAGCTTTGAAGCAGCAGGGGCAAAATGGATTCATATGGTTGATTTAGATGGTGCAAAAGATGCAAAACCAATCAATCAAGATATTTTTATAGACGTTGCAAAACAAACCAATTTGTGCGTAGAATTGGGCGGCGGTATTCGTAGCCTAGATACGGTAGAATTCTATTTGCAACATGGTATTTCCCGTGTGATCTTAGGATCCATTGCGTTGAAAAATGCACAAATTGTAAAAGATGCTGTTCATGCATTTGGAGATCGAATTGCAGTTGGAATCGATGCCAAGAATGGAATGGTTATGGCAGAAGGCTGGTTGGACGGTTCCACTGTAGATTATCTTACACTTGCAAAAGAAATGGAACAAATTGGAGTACAATATTTAATTTTTACAGATATTTCCAAGGATGGTACGTTGTCAGGCGTTAATGCAGAGCAATTGCAAGCGATTCATAGAACGGTAAGCTGCAATATCATCGCAAGCGGTGGTGTAAAAACGATGGATGACATCCGGCTCTGTCAAAAAATGGGTTTATATGGAACCATTTGTGGAAAATCCATCTATCAGGGCACTTTAAATTTACAAGAAGCAATTACCTATACAGAAAGGAATGGTGTTTGATTATGTTGGCAAAACGAATTATACCATGCTTGGATGTACGAGATGGAAAAGTGGTAAAAGGCGTTCAATTTGAGGGCGTTCAAGATGTGGGAGACCCCATTTCTTATGCACAGCTCTATAATGAACAAGGTGCAGATGAATTGGTATTTTACGATATTACAGCTTCCTATGAAAAACGAAGTGTTATTTTAGATGTTGTACGTGAAACAGCAAAAAAAGTATTTGTTCCGCTCACTGTTGGCGGTGGAATTCGATCTATTGAAGATTTTCGAGCAACACTGCGTGCTGGTGCTGATAAAGTATCTGTTAATTCCCAGGCTGTATTAAATCCAACACTGATCCACGACGCTGCCGATATTTTCGGAAGTCAATGCGTGTGCGTTGGTATTGATGCCAAAAAAATAGATGAAAATCGTTGGACGGTCTATATCAATGGTGGCAGAAAAGATATGCATTTGGACTTAATTGATTGGGTCAAACAAGTTCAAGCATTAGGTGCTGGAGAAATTTGCTTGAATTCTATCGATGCAGATGGCACCAAAAAAGGATTTGACCTTCCTATGCTGCAAGCTGTTTGCCATGCAGTATCTATTCCAGTTATTGCAAGTGGTGGATGCGGTAAATTGGAGGATTTTTCAGAAGTCTTCGAAAAAACAGGTGTAACTGCTGCTCTTGCTGCTTCATTATTCCACTTTAAAGAATTAACAGTTCAAGAAGTGAAACAACATTGCCGTAGCCATGGCATTCCAATGCGATAAGAAATAGAGAGGAACAGGCAAAATGAGCAAAATAAAAATTGATCCTGATCACTTAGAGCAATATTTTGTAAAAAGTGATTTGATTCCAGCAATTGCATTTGACATTGACACAAAAACAGTATTAATGTTAGCTTATATGAATGCAGAAAGCTTAAAGAAAACACTGGAAACAGGATACACTTGGTACTGGAGTCGCTCCAGACAAACACTTTGGAATAAAGGGGCAACAAGTGGTCATTTACAAAAAGTGGTATCTATTTACAGCGATTGTGATGATGACACCTTACTCTTAAATGTAAAGCAAACCGGGGTTGCATGTCATACTGGTTCATATAGTTGCTTCTTCAAGAAACTATATGAAGACTAAAAATTTCTTTTAATGTGTCACAAACCATAAAAAGACTGAATAGAATATAGGGAAGTGCGGATCAATAACATAGATCCCTCTCATAATTGTTCTAGGAGGTATTTTATGAGCCAACATCGCCCATCAGATTCTTGTGCAGAAGCCGTTCCAATTAAAGTAAATCGTGTGTTTGATAGCTGTAGCGATCGAGATTGCTTGTCAAATGTACAAATCCAATTAGATTGCGGATCATTGCCATCTAACATTACATTGGTAAAAAGTCGCTGTGTCAAGGTTACCGATATTTGCATGAATATTGAACCAGTTCCATTTAATCGGGGCTTTTTCTCCATTGATTTAACTTATACTTTTCGTGTTGAATTAATGGCATATGAGCGTGCTTGTTGTAGTCCAACTCTGATTACCGGAACAGCATATGCTGGAAAAAGTGTTATTTTATATGGCGGTGAAAGCAACAGCAAAACATTTTTTAGCAATGGCGAGAAAGTGGGCACTTCTGACCCATGCGGATGCTGCAATATCGTAAATCTACCAACTGCATCTGTGCAGGTAGTGGAACCTATCGCATTAGAAACAAAAATTGGAACTGGGTGCAATACCCATCCAAAAGGTGAGAGCAGTGAAGGTGTTCCAAATCGTACTGTTTTTATGACATTAGGGCTATTTTCAGTTGTAGAGCTTTTCCGTCCAGTTACGATTATGGTTCCTTCTTATGAATACACCATTCCAAGCAAAGAATGTCACACTGATACGGAATCTCCTTGTGCCGTTTTTGATCGTATTCGATTCCCAGCAGAAGAATTTTCTCCAAGCACATTAACCGATCTGCCTCCTGAAAATCCAAGTCCATGCGGATGCGGGAATTATTTGGAAACAGATCAATCCAATGAATAATCAATATTATGCTGTTACGGGCGACGTTTGTCGC
>FR899083.1:70691-91689 GCA_000437255.1 Ruminococcus sp. CAG:403
CGCCCGTTTGTGTAAGGAGACAATGATGATGCGGAAACGAAATGAACAACTGCATCTGAAATGGCAGCGTAGTATATTATTCATTTTTCTATCCATTGCAATTGTTTTTATACTTTTGTTGCAGCTTGATCACAAAATTCGTCCGTGCATACAATCTGTCTGTCAGGCAGAAACAAACCGCTATGCTTCTCATTTAATGGAAACCAGTATCCAACAGGTCATTTCGGAACAAAATTACAGTTATTCTGATTTTGCCACTTTACTTTATGATGAAAATGGTACAGTGATAGGGGTAGAATCATTGACACAAAATATCAATCAAATACAAATTTCTCTTCTGCAAGCAATCAATCAAAACCTAACTGCCGACCACGCAAAAACAATTCCAATTTCCATTGGATCCGCAACCGGAATTTGGCTATTTGCAGAAAAGGGACCCTCAATTCCAATACGCCTGATGCCAATTGGCGATGCATCTGTCAAATTAATCAGTTCCTTAAAGTCTGCTGGCATTAATCAAACTTGTCACACCATTCAAGTAAAAGTTACTGCAAACATTGCAACCGCAATCCCATTTCATCAAACAAAAACGAAAATATCCTATACATATCTGTTGGCAGAAACTGTAATTGTAGGAACTGTCCCGGAAGCATACCTTGAATTTGGTGAATAAATTATGAAAATCAAAAAAAACACTGGAACCAATCTGAAAAATGTGGTATAATACTTTTATATGCAAAAAGGTATCCATCCATTATGGGTGGCGGAGGTGAACTATGGGATTTGCTGCTGCCAAAGAGCGAATTGCTTCTTTAACCAAAACATTAGAAACTTACAATTATCAATATTATGTATTGGATAATCCTAGTGTTTCAGACTACACATATGACGAATTAATGCATGAGCTTCGAAAATTGGAACAGGATTTTCCACAATTGGCATCTCCAACTTCTCCAACTCGAACAGTAGGCGGGTTTGCAAGCAATGCATTTGAAAAGGTTCCACACGCTGTGCAAATGATGAGTTTACAAGATGTATTTTCCTTTTCAGAAGTAGCAGATTTTGTACAGCGCTGTAAGGAAGCCGTTTCAGATCCAACATTTATTGTAGAACCTAAAATCGATGGCTTATCTGTTTCACTAGAATATGAAAATGGTGAATTTGTACGCGGTTCCACAAGAGGGGATGGATTTATAGGAGAAGATGTAACACATAATCTCCGTACCATTCGTTCCATTCCACTGCATTTAGAACATGCACCTGCCTATTTAGAAGTGCGTGGAGAAGTCTATATGCCTAGAACAAGCTTCGATGCACTGGTACAACAACAAGAGCAAGAAGGGGAGTCTCCTTTTAAAAATCCAAGAAATGCAGCAGCTGGCTCTTTGCGACAAAAAGATGCGCAAGTTGCAGCAAAACGAAATTTGGATATCTGGATTTTTAATATTCAGCAAGTGCGCGGTGCTGTTTTAAATGGGCATGAAGAATCCTTGCAGTACATGCAAAAATTGGGATTGAAAACCATCGTACATCGCACGGCCTGCCACACATTTGAGGAAATTCAAAAAGCAATTGAAACAATTGGACAGCAACGAGATCAATACGCTTATGACACGGACGGTGTTGTAATTAAAGTAGATCGTTTTTCTCAGCGAGAAGAATTGGGGGCTACCACAAAAGTCCCAAAGTGGGCAGTTGCTTATAAATTTCCACCAGAAGTAAAGGAAACCACTCTGCACACCATAGAAGTAAATGTTGGTCGGACAGGTGTTATTACACCAGTCGCAGTATTCAATCCAATTCAGTTAGCCGGTACAGAAGTTTCTCGTGCAACACTTCACAATCAAGACTTCATCAATGAAAAGCAAATTCGTATTGGAGATCGTATTCAGGTACGAAAAGCTGGAGAAATTATTCCGGAAGTGGTAGCATCTATCCAGCATGCAGCAGATTCTACTCCCTATAAACTCCCGGAATATTGTCCAATCTGCAAAACAAAAGCGGTTCGTGATGAAGAAGAAAGTGCACTGCGATGTCCTAATCCAGATTGTCCTGCACAGCTTATGAAACGAATGATTCACTTTGCATCTCGTGATGCGATGAATATTGAAGGACTGGGACCACAGAATTTAATTCTTTTGAAAGAACATGGGCTGGTACACTCTGTAGCAGATCTATATACACTTCAAAAAGAACAATTGCTGGAGTTAGATCGATTTGCAGAAAAATCAGCAGAAAATTTAATTCGTGCAATTGCACAATCCAAAAACAATTCTTTAGATCGATTGATTTATGGATTAGGAATTCGTGGAATTGGATCTCGTGCTGCCACACTATTGTGTCAAGCGTTTCCGACAATGGAACAAATCAAACTCGCAACAGCAGAAGAAATTGCACAAGCCATTGATGGATTTGGCATGATTATGGCAGAAAACATCGTGCACGCATTTCAAGAGCCTCACTTTTTGCACTTAATCGATCGTTTGGAATCTCTTGGCCTTTGCATGACGTATACGCAATCTGTACCAATCGATCAACGCTTTGCTGGAAAAACATTTGTCTTAACAGGAACACTTCCTACATTAAAACGAAGCGAAGCAAAAGCGTTAATTGAACAATACGGCGGAAAAGTTAGCAGCAGTGTTTCGAAAAAAACAGACTTTGTAGTTGCGGGTGAGGATGCGGGCAGCAAGTTAGATAAAGCAAACCAACTCGGCATTTCTATTCTTTCTGAATCAGAGCTGCTGGAACAAATTAATGAAAAAGGTGGAATTAAAAATGCATATTGATATTCAGCATATTGCAAAGCTTTCCCGGCTTCGCATTGAGGTAGATCAATTAGAAAAATTCGAAAAAGATATGGAAGCCATTGTTGCAATGGTAGATCGTCTTCCGGATGTACATGATGAACTCACATTAGATGCAGAACATCCAATGCATCTTCGTGAGGATGTAGCTGTTGAGCACAAGTTCAAGCGAGAAGAAATGCTAAAAAATGCGCCTGAAGTACAATCTGGTTGTTTGGTTGTACCCAAAACAGTAGAATAAGGAGGAAGACGGATATGAGACTTTATGAAAAAACAGCATCTGAATTATCCGAAATGATGGAACAAAAAACATGCAGTGCAGTAGAAATCTGCAAGGACGTGTTAGATCGAATCGCAGAAACAGAGGATAAAGTCGGCGCTTATGTAACATGCTGTGAAGATTGCTTGCAGCAAGCAGAGGCTGTCGATCAAGCGCGTAGTGCTGGAAAGAAGATGCATCCGTTAGCCGGTATTCCAATTGGAATTAAAGATAACATTTCTACCAAAGGCATCCGTACTACATGCTCTTCTAAAATGTTGGAACACTATGTGCCACCATTTGATGCAACTGTTATGCAGTCTATCCGTTCTGCAAATATGGTTATCACAGGTAAAATGAATATGGATGAATTCGCAATGGGTTCTTCTACAGAAACATCCTATTTTCATCCTACCAGAAATCCACACGATGTAACATGTGTTCCGGGTGGTTCCTCCGGTGGTAGTGCCGCAGCAGTTGCTTCCGGAGAAGCCATCCTCACCCTCGGCTCTGATACAGGCGGTTCTATTCGGCAACCAGCATCTCTTTGTGGAGTGGTTGGCATGAAACCAACTTATGGCAGTGTTTCCCGATATGGACTGGTTGCTTTTGCCTCCTCTCTGGATCAGATTGGTCCATTCGGAAAATCTGTAAAAGATGTGGCAATGCTTCAGAGCTTAATTTGCGGAAATGATCCAATGGATGCAACCTCTGCCTATCGTACGTATCCAGATTTCGCAGCAAACCTAACCAATCAAGTTGCTGGTCTGCGAATTGGAATTCCAAAAGAATATTTTGGTGCTGGTGTAGATGACACCGTAAAAACTGCTGTTATGAATGCGGTTAAACTACTGGAACAACAGGGGGCAAGTGTACATGAAATTTCCCTGCCAAGTACAGAATATGCAATTAACACATACTATATCATTGCTTCTGCAGAAGCCTCTTCTAATTTGGCACGTTTTGACGGTGTAAAGTATGGTTATCGAGCTTCTTCTTATACAGATTTAACGGATATGTATGAAAAGACAAGAAGCGAAGGCTTTGGAGATGAAGTAAAGCGGCGAATCATGCTGGGTACTTTTGTACTAAGCTCTGGATTTTATGATGCATACTATAAAAAGGCAAAGTTGGTACAACGTAATATTTCAAAGGAATTTACAGAAGCATTCCAAGATTGTGATGTAATTATTACACCAACTTCACCATCTCCTGCATTTAAAATTGGCGAAAACATCGGAGATCCTTTAAAAATGTATTACAATGATGTTTGCACCGTTACTGTTAATATTGCAGGTTTACCGGCAATCAGTGTTCCTTGTGGAAAATCTGAAACTGGACTACCACTTGGCATGCAAATCATTGGAAATAAATTTGCGGAACAGACAATCCTAAATACTGCTAACGCTTATGAAACACTTGTTGGCGGTTTTCAGGTCATTCCGAATAATCTTTAATAGGAGGATTTAGGTATGAAAGACTATGAGATCGTTGTGGGATTGGAAGTCCACGCAGAGTTAAATACAAAATCAAAGATTTATTGCAACTGCCGCAATGCATTTGGCTTGGAAGTAAATACACAGGTTTGCCCAGTTTGCATGGGTATGCCCGGCGCACTTCCTACTTTAAATGAAAAAGTAGTAGAGTATGCAATCAAAATGGGACATGCTATGAATTGTACCATTCATAATGTCTGCAAACAAGACCGAAAGAATTACTTCTATCCAGACCTTCCAAAAGCCTATCAGATTTCTCAAGCAGAAGTTCCACTTTGTGAAAACGGTTATTTGGACGTCATGGTAGACGGCGAAGTGAAAAGAATTGGAGTAACCAGAATTCACATTGAAGAAGATGCTGGAAAACTGCTACATGATGAATCGTTTCATGGTTCATTGGTTGACTTAAACCGTTGCGGTGTTCCACTGATTGAAATCGTATCAGAACCAGATATTCGCAGCAGTGCAGAAGCAAAGGCTTACTTGGAAACCATTAAATCCATTTTGCAATATATTAACATTTCAGACTGTAAAATGCAGGAAGGTTCCATTCGTTGCGATGTCAACGTATCCGTTCGTGAAAAAGGCTGCAAAGAATTTGGTACCCGTTGTGAAATGAAGAACGTCAATAGCTTTAGCGCTGCCGTTCGTGGTATTGAATATGAAGCGAAAAGACAGATTGAAATCTTGGAAGCTGGCGATACTATCACACAAGAAACACGTCGTTGGGATGATGTAAAGGGAAAAAGCATCTTAATGCGTACCAAAGAAGACGCACAAGATTATCGTTATTTCCCAGAACCAGATTTACTGACAATTGTGGTAAATCCCGCAAAAGTAGAAGCTTTAAAAGAAAGCATTCCAGAGTTACCAAATGCAAAGATTATGCGTTATGTAGCAGATTTTGGATTGTCTCAAATGGATGCAACCTTAATTGCAGAAGATATCGATCGTTCCACATTGTTTGATGCTTGTAATCAGATTGGCACTTGTAAGGCCAAGAATATCAGTAATTGGATTTTAGCAGATATTGCAAAATACACCAATGAAACTGGAAAATCGATTTTGGATACACCATTAAGTGCACAGCGGTTATGTACTCTAGTAGAACAAGTGGAAAAGGAAATCATTTCCAATTCTTCTGCTAAAAAAGTATTCCGTCTCATTTTGGAAAATGATGAAGACCCACTGACAATCATTGAAAAGAATGGAATGGCACAAAATTCAGATACCAATTTCTTAGAGCAATTGGCAAAAGAGGTCTTAGCAAACAACGAAAAATCTGTAAATGACTATAAGAACGGAAAAACCAACGCATTGGGTTATCTAGTTGGGCAATGTATGAAAGCTTCTAAAGGAAAAGCCAACCCTGGTATTGTAAAAGAAATTGTTACCAAAATGCTGCAAAATTAATTGCCTACAATCAAAAATCCACTGAATCAATGATTCGGTGGATTTATATATTATTAGTATTCTACTTTTTGATTTGAAAAATACTGATTCACAAAATCAGGCACTTTGCAAGTAATTTTCAATTGGTTTAGATTTACAAGTGGGGAAGTAACATCACAGGAAAACTGAACTTGATATGCACAAAGCAATTGATGATAGCAGTGGTATTTCCGGTTTACAACTACATTTCCATATTTGTTATCTCCCAAAATGGGTGTTCCAATTGATGCAAGGTGTGCACGAATTTGATGCGTTCTTCCTGTAAGTAGTTGAATGCGTACAAGATTAAGCTCTTTTTGATGAGCAAGCACTGTATATTTTGTAATAATTTTTCGAAATCCAGATGCTGGTTCCTTTTGAATAACTACCTTTTGAGTTCGTTCTATTTTTTTATGATATCCATACAAAGTATCTGACTGCTTTTGAAATTTTCCAACAGCAACACATAAATATACTTTTTGCACTCGATCTTCTCGAATCATTTGATTCATCTCTCGCAAACCAAGCGCAGTTTTTGCTGCAATTACAATTCCGCTGGTATTACGATCCAATCGATTGCATAAAGCCGGAGCAAATGCATGTTCCTGCTCTGGAATGTATGCTTTTTCTTGATAAAGGTAGTGCTGAATGCGATGAATCAATGTATCTTTTGTATGATTATCATCTGTATGAACAACCAATCCGACTGGTTTATCAACAATTAAAATATTTGTATCTTCATATAAAACTTGAATTTGATTTGGTGCACAAAGAAAGTCATATTGATCTTTTTCTGTTTTCGATTCAAAGAAAGAATCCGGAAGAAACAAACGAAGTTGATCTCCTGCTTCTAACAGTTGACTGGCTTCACAACGCTTCCCATTACATTTAATCTTTTTGGTTCGTAAAAATTTGAAGAGCAGCCCTTTCGGTAAATGTGGTGCAACTTTCAAGACAAATCGCTCCAAACGTCGTCCGCTGTCGTTTTCACCAATTATAAATTCTTTCATTTAGAATGTTCCTTTCATTTTTTGTATTTATAATTTTATTTTTCAGTATACCATATTTTACGGAAAAAGGAAAGAGGTATTTCGTAAACTTCATTTTCATCCTTTAAAAAAGGCAACAGAATAGGAGGTGTGTCAATATAGCAGAAAAGAAATTAGTTAAAAAGGAAAATCTTAATTATGGTCATCGAAGTCGCCTTCGAAATCGATTTTTACAGCAAGGTTTAGATGCTTTTGAGGAACACCAAATATTAGAATTACTGCTGTTTTATGCACTTCCACGAGTAGATACCAATCCAATTGCACATCGATTATTGAATCGATTTCACACACTGCGTGGTGTATTTGAAGCAAATCCAGATGATTTGAAACAAATTTCAGGTATCAACGAACAAGCCGCTGTTTTTTTGCATATACTTCCCAGTATCTGCAAACGATATTATATGGAAAAGCTATTAGAAGAATATTCCATAACTTCTTATGAGCAAATAAAAGAATACTTACAAATACAATTTTTAGATACAACAAAAGAAAAAATCATCTTTGTTTGCTTTGATGACAATCTAAACATGATTGGATGTCAGGAATTAGAATCTGGTACATTTAATGCAGTAACTTTATCAACACAAAAATTAGCAGAAATAGCAATTCGTATGCATAGTCAACATGTTTTATTATCACATAATCATCCAACAGGAAATCCTAACCCATCAGATTCTGATATTTTTACAACTCGTCAAATTTTTGCTGGACTTCGATATTTAGACATTCAATTAATCGATCATGTCATTATAGGAAAAAATAATCAAGTTTTTTCTATGCGAGAATCTGATTTTTGGCAAGCAATTACTTATTAATTAGAAACTTAAAAACGACACTTTGAATGTAATTCAAAGTGCCGTTTTCTATATCCTATAAATTTATAATATAAATTCCTTCTTTCTTATTGATCGAAGATGTCTTCTAAAAATTTGTAACGCATCGTTGACAAATCTACATTTTTGAAAATGACCCAACTGCAAAGCAACAATTGATCCCAATAGCTACATATTCCAAAACTTGCAATTTCAAAAAAAGTATGCTATACTGAATGAAAGTTTATAAAAACGAGGAAAAACTATGATCCATTTCATCTTAGGCGGATCCGGATGCGGAAAATCTACACTTTTACAAAAAAAAATTCAATCACATCCTTCTAAAGAAAATATAATTACACTAGTTCCAGAACAATTTTCTTATGCTTTTGATAAAAAATTATATCAAGCACTAGGACCAATCTCATTTAATCAATTAGAGACACACAGCTTTAAATCATTAGCTCGTTCTATCTTTCAGAAACATGGAACGAATACTGGTTCTATTGAATATGCATCAGATACAATCCAATTAGCTGTATTGCTGCAAACACTCTTCCAAGAAGCAGAGGAGCATAAAACAATACAATTTTTTCAATCTGTATGGAATAAACCAGATTTTTTTCAAGAGTTACATACCTTAATTCAATTGTTTCGAAGAAATAGAAAATCATCTTCCGATCTCTACGAGCAAACGATTCACTTTACCGGACGTATGTCTGAAAAAACAATGGATCTAGTTCGAATTTATCAACAATACGAGTATCTTATGGAACAATATCATTTACGAGATACTATGACAAATTTAACAGAAGCAGCCGCTATTGCAAATATGCAAGAAGATTTTTTGGGAAAAACAATTTTTATTGATGAGTTTGAGAGCTTTACAGAAGATGAATATGAAATGTTACAGGTGCTTTTTTCCGACGCAACCGATTTATATATTGCCCTCCGAACAGAAAATGCTTCCGAAACATCTCTTTCTTTTTTTGAACCTGTTCATCAAACTTATCGTCGTTTATTACGTCTTACAAATGATTTACACCTTGAAACAAAAAGCATTTATTGTGAACATGCTGTTCGATTTGCTTTTTCGGATCTTTCCTTTTTAAGTACAAATATCTTTCGAAATCAAAATGTGCAATTTGAAAAGGGAGAGCACATTCATGTTTTTGAAGCCAAAGATCCATATGAAGAAGTAGAATATGTTTGTGCAACGATTCGACACTTACTAATGGATTATCCGACACTTCGATGCCATGATATTGCAATTGTCACAAATATGTTATCTGATTATCAATTTATCTTAGAACATCAAATGAAAAAATATCAATTGCCATATCATATTGACCTTGGAAAACCAATCTTACATATTCCAATCATGGTATATATTATAACATTGCTCACTTTCCTTGATCAGAAACACATTGATACAGAATCCATTTTTCGATATGGAAAAACATACTTAACCGACTGTACTGCATTGGAATTGGCAGAATTAGAAAATTACTGTTATCTATGGGATATTTCAGGAACTGCTTTGGAACAACCATTTTCAGAAAATACAGATGAAAATCATGAAATGGAACAAATTCGTCAAAAACTGATGACCCCCATTTTGACATTAAAAAAAGATTTTTCACGACAGCATACCTATACAGAATTCTGTACATTATTATTTCAATTCTTAGAACATCAATCCATACCAAACCGTATGGAACTGCAAATAAAAGAGATAGAATCATCCAAACAATTGCAGGCAAAAGAAGATTTCTCATTTGCTTGGACAAACTTTGTAGATCTATTAGACGTTTTATCAAAAGTAGATTCTGGAAAATCCGTTTCTACGAGACAATTTTGCACAATTTTTATTGCACTATTAAAAACTTCGCAAATGCGAGTTCCACCTCGAACATTAGATAGCATATTTATCGGTCAAGCAAAAACTTCTCGACTAGACGATCCAAAAATTACATTTGTATTAGGAGCAACAGAAGGAAATTTTCCATCATGTGGAAAAGACGCACTCATTTATACACAGCAGGAACTGAAACAATTGGAACAATTGCATATTCTAACAGGTAACTCCATGGAATATCTCATGGCAGAAGAACTGCTAGCTGTATACAAGACAATTTCTAGTGCATCTGAAGCACTTTATTTAACTTATCCATTGTCTGATGTTTCACAGCAAGAAAGCTATCCAGCCACGACTATTGCTTCTATTTTATCTTTATTTCAAAACGGATCCGATCTGCAAAAAAGCAGTAAATCAATAGATAGCAGCTATTATGCTGTAACATTTCCAGCAACATACTCTCGATTCATCCAAGAATATGCAAAACAAGATGAAAGCATTGTCACCATGCAAGCGATGCTCTGCGAGCAGTCCTACTATCGGGAAAAATTAAATCACCTTTTCCATTTAAATAAAGGCACTAATTTCTCAATTCAAACCCCTAGCATTATGAAAGAACTTGTTGGCGATACCATCACAATCTCAGCAACAAAATTAGAACAATATGAAATCTGCCCATTTCAATATTTCTGTTCCAATGCATTGCAGCTTTTTTATCGACAACGAAACACATTAAATGCTGTACAAAGTGGAAATTTAATTCATTACTGCTTAGAACAATTCTTAAGTTGTTACTCTAAAAATACGTTTCTTTCCTTGCAGGCAGAACAAATTCAAGCCAATATTCAAGTTTTTTCCAAACAATATTTTGATCAACATCTTTTAAATGCT
Source organism: Ruminococcus sp. CAG:403 (assembly GCA_000437255.1). Classification (GTDB taxonomy): domain Bacteria; phylum Bacillota; class Clostridia; order Oscillospirales; family Ruminococcaceae; genus Ruminococcus_C. Next base: position 81,295 of record FR899083.1, read on the forward strand.
TATGGTACTTCCAATCGGATGGAAATGGAATATCAAAAGTTATTAAATAACATTTCCACTGTCATCCACCACTTACAAGAAGAATTACAGCAAACTTCATTTTATCCGGTCTATTTGGAATTACCTATTCACCCAAAAAACATCCAATTTCCACCCATGCTGTTGCAAACCAACCAGGGGGATTCCATTCGTATTATTGGAAAAGTAGATCGTGTAGATACCTATATCGATCCATCCGATCATCAACTCTGGGTAAGAGTTATTGATTATAAAAGTGGAAAGCACACCTTTTCATTCAGCAATTTACTTTATGGACTGGATATGCAAATGCTTATTTATTTGGCAACGCTTTTGCAACCAGGTACCCCATTAGAACATGCAAAACCAGCGGGCATTTTATATGATCCGGTTGGAATTCTAAAAAAGGACTTGAAGCGGGAAGAAAAAATATCGATCGATCAACATATTAACGATTCTTATCGAATGAGTGGCATTTTATTAGACAATGTACCATTGATTCGAAAAATGGAAACCGGAAATTCTGGCACCTATCTTCCTATTATCGAACAAAATGAAGGTTTAAAAGGAAAAGAAAACGGAATACTGCTAAACGAAATGGAATTTCAACAACTGTTTCAGTACATGAAACAAAAAGTAATTGACATGGCAGAATCTGTTTTTCATGGAAAAATTGAAGCTGCGCCTTTACAACTAAATAGTTCCATGCAACCTTGTCAGCATTGCCCATACCATACTATTTGCGGTACATTAAAATACGAAAATGTGCGAACAAGTTCTTTGAGCAAAAAGGAAGCTAATGCGTATATGCATCAACTGCTACAGGAAGAAAAAACAGGAAAGGAGGAAACAGAAACATGAAATGGACAACCGAACAGCAACAAGCGATCTCTTCCAGAAATTGTGGTCTCATTTTATCTGCCGCAGCAGGAAGCGGAAAAACCGCTGTGTTGGTAGAACGTCTGATCCAGCAACTATGTGATGCTACACATCCCATTTCAGCTGATCGTATCATTGTTGTAACTTTTACCAATGATGCTGCAATGCAAATTAGAAAACGATTACAGGTCTCTTTAGAAGAGCACCTCCAAAAAGAACCACATAATAAATGGTTCAGAACCCAACAACTTCATTTACAATATGCGAAAATATGTACCATTAGTTCATTTTGTTTTGATTTAATTCGAGATCATGCAACAGAGATTGGATTAACGTCTGGTTTCCGTATTCTAGATGAGACAGAATACAATCTTCTATGCAGAAAAATAATTGATATACAGATCAATAATTGGTATGAAACACAACCACAAGAAATGGAATTACTTTGGAATGCATTTTGTGAAAACAATGATACACCAATTGAAGAATTGATTTTAGAAATACATCGTTTTCTTGCATCCGTACCGTTTCGTGAACAATGGGTACAGCAAGCAATTGAACAATTACAAATACCTTGGCAGGAAAGTACGTATTACCGAACCTTTTTGACCTCTATTCAAGAAAAATTACAACAAGTACAAAACTTAATTGCAGAGGCATCACAGTATGCTCAAGAGCTATATGATGGAGAAAATAAAGTTTTTGATTGGATTCTGGAAGACGAACAATTTGTACAACACTGGAGACACTTACTCACAAATTCTGAAACAGATTCTTCTTTTATACTGCAAGTTATGCAGGATCGAATCACCAAACGAAAATCAAAGCGGTTTCCAAGTAAACGCAACAATATGCAAAACGCCTTTTGTTATCCGATTGTAAAGGCAAAACGGGATCAATATGAAGGCATTTTAAAAGAATGCTTTCAGATGGTATCTACCATTTTACCATATTGTGCATCTGATCTCTCTGCCCATCAGGCACTCGTTCCTATTTTATTAAAATTAGAACAAGAATTTGATCAGGCACTTTGGAAGGCTAAATTAGAGAAAAATGGATTGAATTTTGAAGATGGAGAACGACTTGCATTGAATTTGCTAGCTAATATTACGGCTTTTACCATACAGCCATCTTCCTTAGCAAAAGAATTGTCCGAATATTATCAGATTATTATGGTAGATGAATATCAGGATTCCAACAATAAGCAAGATTATATTTTTAAATTACTTTCCCATAATAGCTATGATGGCAAAACAGACACTTTGACATATGGAGATAATATTTTTCTTGTTGGAGATGTAAAACAGTCTATTTATCGATTTCGATTGGCAAATCCACAAAACTTTTTAAGAGCTATTCAATCCTCCACTCCATATCAAATACAATCGAAAACTCCTGTACAACATATTAAACTCAATCAAAATTTTAGAAGTGCCCTGTCAATTCTTAATTTTGTGAATACAATATTTTCTAATTTGATGACACCAGACTGTGGGGATCTATATTATGACCAGCAGCAATATTTAATGAAGGGTACTTCTATATATGATGATTTGCCGCAATCGATACAAGGAGTAGAAGTTGTATTCTTGTCCGATTCAGAAGATGCCATGGATCAAGCAAATTATGTTGCCCAGCAAATTGAACTGCTGCTTGCCCAACAAACGCCTGTAGCAACTGCAATTGGGACTCGACCATGCGAACCTCGTGACTTTTGTATCTTAGTTCGAAATGGAGAACCTGGAAAAGCTTTTGTAAAAGCACTGGAAAGTCGTGGAATTCCTGTAAAAGGTGGAGAAGAAAAAGGATATTTACAATCACAAGAAATCAGCATTTTATTAGAACTGCTCCGTGTATTAGATAATCCACTTTTAGACACCTCTTTAGCCGCTGTTTTGCTTTCTCCTATGTTCTTGATAACAGCAGATGAGCTTTCTATGCTCCGTTTAGCCGACCGAGAAAATAGCTTATATGCTGCCATGTTACAGTGGATCTCTATACATACCAATACAAAACATGCAGAAGAACAGGTCCTTCTAAAAAAATGCGCATTTTTTCTGGAAACACTGCGTGTCCTTCAGACAGAAAGTGTATTACTTCCGCTTGACTTCTTTATTCAAAAAATATATGATACAACAGATCTGCTTTCTGTTATGCAACTTTATAAAGATGGCGATAAAAAGCGAGCCAACTTACAATTACTTCTGCAATATGCACATCAATATGAAGCAAATGGACAAGATTACGAAGGCGGTGTCTCTGGTTTTTTACAATATTTGGATCGATTATCTGAAAAGGGAGGAGATCTGAAACAGGCAAAACATGCTTCTGGAATGGAAAATACAGTTTCTGTTACCACGATGCATAAATCCAAGGGATTGGAATACGCATTTGTCTTTCTCGGAAAAACAGAAACTCGATTTTCAACGCAAGACAGCAGAAAACTGATTCATTTATCAGATTCAGGCGAAATTGGCCTTCGTTTAAAAGATTCTGAATCTTATACTTCTTCTGCAACATTGCCTTACCAAATGATCTATCAGCAAAAGAAAAGTCAAGCCTACAGTGAAGAACTTCGATTACTTTATGTTGCAATGACACGTGCAAAACAGAAATTATATATCCCGCTCCTATATTCCGCTTCTGTCCGAAAAAAATTAACAACATTTGCTTCTGCAATCAAAAAGGACGGCTCATTGCCTGTTTCTTTGGTACAATCAGCAGATTCCATGTCCCACTGGATTTGGCTTTGTTTATTACAACAATATGATATCGATCTGCAACAGTGCCTGCCCGATCTCCCTGCTCAAACTTGGAATGTGCAGCGTGCTTCCTTACAAATTCAGTATACAGATTGCAGAACAGCACAAGATTTTACTAAAATAAGCGAAAAGTTACCAAGAGCAACTCCTCTTGTCAATCAATCACTGCTGAAGAAAATGCAACAATGGACGTCTTTTCAAATATCCACACCGGAACAATTAGAACCCTCTCAATTGAGTGTTTCTGAGCTTACAAAAAAGGAAAATGCCACGGAACAAACTCCAATTTATAAACGTCCTAGTTTTCTACAAGAAAAAACACAACTCACAGGATCAGAACGTGGAACTGCAATGCATACGTATTTACAATATGCAAACTTTGAACAAGCTGCCCATGACCCAAAAAGAGAACTGGTTAATCTAATTCATCGTGGTTATTTGACTGAAAAACAAGGAACCTTTATTGTACTTTCGCAAATTAAACACTTCTTTTCTAGTGATTTGTACCATCGTATCCAAAATGCAAAACAAGTCATGCGGGAATATAAGTTCTTAGTTCGATTAGGGGATTTAAAAATTTCTAAAGAAAAAGCACGCGAATTAAATTGGAATTTTCATGGAGAAACCATGCTAAAGGGAATCGCAGACCTAGTCTTTCAGGAAAAGCAGCAACTGATTATTGTAGATTATAAAACGGATGCGCTTTCATCAGAACTGCAATTGATAAATCGATACCAAAATCAACTCTACTTATACCGCTTGGCATTTCAAGTATTTACAAAGTTACCCGTGAAAGAGTGTTGGATTTATTCTACACACTTAAATCGAGCTATCCAAGTTCCAATGGATATCGAGGAGGAAAAATAATATGAATTTAACCAATATGCAAACAGTACGAACCCTTTTAGAACAACACGGATTCCATTTTTCAAAAAAATTAGGACAAAACTTTTTGATTAATCCGAGTGTATGTCCAAGAATCGCAGAAATGGGATTTGCAGCTCCTGGATATGGTGTATTGGAAATTGGAACTGGAGTTGGAACACTTACGCAAGAATTAGCTAAACGTGCAGAAAAGGTAGTAGCGGTTGAAATCGATCAAAGACTGATTCCAATTGTCAAAGAAACAGTTGGAGACTATTCTAATTTAACAGTTCTCAATCAAGATATCCTAAAATGTGATTTCAATCAATTGATTCAAACTTATTTTTCAGGACTAAATGTTGTTGTATGTGCAAACTTACCATACTATATTACAGCTCCCATTTTGATGTACCTATTAGAAAGCAATGCACCCATTCAAGCAATTACTGTTATGGTACAACGTGAAGTTGCAGACAAATTGACCGCCGCTGTTGGAACAAGAGAAGCAAGTGCACTAACTGTTGCCGTACAATATTATGGAGCTGTCAAGCGTTTATTCTCTGTTAGTCGTGGAAGCTTTTTGCCTGCACCAAGTGTAGATTCAGCAGTCATCCAAATCCAATTGGATCCATCCAATTCTGAGAAAGTTTTCGATCATGAAAAGTTCTTTTCGATTGTAAAGTCTGGATTTTCTCAACGCCGAAAGACAATGGTTAATGCATTGTCTTCCGGATTATCTATCCCAAAAGAACAAATTATCCAATGCTTAGAATCTCTCAATATTCAATCTTCTGTTCGAATCGAGCAATTAACTATGGAACAATTAATTGCTTTTAGCAATCACTTGAATCTTTAAGAATGTAATCTTTTTTCTAAAAATAAAAAGTTTTTTGATTCCATAAAAAACGCTGGACAAATGATAGAAAGTATGCTATAATGAATAAAAGAAAGATCCTTTAAGTTAATCCAGAGAGGTTGACAAGGCGTTTATCATTACAAATAAGAGAACATATGGATTAAAAGCGCTTACTTGTCAATTTCTTGAGGGTGAGCGCTTTTTTTGGGGGGCTTATGGAAGAAAAGAAAAATATCATGGATGAAAGTGCCATGCAGCGTGCAATCACTAGAATTACTTACGAAGTTCTAGAACGCAATCGCGGTGCTGATCATCTCTGTGTAATTGGAATTCTATCACGTGGTGCCATTTTGGCACAGCGAATTTCCAAAAAAATTCTAGAACTTGAAAACGTTTCTGTAAATTGTGGTTCTTTGGATATTACTTCTTATCGAGATGATAAAAAAATCAAAGAACACAATGAGCAAACCAATATTGACTTCTCCGTAGAAGGTCAGAAAGTAATATTGGTAGACGATGTCCTTTATACAGGGCGTAGCTGCCGTGCTGCAATTGATGCCATTTTGGCAATTGGAAGACCACAATGGATTCAATTAGCAGTTTTAGTAGATCGTGGTCATCGTGAATTACCCATTCGTCCTGATTATATCGGAAAAAATCTCCCAACCGCAAAAACGGAACTGGTAAAAGTATGTGTAAAAGAATTAGACGGCATAGATCATGTTTCGATTTATACGAAATAAAGAAGTAAAGGAGTAGCGATGCAACAATCCATTTTCATTCAAAATGTACATGTAGTAGATTCGAATACTGATTGTGTCTGCGATTTGTTTATTCAAAATGGGATCATTCAAAAAATGGGATCTCATTTATCCGTACAAGCAGACCTCGTAATAGATGGTTCGAATTTAACTGCGCTTCCCGGACTGTTTGATATGCATGTCCACCTCCGAGATCCTGGATTTACCTATAAAGAAGATATTATAACTGGTGCTGCGGCTGCCTTAGCAGGTGGTGTTACTGGATTGGCATGCATGCCAAATACAAAGCCTGTAATCGACAATCCAGAAGTAGTGCAATATATTTTAGACCGTGCACAAAATACTGGAGTTAAAATTCATCCGATTGGATGTATTACAAGAAATATGCAAGGAGAAGCCCTTTGTGATTATGCAGCATTAAAACAATCCGGTATTTGCGCTATTTCCGATGACGGTAAACCAGTAGAACATGCTGGAATGATGTTAAAAGGATTAGAAGAAGCCAAAAAACATCAACTACCGGTTATTTCCCATTGTGAAGATCTGTCTATTATCAATGGCGGTATCATCAACGAAGGTGTTGTTTCTAAAAAACTTCAAGTAAAAGGAATGGATCGTACCTCAGAAGATACAATTACAGCGAGAGAAATCCTTCTTGCGCAACGAGCAAACAGTCACATCCATATTGCACATGTTAGCACAAAAGGAAGCGTTGAAATTGTAAGAATTGCAAAACAACATGGTATTTCCGTAACTTGTGAAACATGCCCGCATTACTTTTTAATGACAGAAGAAAAAGTGTTGAGTCGTGATGCTGATTATCGTATGAGCCCTCCACTTCGAGAGGAGGAAGATCGGATAGCCGTTTTAAATGGCGTCTTAGATGGCACAATTGATTGCATCGTGACAGATCATGCACCGCATACGCCAGAAGAAAAAGCGGATTTTGAAAAAGCGCCAAATGGTGTAATCGGTATGGAAACCTCACTTGCTGCAACTTTGAAACTTTATCACGAAGGAAAATTGAGCTTAAAACAGATTGTTTCCATGATGGCAGATCGTCCAAGAAGCATTCTAAACTTACCACAAGTAACAATTCAAGAACAAGCACCAGCTGAACTGGTATTGGTTGACTTGAATTATAAGTGGATCGTAAATCCTGAAAAATTACATTCCAAAGCAAAAAATGCTGTTTTTAAGGGCGTTTCCTTAAAGGGAAAACCTGTTATGACAATAACGGATGGAATCATTCGCTATCAGGATGAAACCTATCCATTTTAAAGGAGTATGATTATGTCTTTTGATCGATTGATTAACAAAATTATTGCAATGAAAAATCCTTCTGTTGTTGGCCTAGATCCAAAGCTAGAGTATCTCCCTACTTTCCTTTGTGAAAGCTACCGAGAGAAGTATGGCAATACATTAAAAGCTGCATCTGAGGCAATCTATGCTTTTAATTGTACCATTATTGATCAGATTTATGATATTGTTCCGGCAATTAAGCCACAAGCTGCTTATTATGAAATGTATGGATATGAAGGCGTTTATACATTATATCGAACTATTTGCTATGCAAAACAAAAGGGCATGTATGTCATTACAGATGGAAAAAGAAATGATATTGGTGCCACAATGCAGGCTTATGCAACTGCTCACCTTGGAAGTGTTAACATCTGGAATCAGGAAGTAGAACCTTTTGGTGCCGATGCGTTGACAGTAAATGGTTATTTGGGAACAGACGGTATTACACCGCTTCTGAACATTTGCAAAGAAAAAGATAAAGGTATCTTTGTTCTGGTAAAAACATCTAATCCCTCCAGCGGAGAATTACAGGATCGTTGCATTGGTGAAGAGCCTGTCTATTGCGTAATGGGTGACATGTGCGAAACATGGGGTGCTGAACAAATTGGCGCTTATGGATATTCTTCTGTCGGTGCTGTAGTCGGTGCTACTTATCCAGAACAATTAACGGAATTACGTAAAAGATTGCCACACACCTTTTTCTTAGTTCCAGGATATGGCGCACAAGGAGGCGGTGCTGAAGGTGTTTCAAAGGCATTTGACAAAAATGGATTAGGTGCTATTGTAAACTCTTCTCGTGCAATTATGTGTGCTTATAAAAAGGAAGAACATTGTCCAGAAGAAGAGTTTGCAAGTGCGGCTCGAAGAGAGGCCATTCGAATGCGTGACGATATTGTTACACATATTCATTTAAGTTAATTGGACTATCAAGCAGAAAGGAATGATGATATTGTCATTGTTTAATCGAAGTGAGAAAGCATACTTGCTGTTGGAAGATGGCACCATTTTTGAAGGTATGCATTTTGGCGTAAATGGAACTGTAATAGGTGAGGTCGTTTTCACCACCGGAATGACTGCTTATCAAGAAACACTAACAGACCCTAGTTATTATGGTCAGTTGGTTACACAAACATTTCCACTAATCGGAAATTACGGTGTAAACACAGCAGATAACGAATCTGCAAAATCGTATATCAAAGGATATATTGTACGGGAATGGTGCAATACGCCATCCAACTTCCGAATGGAAGGGAACATCAATGATTTCTTGATGGAACAGAATATCGTAGGCATTCACAATATTGATACAAGATGCTTGACTCGGAAAATCAGGGAAGTTGGTGTCATGAATGGTGCTATTACCACAGAAAATGTTTATGAAAAGAAAGAAGAACTTCTAGAACAAGTTAAAAATTTCAAAATTCAAAACGCTGTTTTGTCTGTAACAGGTACAGAAATTCGTACCTATCAACCAGAACAAAAGAAGTATCGTGTTGTGTTGTTTGATTTTGGGTATAAACGTAATATTCGAAACGAATTGGTAAAACGTGGATGCGAAGTAGTTGTTGTTCCGGCAACCACAACTGCAAAAGAAGTTGCTGAACTGCATCCAGATGGTATTATGTTGTCAAATGGTCCTGGAGATCCATCAGAAAATACGACCATTATTCAAAATATCCGAGAGATTGCAGCTTTACAAATTCCGATTTTCGGTATTTGTTTAGGGCATCAATTGATGGCATTAGCAAATGGATGTAGAACAGAGAAACTCAAATACGGACATCGAGGCGCTAATCAGCCAGTAATTGATTTGAAAAGTGGTCGCACTTACGTAACAAGTCAAAATCATGGATACGCAGTAGTTGGAGAGAGCATTCAGCCAGAAATCGGAGAGGTTTCCCATATAAATGCCAACGACCATACTTGTGAAGGCATTCGCTATAAAACAATTAATGCCTTTACTGTTCAGTTCCACCCAGAAGCACATGGTGGTCCATTGGACACTGCTTATTTATTTGACGAATTTATTGCTGGAATGGAAAAGGAGAAGAACTGATATGCCATTAAGAAATGATATCAAAAAAGTGCTTGTAATTGGTTCTGGTCCGATTATTATTGGACAGGCTGCTGAATTTGACTATGCAGGCACACAAGCTTGTCGTGCACTCAAACAAGAAGGTATTGAGGTTGTTTTAATCAATTCCAATCCTGCTACCATTATGACAGACAAGGCAATGGCAGATAAAGTGTACATTGAACCATTAACATTGGATGTTGTAAAGCGTGTCATTCAAATTGAAAAACCAGATAGTCTGCTTTCTACAATGGGTGGTCAAACCGGTTTAACACTTTCGATGCAGCTTGCAGAAGAAGGTTTTTTAGAAGAAAATCATGTAAAGCTGCTTGGTGCAGATCCTTTAACCATTCATAAGGCGGAAGATCGACAAGCGTTTAAAGATACAATGGAAAAGATTGGACAGCCATGTATTCCTTCTAAAGTTGTAGAAACTGTAGAAGATGCTGTTGCATTTGCAAATGAAATCAGCTATCCAGTTATCGTTCGTCCTGCGTTTACACTTGGTGGCACCGGCGGCGGTATCGCAGATAATGAAGAAATGCTGCGAGACATTTGTAAAAATGGATTGCGCCTTTCTCCGATTACACAAGTCTTAATTGAAAAGTGTATCAGTGGATGGAAGGAAATCGAATTTGAAGTAATTCGAGATCGAAAGGGCAATGTTATTACAGTATGTTCCATGGAAAACTTTGACCCCGTTGGTGTTCATACTGGAGACAGTATTGTTATTGCACCTGCTGTTACATTAACAGACCGAGAGTATCAGATGCTTCGAACTGCTGCTCTGAATATTATTTCCGAATTGAAAGTAGAAGGTGGTTGCAACTGTCAGTTTGCACTCCATCCTACTAGCATGAACTACGCTGTAATTGAAGT
>FR899083.1:91732-127702 GCA_000437255.1 Ruminococcus sp. CAG:403
CTGCATTGGCATCAAAGGCAACTGGATATCCAATTGCTAAGGTTGCTACAAGAATTGCAATTGGATATACCTTGGATGAAATCATCAACCAAGTAACTGGAAAAACATATGCTTGTTTTGAACCTGCTCTGGACTATGTTGTTGTAAAATATCCAAAGTGGGCATTTGATAAATTTGTTTATGCAAAGCGTACATTAGGAACACAAATGAAAGCAACTGGTGAGGTTATGGCAATCGGAACCAGTTTTGAACAAGCCATTATGAAAGCAGTTCGTTCCATCGAATTAGGCATTGATTCTATGAACATGAAAAAGTATGAAGAAATGCCACTGGAAACCATCATGAAAATGTTGGAACAAGTAGATGACGAACGTGCATTCCAACTGTTTGAAGCAATGAAACGTGGTGTTACCGTTCAAAAGTTGCATGAAATGACAATGGTAGATTGTTGGTTCCTTGAAAAATTAATGAATTTAATTCGTCTGGAACAATGGCTGAAAGATGGGGAACTCACAGAAGAAAAGTACCGTGTAGCCAAGCAATATGGTTATTTGGATGCTACAATTGAGAGAATCTCTGGTCAAACGTGTCCGATTCATCAACATGCCGTTTACAAAATGGTAGATACCTGTGCAGGTGAATTTAAAGCAGAAACACCATATTTCTATTCTACTTATGACACAGAAAATGAAGCGCAGCAATTCATCGAACGTACCAATACCGGAAAAAAGAAAGTAATTGTATTTGGTTCTGGTCCAATTCGAATTGGACAAGGTATTGAATTCGATTACTGTTCTGTACACTGTGTTTGGACACTGAAAGAAATGGGCTATGAAGCTGTTATTTGCAATAATAACCCAGAAACCGTTTCTACGGATTTTGACACAGGTGACCGCCTGTATTTCGATCCGCTTACCAAGGAAGACGTTGCCAATATTATTCAGACTGAACAGCCATATGGTGTTGTTGTACAATTTGGTGGACAGACTGCTATTAAGTTGACTCGTTATTTGGCTGACATGGGTGTTCATATTCTTGGAACCTCTGCCGATGATATTGATGCTGCTGAAGACCGTGAACGATTTGATGAACTTTTGGAACGTTGCGGAATTCCTCGTCCGGCCGGTGAAACTGTTATGAACACCAAAGAAGCGTTGAAAGCTGCAAATGACTTGGGTTATCCAGTTCTGTTGCGTCCTTCTTATGTATTGGGCGGACAAAATATGATCATTGCCCACTCTGATAAAGATGTCGTAGAGTACATGGGAATTATCATGAGCCACATGATTGAAAATCCTGTTCTAATTGACAAATATATGATGGGAACAGAAGTAGAAGTCGATGCGATCTGTGACGGAACAGATTTCCTGATTCCTGGTATTATGGAACATGTAGAACGGGCTGGTGTTCACTCTGGAGACTCCATTTCCATCTATCCGGCACAGAATCTAAGTGAGAAAGTAACAGAAACAATCGTACGTTATACCGGTCTGCTGGCAAAGGAATTACATGCAGTGGGATTAATCAACATTCAGTATGTCGTATACAATCATGAAGTATATGTCATTGAAGTAAACCCGCGTTCTTCTAGAACTGTCCCATACATCAGCAAAGTAACAGGTATTCCGATGGTTGACCTTGCAACAAAAATTATGCTGGGTGAAACATTGAAGAGCTTAGGCTATCATAGTGGATTATATCCATCCGGCAAATATGTTGCAGTAAAGGTTCCTGTTTTCAGCTTTGAAAAGTTACAGGATGTTGATACAATGTTAGGCCCAGAAATGAAGTCCACAGGAGAATGCTTGGGTATTGCCACTACATTTGAAGATGCACTGTTAAAAGGCTTGATTGCTGCTGGTTATGACTTAAAAAAAGAAGGCGGTGTCCTCATTTCTGTTCGAGATACGGATAAGCAGGAAATTATTCAAATTGCCGATAAATTTGCAAGAATGGGCTTTGAACTCTATGGAACCAGTGGAACAGCAAATGTTTTGAATCATAATATGATTGCTACAAATCTGGTTAGAAAAATTTCAGAAGGCGAACCGAATACCATTTCTCTATTGGAAAGCGGAAAAATTCATTATATGATCTCTACTTCTGAAAAAGGTCGTTTGCCAGCAAGAGATAGTGTAAAAATGAGAAGAAAATCCGTTGAACGCTCTATTTGTTGTCTAACTGCAATCGACACAGCATCTGCTCTTGCAAATGTACTGGAATCTGGTCGCAGCATTGACGACGTAGATTTAATTGACATTACGAAAATCTAATATCGTTGAAACAGATACGGGTGGGAGAAATCCCGCTCGTATTTTTTTACAAAGGAGTTTTGTTATGAAATACATCCAGCATCTTTATCCGATTATCTCCAAAGAGATTCTTGGAAAGAACCTATTTTCTTATGTGATACAATGTCCAGATTTAGCTTCTATTGCAAAGCCAGGTCAATTTGTTCACATTTTGCCAAATGGGAAAACCTTACGTCGCCCTATTTCTATTTGTGAAATTCATCCGGAACAAGGTACTATTCGCATTGTTTTTGAAGCAAAGGGAGAGGGAACTGTACAGCTTGCTTGTTTCAATACAGGAGACTGTATGGATATTCTTGGCCCACTTGGAAATGGTTTTACGATTCTTCCAAAGGATAAAAAAATTATTTTGATTGGTGGTGGAATTGGAACACCTCCAATGGTGGCCTTGGCACAACATTACAAAAAGAATGCTACTGTAATCAGTGGATTTCGCAGTGCAGAACTGGTTATGTTACAACAAGACTTTTCTGATGCAGGTGCCCATACCATTTTATGTACCGATAATGGAACCGCTGGACAACATGCAATGGTAACAGAACCATTAAAAGAATGTCTCTCACAATACACACCGGATCTGATTTGTGCATGCGGTCCAATCCCAATGCTTAAAGCAATTGCAGCAATTGCTAACGAGAAAAATATTGCATGTGAAGTTTCCTTAGAAGAACGTATGGGCTGTGGAATCGGTGCGTGCCTAGTATGTGCATGTAAATTAAATCGAAACGGACAAGAAGTCGCAGCACATGTTTGCAAAGATGGTCCCGTTTTCTCATCAAAGGAGGTTATTTGGTAATGGCTGATTTATCTGTTTCAATTGCGGGAATTCCATTTCAAAATCCCGTAATTCCTGCTTCCGGTGTATTTGGTTATGGAAGAGAATATGAAGAATTATTTTCACTTTCAAAATTAGGTGGCATTGCAACAAAAGGCACAACAATCACACCAAGATTCGGAAATCCATCGCCTAGAATTGCAGAATCTCCAAGTGGTATGTTAAATTCTGTTGGTCTGCAAAATCCAGGTATTGATGCATTTATTGAACGAGAACTGCCAAATTTACTGACAAAGGGCACTGTAATCTTAGCAAATATTGCTGGATCTACAATAGAAGAATGCGTTGCAATTGCAGAAAAATTAGAGCAAACACAAGTGCACATGATTGAACTGAATATCTCTTGCCCGAATGTTAAAAAAGGCGGTGCCGCATTTGGTGTGCATTGCGAATCTGCTCATGCTATTACAGCAGCTGTTCGTGCTGTTACCAAAAAACCTCTTGTTGTAAAACTTTCCCCAAATGTCACAGATATTACAGAAATCGCTCGTGCAGTAGAAACAGCTGGTGCGGATGCTGTTTCATTAATCAATACACTACTGGGAATGCGAATTGACATTCGTACAAGAAGACCTATTTTAAAAAATAATGTAGGTGGTATGTCTGGTCCAGCTATTTTCCCATTGGCTGTTCGTATGGTATGGCAAGTTGCAAACGCAGTCTCTATTCCAGTAATTGGAATGGGTGGCATTTCAACAGGAGCAGACGCCATTGAAATGATGATGGCAGGTGCATCTGCTGTTCAAGTTGGTGCGGCTATTTTTACAGATCCTTATGCACCAATTCATATTTTGAAAGAAATGAATCAAATTTTAGATACTTATAAAATTGAATCCGTCAAAGAGATCGTTGGATCTGTAAAACCATGGTAAGCAAAAAGGTGGAGGAAAATAAAAATTGATTATTATGGGAATTGATTTTGGAGATGCCCGAACTGGAATTGCAATTTGTGATAAAAATGAACTACTGGCTTCTCCAATCTGTGTAATTCATGAAACAGACTGGCAAGCTTGTATGGATCAAATTGCAAAGTTAACAGCTGAATACAAAGTAGAACAATTGGTTGTAGGATATCCAAAGAATATGAATGGAACAGTTGGCGAAAGAGCTGAAAAATGTCAGCTCTTTGCCAGCAGTTTATCAGAACTTACAAATCTTCCATTTGTCATGTGGGATGAACGATGCACAACAGTTTCCGCACATCAATATTTAAATGTTACAAATACAAGAGGGAAAAAACGAAAAGCTGTTGTAGACGCTGTAGCGGCTACTATTATTCTAGAGAGCTACTTGTCTTATCGAAAAAATACTACGAAAAATCCATTATAAAATGAGAGATGTTATATCATCTAATACACATCCGGCAGCTTTGATTGCTTTTCCGGTATTTTTTCGAATATCATGTTTTTGTTTTGATGTTGCTTTTGACATCAAATAACATGCAGTTCCTACGGTAGCCCCCAGTGTAACACCACGAACAATTGTTTTCATACGCATCTGTATATTCACCATCCTTTTACTTTGATGGTTTTATTATCTGAATAATTAAGAGAAATATCATTTGAAAATTTTAACATACAATAAGGAGACTTGGAATGATGCAGCATGCATTAAATATTGTATTGGTAGAACCTCAAATTCCACAAAATACTGGCAATATTGCCAGAACCTGTGCTGTAACAGGGGCACAATTGCATATTATCCGTCCAATGGGATTTACCATTACAGACAAACATCTAAAACGAGCCGGACTGGATTATTGGGATAAATTGCAAGTGCAATTTTATGATCATTTAGATGATTTTTTCTCAAAGCACTGTTCTGAAGAAAATCATTTCTTTTACTTCACAACAAAAGGAACACACATTCATAGCGACATTAATTATCAATGTTTGAATCACGTCTTTTTATTCTTTGGACGAGAAGACGCTGGTTTAGATGAAGACTTACTTTACCA
Source organism: Ruminococcus sp. CAG:403 (assembly GCA_000437255.1). Classification (GTDB taxonomy): domain Bacteria; phylum Bacillota; class Clostridia; order Oscillospirales; family Ruminococcaceae; genus Ruminococcus_C. The sequence continues at coordinate 96,837 of FR899083.1, forward strand.
GAACGGGTCAAATTGTTTGCGAATTCCAATGCGTCAAACTTTACGCAGTTTGAACCTTTCAAACTCTGTTGCAATTGCTGCTTATGAAGTATTACGGCAATGGAATTATCCAGATTTAACAGGAAAGGGCAACCTTACAAAATATAGTTGGGAATAGAACTAATAAAATAGAATAGGGAAGTATCTATCAAAAAGCATGAAGCAAATGAGCGCATTCATTTACTTCATGCTTTTTAGTTCTTTTTTTCTTTATTTTCTTCCAATTTCTCTTTTTCTTGTTGTTCTCCAAAATGTGCTAAGGGCGATCGATTTGCAGCATCTCGAATAATCTGATTCGATAAATGCGTGTAGATTTCAGTTGTAGATGTACTAGCATGTCCCAAAATTTCTTTTAAAGTAAGTGCATCTACATTTCCATATTGATACATTAAGGTTGCAGCAGTATGTCGCAACTTATGCGTAGAGTAGCCTTGACCACTTAATCCAGCAGTTTCTAATGCATGCTCCACAATCTGTTGTACACGCCTTTTGCTAATTCGCTTATATTGTTTACTTAAAAATAATGCTTTTTCTAATTTGGAACGTTCATTTTGATTCCGAACTTCTAAATAGGCGTTTAATGCTTGCATACAGGCTGGATTTAAATAAACAACACGTTCCTTATTGCCTTTGCCCAATACACGCATTTTACATTCTTTTAGATTAACATCTGTCAAATTTAAACCGACTAATTCACTAAGACGAATTCCACAATTTAAGAAAAATGTTAAAATACAAAAATCTCGTTCTGGATCAGAGGAATTCAAATTTTCTAGCAAATTCAAACTGTTTTCTAAGGTTAAATAGCGTGGCAGCGACTTCTTAGCACTTGGTAGCTCCAATTGTTCCGTCGGATCATGATCGATCAGTTGCTTATTATGATACAAGTACCGAAAAAAACTTTTTAATGCAGAAACTTTTCTTCGACGGGCTCGTTCATGATTTTCGCGTTCATCAGAAAGATAATATAGAAAGTCATAAATGGTCTGTAATGTAACATCATTCAAATCTTCAACCAAAAGATTTTGAATTGAAATTGATTGCAAATCCGATTCGTTGGCAAAATTCGGATCATGCATCATGCGAAAATATTTTAAGAATAAACGGATATCTAAAAAATATTCTTGTATGGTGCGTTCAGAGAGTGACTTTGTAATTGAAATATATAAAATATAATCGTTAAAAAAATCAGGATACATAGTACGATCAATATGCATATGAAACTCGCTCCCCCTCTAAAAACACATTCCAATTGCACCAAATTTGTATTTGGTGCAATTGGAAATCACCATTTTTTCCTATCTCCTACTATTCAAATCCATACTCTTTAAAACTGCTTCAGCACATTTTATTCCATCTACTGCCGCAGATGTAATTCCGCCAGCATACCCAGCTCCTTCTCCGCATGGATACAATCCATTTAAGGAAACAGATTGATAGGTATCCGCACTTCTAATAATACGAACTGGTGAAGAACTTCGACTTTCTACACCAGTTAAAAGTGCATCCGGATGATCGAACCCAGGTAATTTTTGTGCCATTTTGCAAATTCCATCTCGCAATGATTCTACTACAAAAGATGGCAAATATGCATCGGGTGAAGCAAATGTTGTACCTGGCTGATACGTTGGCTTTACAATACCAAATGATTTTGAAGTTTTGTGCAACAAAAAATCTTCTACTCGACATACCGGTGCATAGTATGGTTTTTCTCCAAGAGAAAAAGCCTGTTCTTCTAACTTTTCTTGAAAATGAAGTCCTGCCAGTGGATCACTCGAATGAAACTGATCTGGTGAAATACCAACTAACAGCGCACTATTGGCATTTACGCCATCTCGTTTGCGATAGCTCATTCCATTCACCACCAATCGATTTTCTTCTGATGCAGATGCAACAACAAATCCTCCTGGACACATGCAAAATGTATACAGGCTATGCCCAGATAGCAAGTGCACAGCTAACTTATAATCTGCTGCTGGAAGTTTCTCAAAATCGACATCCGTTCCATATAATCCACGATTAATTGTATCTTGCAGATGTTCAATTCGAACACCGACCGCAAAATTTTTGGCTTCCATCGCAATTTGTTCTTGTTTGAGATACGCAAATACATCTCGTGCACTATGACCAATTGCCATAATGCATACATTGGTTTTTACCATATATATTTGTTTTGTTCGCACATCCATATAAGAAATCGATTGTAGTTGCTGTTTAGAAGCTTCAAAAGCGCACCACTTTGCATAAAAGTGAACTTCCCCGCCATATTCTATAATTTTCTCACGAATATTCTTCACAACGGAAACTAAATAATCTGTTCCGATATGTGGTTTTGCTTGATACAATATATCAGAAGGTGCGCCAAATTCTACAAAAAGTTTAAGGACAAATTGTATGCGTGGATCATGAATACCAGTGTGCAGTTTCCCATCCGAAAAAGTCCCTGCACCACCTTCTCCAAATTGTACATTGGTATTTGGATTTAGAATACCGGTTTGAAAAAAATGTTCCACTTCTTTTGTACGCTCTTCTACCGGTGCTCCACGTTCTAAAACAATTGGCTTCAATCCTGCTTTTGCTAACACATAAGCAGCAAACATTCCAGCAGGTCCAAAGCCAACTATTACTGGCCGTTCACACAGCATGTTATGAAAATCTGGTATTTCATAGGAAATGGGGGTATACGAGCTCAATCCGATTGTCATGCCTTTGGATGTTGTATTTCTTTTTAAAACCTTCTGTTCTAATTCCGGTGTTTCTAATGTCACTGCAATTGACAACACATAGTGGAGTCCCTTTTTCTTTCTAGCATCCAATGATTTTTTTAGGTATTGCCACTTTTTGATTTGCTTGTACGAAATATGCATTTTATTTGCAGCAAGTGCCTTCACATCGTCTTCTTGATAAGAAATTGGTAAAAGAAGGTTGGTTAATTTAATCATAAAGAGGCCTCTTCTTTTATTTTTTTCACAGCCGCTTCCGCTGCACAATAACTAGATGCCCACGCCCAATTCAAATTATAACCACCGCATACTCCATATACATCCAAAGCTTCTCCTACAATCCAAAGATTTGGTAGAAATTTGGATTCCAAAGTATCGGTAACTTCATATCCTGGAACTCCTCCAGCAGATACTTGTGCTTGATTCCAAGGTGCAATTCCTGTAATTGGAAATCTCCAATCTTTGATTTGCTTTGCTAATGTTTGGATATCTTGTTGCGTGCAATGATAGATGAAGTCTGTTAATTTATGCGGAATTCGACTCTGCCGAATCAATTGAACAGCAAGACGCTTTTGAAACAACCCTGTCAAAAAATTTTCCAGCGTTTGCTGGGTACGAATGGCATAAACCTCCCACAATAGCAATTCTACCTGATCTTGGGAATAATCAGGTAGAAGATCTAACGAAATCCATTGTACAGGTGTGTTCTTTTCTTGACAGAGACCAGATAAATTAAAGACACAAACGCCAGATAAAGCTTTTTCCGTAAATTGGATTTCTCCAACTTCCCGTTGCAAAGACTTGCCATTTTGATCTATCGCAGATACCTTTGCATGTGCACGAATTCCCTTTAACCCATGCAACAAAGTACTATCCGTATAAATTGGTGATAAAGCCGGCGTAAGCGGCAGTATATGATGTCCGACTTGTTCTAATAAGCGATAACTGCTACCATCTGTTCCCAAAGTAGGAGCTGCACAACCTCCAGCCGCGTAAATAACAGCAGAGACTTCTATTTTTAATTGATTGCTACAAAAAAGAATAATTGTTTTATCTTGCACTTCCAATTGCAACACTTTTGTTTCCAATAGCGTTGTGATCGCAAGCGATTGAGCAGAAAGTCGAAGTGCATCTAAAATGGCAGAAGCATGATTGCTGTACGGATATAAACGACCAAATTCTTCTCTACAGAGTACACCTAACTCGTGAAAATATGCACTTGCACCAGGATATCCCATCAAAATTTCAGACAAATTTTGAATGGAACTGTGATAATGCGAAACCGTTATATCTAGGTTTCCAAAGTTGCATCTTCCATTTCCAGAAGCCAGAATTTTTTTCCCAACTCTTGAATTTTGTTCAATAATAACCACAGTATCGTGAGAAGAAAGTCGTTTTTTTGCTTCGATTGCTGCAACCAAGCCAGATGCTCCGCCTCCAATTACAGCAATCGTTGCTTGCATATGATTCATAAGATGCATATACTCCTAGTTTTTAATGCTGTGCATTGGAGCAGGAATTCTTCCACCGCGATTGATAAAACGAGCACTTGATTTTTTGCTAACTGGCATAATAGGAGCGCTTCCAAACAATCCGCCAAATTCCAGCATATCGCCTTCCTTCATGCCAACTGCTGGAATGAGACGAACCGCTGTTGTTTTATTATTCACCATACCAATTGCCATTTCGTCAGCAATAATTGCAGAAATTGTGGTGGCTTCTACATCGCCAGGAATTGCAATCATGTCCAGACCAACTGAGCAAACAGCTGTCATTGCTTCTAATTTTGTTAAGGTCAATGTTCCATCAACAGCAGCATCAATCATACCAGCATCTTCTGAAACTGGAATAAAGGCACCTGACAAACCACCTACATTAGAAGAAGCCATTACGCCGCCCTTCTTTACTGCATCATTCAGCAATGCCAACGCAGCGGTAGTTCCATGTGTTCCACAAACTTCCAGACCCATTGCTTCCAAAATATGTGCCACACTATCACCGACTGCCGGGGTAGGTGCCAAGGACAAGTCCACAATTCCAAATGGAACATTTAACATTTTAGAGGCACGTGAACCAACCAATTGTCCCATTCTAGTAATCTTAAACGCAGTCTTTTTGATAATATCTGCCAGTTCATTAATAGAAGCATCTGGATATTTGGAAATTGTAGAACGAACAACACCAGGACCAGAAACACCAACATTGATTACGCAATCTGGTTCTCCTACACCATGAAATGCTCCAGCCATAAACGGATTATCTTCTGGTGCATTACAAAATACAACCAACTTAGAAGGTCCTACACACTGACGATCTGCGGTCAATTGAGCAGATTCTAAGATTACTTCTCCCATAATTTTTACAGCATCCATATTAATACCAGTGCGAGTAGAACCAACATTAACAGAAGAACATAAACGTGTAGTTTCAGAAAGTGCTTCTGGGATGGAATGAATTAGGGAAAGATCTCCGGCACTAAATCCTTTTTGTACCAATGCAGAATATCCACCGACAAAATTAACGCCACATGTTTCCGCTGCTCTTTGCAAAGCCTTTGCAAATTTTACAGGATTGTCATTGGGGCATGCAGCAGCCAGCATCGCAATTGGTGTAACCGCAATTCTCTTATTGATAATTGGGATACCATATTCCTTCTCAATTTTTTCGCCTGTAGAAACAAGATGCTCTGCCTTTGTTGTAATCTTGTCATATACTTTTTGACAAGCTGCATCGATATTCGGATCAATACAATCCAACAAAGAAATGCCCATTGTTGTGGTACGAATATCCAGACATTCGTCCTGAATCATACGAATGGTTTCCAGAATATCACTGCTGTTAAACATAGTATTACTCATAATATTTGATAATCCTCCAACAAACTACTTCAGTCATTAAATACGATGCATGGATTTAAAGATATCTTCATGCATCGTATGAATAGATAAACCAAGTTCTTTTCCCAATTCTGCCAGACGATCGCTTAAAGCAGAGAAATCCGCATTGATGGTAGAAATGTCCACCATCATAATCATAGCAAACATGTTCTGCAATACGCTCTGTGTTACTTCAATAACATTCGCATGATATTCTGCACAAATTCCGCTTACCTTATGTAAAATTCCAACATTATCCTCACCGATTACTGTAATAACTGCTTTCATAAAAGAAAAGCCTCCTTCAAAAGATTGATTATAAAAATAAAAAGGGCGACGGAAATAACGCCGCCCAACTTCATTTATTTTTTCAGTAGATTTTTCAAACGTTCCATTGCCTCAATGGTATTGTCTCGATCTCCAAATGCTGTCAATCGGAACCAACCAGCTCCATTTTTGCCAAATCCCTCACCAGGTGTACCAACAACTGCAATTTCTTTTAAGATGTAATCAAAGAATTCCCAGCTTCCCATGTTGTTCGGACACTTCAACCAAATATAAGGAGAATTAATTCCACCGGTATATTGAATACCCAGCTCGTCCATAGTCGCTGCAATGATTCTTGCATTTTCCTGGTAATAGGAAATATTTTTATGAATCTGCCTCATGCCTTCTTCTGTAAAGACTGCTGCTGCTGCACACTGTACAGGATAAGAAACGCCATTGAACTTGCTTCCCTGTCTTCTGCCCCACAATTGTGCAATGCTTACCTCTGTTCCATCAGATGCTGTCACCTTTAAGTCATCACAAATAACTGTATAACCACAACGCATTCCGGTAAAGCCAGCTGTTTTAGAAAGAGAACACATTTCAATTGCACAAGATTTTGCACCTTCTATTTCAAAAATGCTGTGCGGGATATTTTCCTCTGTGATAAATGCCTCATAAGCTGCATCATAAATGATAATAGCTTGATTGGCTTTAGCATATGCAACCCACTCCGCAAGCTGTTCCTTTGTATAAACAGAGCCCGTAGGATTATTTGGAGAACACAAATAGATGATATCTGCATGTACAGATGGATCTGGCATCGCTGCAAATCCGTTCTCCTCATTGGAATTGGCATAAAGAATGGTTCTTCCATTCATTTTGTTGGAATCTACGTAAACAGGATATGCAGGATCTGTGACCAGAATAACATTATCATCTCCAAAAATATCGACAATGTTTCCACAGTCTGACTTTGCACCATCGTTTACTCGAATTTCATTCAATTTCAAAGAAACGCCATAGGATGCATAATAGTCTGCAATCGCTTGTTTCAAGAAATCATATCCTGTTCCGCTATCTTCATAGCCCTTAAACGTTTCCTTCACGCCCATTTCCTCTGCGCCTTTTTTCATAGCTTCCACGCAAACAGGCGCAATTGGAAGGGTTACATCACCAATACCCATCCGAATCAACTTTACATCCGGATTCTCTGCAAGAAAAGCATTTACTTTCTTGGCAATATTGATAAACAAATAATTTTTTTCCAGCTTCAAAAAGTTTTCATTAATAGACGGCATTATCATGCACTCCTTTTGGTTTTATCATTGAAACATAGAAAGTCCCTATAAATTTGGAACCTCCATTTTTCCTTCGAATACATAAGTAGCAGGACCAATCATTGTCACAGTATCATCATTATGATAGATGATCTCTAAATCCCCACCACGCAAATGTACCAGAATACGTTCTTCCCGCTTACAGTAACCATTCAAAACAGCAGCAACAACAGATGCACAAGTTCCTGTTCCACAAGCAAAAGTTTCTCCGCTTCCACGTTCCCAAACACGCATTTGCAATGTATGATCATCAATAACACGAACAAATTCCGTGTTTACACGATTTGGAAATAATGGATGATGTTCAAAAAGCGGGCCAATTTTCTCCAAATCCAAATGATCAATTTCCGGAAGGAACACTACAGCGTGTGGATTCCCCATCGATACTCCCGTTACTTGATAGGTTTTTCCATCCACCTCCACAGGTTGTGCAATAAATTGTTCCAAATCAGAAAGCATTGGAATATCAGCAGGCTTCAGAATTGCTTTACCCATATCCACCTTGACAGATTCCACTTTATTATCCTTAACATATAAAGTTAGATATTTAATGCCGGAATTGGTTTCCAACGTGATCTCTGTCTGATCCGTCATTCCCATATCATATACATATTTTCCAATGCAACGTGTCGCATTTCCACACATCATCGCCTCCGAACCGTCTGCATTAAAAATACGCATCCGAAAATCTGCCACTTTTGATGGAAGAATCAGAACCAATCCATCTGATCCCACTCCAAATCGAACATCACTCATGAAAACAGCAAGTTTTTCAGGATCTGTTACAGTTTCTTGAAAGCAATTGATATAAATATAATTATTGCCAATTCCATGCATTTTCGAAAAAGTAAGCATAATAATTCCTCCTATCCAATTTACATCTAGTTCTATTATACAAAAAGATAACGGAAAAATCAAGTTGTATCAAAAAAAATTTATATCTTTCTTTGAAATCCTTGAATTTTTATGCATTTATGGAAACTGCTTGCAAAATAATCAATTATATGTTATAATGAATTTTGAATGATTCTGGAGAGCTACATAGCATTCCAGCAAAAGGAAATGAGGTAGTAAAATTGGATTTGGAAATGGTTGCCTACTTGGCGGAACTGGGGAAATTACATTTTTCTCAAGATGAATTGCAAAAAATGGCAGATGAAATGACCAATATCATTGAAGTAATGGATACGGTCAAAGAAATCGATGTAACATATGATGCTCTTGCAGATAACAAAAATATCTATTTAAATGATTTGCGTGAAGACATCAAAGCAGACAGCTTCCCCACTGAAAAGATTTTACAAAATGCAGTGCATGATGAAAACTGCTTTGTAGTTCCAAAGGTAGTCGAATAATAGAAAGGAGTTTGTTCGCGCCATAATCGCTTTTTTGCGAATCGCGAAGGAAAGAAAACTATGGAATTAAGAACAACAATTCAAACGCTTCGCAACATGCTGGATAGCAAGCAAATCTCAGCTGTTGAGTTAACGAATTCTTACCTGGATCGAATCCATCAAATAGATGCTAAATTGGAAAGCTACATCACCGTTACAAGAGAACGTGCTTTACAAGATGCAGAAGCCGCTCAAAAAATAATTGACGCTGGGAAAGCTACGCCATTATGTGGAATTCCTCTTGCTATTAAAGATAATATCTGTACCAATGATATTCGTACAACATGTGCTTCCAAGATGTTGGAACATTTTGTACCGCCATATAATGCAACTGTAATGGAAAAACTGGCTGCACAAAATATGGTTCTACTTGGAAAAACTAGTATGGATGAGTTTGCAATGGGCGGTTCCACACAGACATCCGCATTTGCAAAAACAAAAAATCCATATGACCTAACTTGCGTTCCAGGTGGATCTTCCGGCGGTTCTGCTGCTTGTGTATCTGCTTCTTTGGCACCAGCAGCACTTGGATCTGATACCGGCGGTTCTATTCGCCAACCAGCTGCATTTTGTGGTGTAACAGGATTGAAGCCAACTTATGGAAGAGTTTCTCGATATGGTTTAGTGGCATTTGCTTCTTCTTTGGATCAAATTGGACCGATTGCAAATACTGCATATGATTGTGGAACAATTTTAAATGTCATTGCCGGTTACGATCCACATGATGGAACTGTTTCAAAACGACCAGTTGCGGATTACACATCTAAGATCGGGCAGTCCATCAAGGGATTGAAAATTGCAATCCCAAAGGAATTCTTTGCAGATGGCATTGACGAAGAAGTACGCAATGCGGTTATGCAGGCTGCAAAGCAATATGAAGCAATGGGCGCAGAATTGGTATCTTGCAGTATGCCTAGCTTAAAATATGCAGTTGCTGCTTATTATTTAATTTCTTCTGCAGAAGCATCCTCCAATCTTTCTAGATACGATGGCATTAAATATGGACACAGAAGCAATATCGGAGAAAACTTCAATGAATTGATCTGCAATTCAAGAAGTGAGGGATTTGGTGAAGAAGTAAAGCGAAGAATTATGCTGGGCAACTATGCACTTTCCAGTGGTTACTATGATGCATACTATGGAAAAGCATTGGCATTAAAGCAAAAAATCACAGCAGATTATGCAGAGATTTTCAAAACTTGCGATGTAATCTTAACACCAACAACACCAACTGTTGCTTATCATGTACAGGAAAATATCTCAGATCCTGTCAAAATGTATCAAGCTGATATTTGTACAGTTACTGTTAATATTGCGTCTCTTCCAGCAATTTCTACACCTTGTGGTTACAGCAAAAATGGTATGCCAATTGGAATGTCCATTGTTGGTAAACAATTTGATGAGGCAACCATTCTTCAAGTGGCTGATGCATTTGAGAAGCAGTTCTCAACCATTGCACCAAGTCTTTAAGAGGAGGATCTTAAAAAATGTCATATATCCCTGTTATTGGTCTTGAAATTCACGCAGAACTTTTAACAAACTCCAAAGTATTTTGTACTTGTAACGCAGAATTCGGTGGAAGTCCAAACTCTAGATGCTGCCCGGTTTGTACTGGTATGCCAGGTACTTTACCAGTCATCAATCAAACAGCAGTACAATATGCTGTAAAAGCTGGTTTTGCGTTGGGTTGCCATATTAATAAATTTTCTGTTTTTGACCGGAAAAACTATTTCTATCCGGACTTGCCGAAAGCATATCAGATTTCACAGTTGCAGCGTCCGCTTTGTTTGGATGGACTTGTTGCAATTGAAACCTCTACCGGAAAGAAAAATATTCGTATCAATCGGATTCACTTGGAAGAGGACGCCGGAAAACTGGTGCATGATGATTTTAATGCCGTTTCTTTAGCCGACTACAACCGTTGTGGAATTCCGTTGATTGAAATTGTTACAGAACCAGATATCTCCTCTGCGGAAGAAGCAAAAGCTTTTGTAGAAAAAATTAGCTTATTGCTGCAATATGCTGGTGTTTGTGACTGTAAAATGGAGCAGGGTTCTTTACGGTGTGATGTTAATATTTCCATTATGCGTCCAGAAGACAAGGAACTGGGAACGCGTGCTGAAATTAAAAACTTGAACTCCTTGAAATCCATTACTCGTGCAATTAACTATGAAATCAAACGACAATCTCGTTTGCTAGATGCAGGAAAACGTGTTATCCAAGAAACAAGACGGTTCAATGATAACAAGGGAGAAACCACCTCCATGCGTAGCAAAGAAAATGCACATGATTATCGCTACTTCCCGGAACCAGATATCTTACAAGTAAACTTTACAGATGAAATGCTGGATGAAATCAAAGCAATGCTGCCAGAATTGCCGCATAAGCGCATGGAACGGTATACAAAGGTTTATCAGCTTTCCAAAACAGATGCACAAATTCTTGTAAATCAAAAAGTTGTTTCTGATTTCTATGATGATGCATTACAGGTTTATAATAATCCAAAAAGCATTGCTAACTTCATCATTGGAGAAATGCTGCGTCGTGTTAATTTAGGAGAAATTCAATTAGATGCTCTTCCCTTTACCGCTGAATCTTTTGCGTCTTTGGTAAAACTTGCAGACGAAGAAAAAATTTCTAAAAATGATGCGAAAAAGATTTTCCGTATTATGGCAGAAAAAGGTGAAAATCCAGAAGCAATTGCAAAAGAAAAGGACATGCTGATTTCCAATGATATGGAGCAGGCTACTGCAATTATGACAGGAATTTTGGCAAACAATCAAGAAGCTGTTTTGCAGTACAAAAACGGAGAAACAAAAGTATTTGGTTTCTTAATGGGACAGTGTACAAAAGCATTACGTGGTATCTGTACACCTGGAGTAATTAAGACTACTTTGACAGATTTGCTTGAAAAAACAGCTGTTACTGACACAACAGCTGAGACAAAACAGGTACAAAATGAAGTAGTAGAAGAAAGTGCTCCATCTTATCATACCTATTCAAATGATCAAGCATATTTTCCATCTAAAAAGCAAAATGTTCTTTCTATTGATGGAAATCACCTGTTAACAGAGTTCTCTTTTGAGGAAGCCACTAAAAAGGTAGGAGAAATCATCTCTTTCCGTGCTTGTGTACACAAAATCAGACAAATGAGTACATTTTCATTTGTTATTCTGAGAACTGGACGTTACCTGATTCAAACTGTTTATAGTAAAGATATTTGTAAGGATCCCATTTCCGGTTTAAAAGAAGGAAATTTTGTATTTGCAAGTGGTACTGTTACAAAGAACGAAAAAGCAATTGGTGGCATTGAATTGCAACTTTCCACCATTCAGGTAATTTCTAACAGCAATGAGGAATATCCTCTAAAGGTTTCTAACAAAAAGTTAGATTGCTCTCTGGAAATCAATTTGGATAATCGTTCTGTTGCATTGCGTAATCCTCATGAACGTGCAATTTTCAAAATTCAAGAAGGCGTTTGCAATGGATTCCGTGAATTTATGTTGAAAGAAGGATTCACAGAAATTCATACACCTAAAATTGTTGCGCAAGGTGCTGAAGGCGGTGCAAATATCTTCCATTTGGAATATTTTGATAAACCTGCATTCTTGAATCAGTCTCCACAATTCTATAAGCAAACCGCAGTTGCATTTTTCGATCGTGTATTTGAAATTGCACCAGTTTATCGAGCAGAAAAGCATGCAACCTCTCGTCATATCAACGAATACATCGGTCTGGACTTTGAAATGGGCTATATTGACAGCATGTATGATGTTATGGCAATGGAAACCGCAATGCTGCGCTACGTGATGCAATACTTACAGGAGCACTATCAATACGAATTGGAATTGCTGCAAGCTGAAGTACCGGTAATTCATGAAATTCCATGTGTTACCCTGTTAGAAGCTAAAGAAATTCTTGGTAACAAGGGATCTAAAAACAAATTGGACTTGGAACCAGAAGACGAAGTGGCATTGTGTGACTATGCAAAAGAAACTTTCGATAGTGACTTTATTTTTGTTACACACTTCCCTTCTTCTAAACCGCCTTTTTATGCTATGAATGCAAAAGAAGACAGTCGGTTAGCCTATAAATTTGATTTGCTTTTCCGTGGATTAGAGATTACAAGCGGTGGACAAAGAATTCACAACTACGAAGAACAAATCGAAAAAATGTTGGCACAAGGATTGGATCCGGCAGATTTTGAAAACTATTTGCAAGCACACAAATATGGACTTCCTCCGCACGGCGGTCTTGGAATTGGTTTGGAACGTCTCGTTATGAAATTGCTGAAACTCTCTAATGTACGTTCTGCAAGCATGTTCCCGAGAGATATCAATCGCCTATTACCATAAGCAATCGTTAAAAAGTGATAAACGCACACAAGTTTTATTGTGTGCGTTTCTTCCAATATAAGAAGGTGAAACTATGGATGATAAGGAATTTTATTTAGATGCCATCCGAGATATCGTCCCGGAAAATGAAACAGATTCTTTGCAGAATACATTTTATTCTTTTTTAGAATTGGAACATCTCTATGACTCTGCCATTGAATTGGTGAAAACACAACTGAATATTTTTGATAATGAATTCAGCATGCGCTTTCAAAGAAATCCAATTCATAATATTGAAAGCCGCATTAAATCTCCACAAAGTATTATTGGAAAGCTACAAAGAAAAGGATTTGCAGTTTCTCCGGAATCTGCAAGAATTCATTTACAGGATATTGCTGGCGTACGTGTGATCTGTTATTATGTGGATGATATTTATGCAATTGCAAATTTACTAACAGAACATAGTGCTTTCCAATTGAAAAGGATCAAGGATTACATCAAAAATCCAAAATTAAACGGATACCGCAGCTTTCACATGATCTTAAATGTTCCTGTTTATATGGCAAACGGAAAAGAATTTGCACCAGTTGAAATCCAAATTCGAACCATTGCAATGGATTTTTGGGCTAGTTTGGAGCATCAGTTACATTATAAATCCATTGGTAATCAAGATGTTGCCGCTTCACTAACGGATGAATTAAAACAATGTGCAGAGACCATTGCAGAAACTGATTTAAAAATGCAGGATATGTTTAAAGAGATTAGCAGGCTTTAACAGCAATCCAAATAAAAAGACCTTCTTTTATTAGAAGGTCTTTTTTATAATTATTATTGCAATATAAGAATTAAACATTTGGCTCCACATTAATTTCTCGATGTGGAACTGGCGTGGAAAATACAATTTGGGTGGAAGTATTTCCAAAGCGTTGAATTTTTCCAATAAATGTATCTAATTCCTGAGTAGATGGAAAAGACACTTTGATTAACATAGAATAGATTCCAGTTACACAATTGCATTCCAAAACATTTGGACAACTGCTAATAAATGGATAAAATTCAGCTTTTTGATCTGCAGACAACTCCAAGTTGATAAAAGCAGTAATATGATAACCTAGTTTTTGGCGATCAATAATTGTATTATATCCTAAAATAATACCTTGCTTTTCTAATTTATCAATTCTGGAGGATACAGCCGGTGCAGATAAAAACACTTTGGAAGCAAGCAATTTCAATGGTGCTCTTGCATTTTCTTGCAACAATGTAATTAACATCGCATCAATTTTATCCATGGGAAATCATTCCTTTCTTGCAGCTTTATTATGTAATACGTTTTATCTAAATATCGTAGCAAATTGATCTATTTTTCTTTCAATTCAAAAGTTTTATAGATTAAATATTATTATAGCAAAAAAATGTGAACAAAAGCAATTGGATTTATAAACTTTTGTTCATTCTTATTTTTTTCGATTGGCAATTTTTGTTTTGGTTTCTCGTACTTCTTTTAACGTATTTACAAGAGAAGATTCTACATCAGTCAAAATATCATTTACATAATTTTCAGCAGCAACTTTTACATCATTCGATCCGCTTTGTGCTTTCGTCACCATATCCATAGCACGCTTTTTTACTTCTTTTAAAATTTCTTGCTGAGAAATCATTGCTTTTGCACGAATTTCAGCTTCTTGAATGATACGCTCTGCCTTTAATTTTGCACGTTCTATGACTTGATCACACTCATCATTAATTGCCTTTGCACGACTAATTTCTGATGGAATATCCTGGCGTGCAGCATTAATTAATTCCTGCATTCGTTCTCCATCAATAATAACCTTATGAGAAACAAATGGAATTGGATGTGCTTGATCTAGTAAGTCCTCTAAATCATCCATGTAATCTTTAATTGACATGACCGTTCTCCTTTACCAATCTTTTTTCGATATCTTTCAAAATACAGCTTGGTACAAAGTGACTGATATCACCGCCAAAATTTGCAATTTGTTTTACAACACTAGAACTCAGATACATATTCTCTGCAGTTGTTGTTAAAAAAACAGTTTCTGCACCAGCATATAACTTTTTATTTGCAAGCGCCATTTGAAATTCATATTCAAAGTCACTAACAGCTCGCAGTCCTTTTACAATTGCAATTGCCTGTACTTCTTTTACATAGTCGGCTAAAAGACCATTTAATATATCAATAGAAACATTTGGCAAATCTTTTGTGACACGTTGGATCATTTCTTTCCGTTCCTGCGTTGTAAAACTTGCTTCTGCTTTCATAATATTTTTAGAAACTAGCACAATTACATGATCAAACAATTTAGAGGCACGTGTAATAATATCCAAATGTCCCAATGTAACAGGATCAAAACTTCCTGGACATACTGCAATTCGTTTTGTATTCATCATACTTCATCCACTTTTTCATATACTGTAACGGCAATTTTTCCATACCGATATCTTTTTTTGACGGAAAGTAATTCGATTTGAGCTGGTAAAATCAATTCACTTTCATGTTCACAAATTGCTTTTCCACCAATAAACAAATGATCCGATAAAAGTGGAAGAGCCTGCAATAAAATTTCCTTATGATAAGGAGGATCTAAAATAGCAAGATGATATTTTTCCTGTGTTAGCTTCAAATAAGAAATACTATCTTGCTGAATCACTTTTGTACGATTCTCTAAACCTAAAAGTTGAATATTTTTTTTAGTACATTGAATTGATTTTAAGGACGCATCCAAAAAATCGACTTGTTCTGCACCTCGGCTAAGCGCTTCTATTCCCATTTGACCCGTTCCAGAAAACAAATCTAACACATGTGCATCTGGTAAATCAAATTGAATTGCAGAAAAAATAGCCTCTTTTACTTTGTCTGTAGTTGGACGAACATCATTTCCATCTAAAGAAATAAGAACTCTTCCACGACAAGTACCAGCAATTACACGCATCTATCAGTTCCTCCTAGATTAAAATATGCCTTCTAAAATGCATCAATAAGATGCTGTAATTCCATTGCTACTTCTCTGCGAACCCCTGCAACTTTCATGAGGTCTTCTATCGTAGCATCCTTCAGTTGTTCTTTGGTTTTATAATGCAACAACAATTGCTCTGCTTTTTTTGCTCCAATTCCTTTTACAGAAGTTAGCGTTAAAGAATAAGAATTTTTTTTGTGCCGATTTTTCATATACTGAACGGAATAGCGATGCACCTCATCTTGAATACGTGTCAGCAACATAAAAGCTTCATGATAACTAGTAACTGCAATTTCACCGCCATTGCTTGCAATGGCACGTGTTCGGTGTTTATTGTCTTTTACCATTCCATAAAGTGGAATCTTAAAACCAAATTGATCCATAACGGATTGAACCGCATGCACATGTCCAATACCACCGTCTAAAAGAATAAGATCTGGTTTTCTGGAAAACCATTCCTCATCTTGATCTTTTAAGTGTTGAAACCGCCTTGACAAAACTTCCTGCATACAATGATAATCGTCTTGTGTTTGAACTGCTTTAATAGAAAATCGCTTATAAGCTTTTTTAAGCGGCAATCCATTTTCAAAAACAACCATACCAGCAACCATAGACGAGGAAGACAAATTAGAAATATCGTATGATTCAATATAAACAGGCGGATTAGGCAAATCCAATAATGTGCCAAGTTCTTCCAATGCTTTTATATCTTTTCCAACACGTCCAAATTTTAAAGCCAATTCTTCTGAAGCATTATTCTTAGAAAGTTGCACCAACTGATAAAGTTTCCCACGCTGTGGAACTAAAATTTTGACTTTTTTAGAGCGTGGATGTTGATGCAGCATTTGCTCCAAAAGTAACTGATCTTGCAATGGAGTACCAACTAAAATATAATCCGGGAAATCCGTATGACTATGATAATATTGAGACAAAAACAAATCCATAAAATCCGTCAAATCAGTTTCAGAAAAGAAAAAAGTTTCCTTATCGAATAGTCGATGATTTCGATACAACAAAATAGAAACACATTGCATACCATTATATTCAGCCATTGCAATTACATCTGCTTCCTGAATATCTGCATCTAAAATTTTCTGCGTTTCCCCTGCTTTTTGAATAGCACGAATTCGATCTCGCAAAATAGATGCTCGTTCAAATTGCAAAGCATCAGATGCTTTTTGCATTTCTATTCGCATTCGCTTAACAGAAGCAGTGCCTCCTGATTCAATATAATCTTTTACTTGCTCTATAATCTCTTGATACTGCTGCACTGAAATATTGCCTCTACAAAGTCCCATACACTGTTTAATATGATAATTTAAACAAGGTCGAACATGTTTAGACACAACTGGAAATGTTTTATGACACGTTGGCAATTGGAAAATTGTATTAATTTCCTTTACCGTTTCTTTTGTAATAAAAGCGCTCATATACGGACCAAAATAAATGCCATCTTTTTCCTTATTCTTTTCAGCAGTTACCCTTGGGTAAGGTTCATTAGAAATACAAATATAATGATACCCTTTATCGTCCTTCAAAAGAATATTATACTTTGGTTGATGTTGTTTAATCAAGCTACATTCTAAAACAAGTGCTTCATATTCAGAATCCGTTACAATAAAATGAAAATCATACACATGCTCTACCATACTTGCAACTTTTGGCGTATGGTCAGCATGCTCTCGAAAATAGCTTCCAACTCGATTGTGTAAGTTTTTTGCCTTTCCGATATAAATAATTTCATTTTTAGCATTTTTCATCAAATATACACCTGGAGCAGTTGTCAATTTTCCGGCTTTTTCCCGTAAAAAGGGCAAACGAGCATTCATGACATACCTCCATGTATTTATTTGAGATTATTTTTAGAAAAAGTATGCTCAGAGAAACTTGTACTTCACCAAGTTTCTCATAAGCAGATTCACTTTTTTATTTTGCAGACGCACGCAGCGCACGCTGACCAATATCCTTCCGATAATGTACCTGATCAAAATGAATTTCATTTACACCATCATATGCACGTGCAAGTGCATCCTTCAAAGTATCAGCTGTTGCAGTAACGCCTAATACACGACCACCAGCTGTTACAAACTGTTGTCCATCATACTGGGTTCCAGCATGATAGACCAGGCAATGTGCTGTTTGTCCTTGAGCATTCAAACCAGAAATCGGCAAACCCTTTGGATAACTCTTGGGGTATCCCCCGCTTGCCATTACAACGCAGGCTGCACAACCATCTTTCCATTGAATGTCCAAATCACTCAAAGTTTCCTTAGAAATTGCTTCTATAATATCCACAAAATCTGTTTTCAACAATGGAAGCACTACTTGTGTTTCAGGATCTCCAAACCGACAATTATATTCAATTACCTTTGGTCCATTTGGTGTCAACATCAATCCAAAGTATAAACATCCCTTAAATGGACGCCCTTCTTGCTGCATTGCCTGAATGGTTGGCAAAAAAATGGTTTCCATGCATTGCTTTGCTACTTCATCTGTATAATATGGATTTGGTGCAACAGTTCCCATACCGCCTGTATTGGGACCGAGATCTTCATCATAAGCACGTTTATGATCCATAGAAGAAACCATTGGTGCAATTGCTTTTCCATCTGTGAAACAAAGAACAGACACTTCCGGACCAGTTAAAAATTCTTCAATGACAACGTTTGCACCGCTTTCACCGAAAATCCGATCTTCCATAATTGTATGAATGGCATCTCGTGCTTCCTCTAAATTCTGAGGAATCATAACACCTTTACCCAGTGCTAAACCATCTGCCTTTACTACAATTGGGAACTGATCCTTTTCTTCCATATACCGCATCGCATCTTCTGGTGTATGAAATACTTCATAAGATGCAGTTGGAATCTGATATTTTTTCATCAAATTCTTAGAAAATACTTTACTACCTTCAATAATAGCAGCAGCTTTATTCGGACCAAATGTTGCAAATCCAGCTTCCTGCATAGCATCTACCATACCCAATACCAACGGATCATCTGGCGCAACAAAAACCAAATCAACTTGCAAATCCTTTGCCAATTTTACCATACCATCAACATCTGTTGCAGCAACTGGGAAACATTTTGCATATTTAGAAATGCCGCCATTTCCTGGAGCGCAGTACAATTCGGTTACTTTTGGAGACTCTGCTAATTTCATAATAATAGCATGTTCTCTTCCACCGCCACCGACTACTAAAACCTTCATTGAATTTCCTCCCATTTTAATTAATGATGGAACAACCGAATTCCAGTCATTGCCATAGCAATATGATACTTATTGCAAGTTTCAATAACATGATCATCTCGAATAGACCCACCTGGCTGTGCAATATATGCAACACCAGATTTCTTTGCACGTTCAATATTATCACCAAACGGGAAAAAGGCATCTGATCCTAAGCAAACATCTGTATTTTTTGCAATCCAAGCTTTCTTTTCTTCCTTGGTGAAAACCGGAGGCTTTACAGCAAAAATCTTTTGCCACTCACCCTCTGCCAGTACATCCTCATACTCATCACTCATGTAAACATCAATTGCATTGTCTCGATCTGCGCGACGAATCCCATCAAGAAATTGTAGAGAAAGAACTTGTGGGGACTGTCTCAACCACCAATTATCTGCTTTTTGACCAGCCAAACGGGTACAATGAATTCTAGATTGCTGACCAGCACCAATTCCGATTGCTTGTCCATCCTTTACATAGCACACACTATTAGACTGTGTATACTTCAAAGTAATGAGAGAAATTAGCAAATCTTCCTTTTTATCTTGTGGAATATTCTGATTTTCTGTTACAATATGATTCAATAACTCATCAGAAATATTTAGATTATTTCTGCCCTGTTCAAAAGTAACACCGTATACCTGTTTATGTTCAATTGGATTCGGAACATAAGAAGGATTTACTTGAATAATGTTATACGTGCCCTTACGCTTACTCTTCAGAATTTCCAATGCCTCTGGTGTATATCCAGGTGCAATGATACCATCTGATACTTCCCGCTGAATCATCTTTGCAGTAGGAACATCACATGCATCAGAAAGTGCAATAAAGTCACCATAAGAAGACATTCTGTCAGCACCACGTGCTCTTGCATAAGCACACGCTAATGGAGACAATTCACCCAAATCATCCACCCAATAAATCTTTTTCAATGTATCCGAAAGCGATCTTCCGATTGCTGCACCAGCTGGAGATACATGCTTGAATGATGTTGCAGCACAAACTCCGGTGGCTTTTTTCAACTCAGAAACCAGTTGCCAACCATTGAAAGCATCTAACAGATTGATATAACCTGGTTTTCCATTTAAAACGGTAATCGGAAGTTCAGAACCATCTTCCATAAAAATACGAGAAGGCTTTTGATTAGGATTACATCCATATTTTAATTGCATTTCTGATGCCATCTTATATTCCCTCCTAGAAAAATTACTGATTTTTATTTACAATTCTTGTTTCTACTTGCTTGGTTTCCAAATCAACGAATCGTACAAACAGGGAAACCTTATTCTCTGCATTTAAATTATCCCAAATTGTTTTGGTAAAAGTGTCAATATCACCGGAAATTGCAACTTTTTTCGGTTCTCCTTCAAAACTCGGAAGCGGATTTCCGTCCTGCATATAAGTATGAATAAAGTGACCAATTCCCGCAACCGGATTTTGATAGGAAAATGTATACCGCTGACAAGAAGCAGGATTTCCATCTGCACTCTTTAAAACAGAAAGCGAATAGGAATAATCACCTGTAAAATCCATCAAACCAGAAATACGAGGCGTAAAATTTGGTGCATCCGGCTCAAATTCTCTGGTTCGCAGAGACTCTTCAAATGTTTTTCCTTCCTGCATCAAATCATAAATTGTATCTGTTTGATCTCCATTTGTCACAATTGTATAATCCTTCAAAACCCGAACTGGTGCATAAATAATTAAACTCGGATCTACCATTTTAGAAGGTTCAAACGCCTGTGTACGAATTCCATCTCCATCTGTTACAAAAACACGATTTCGACTATTTTCGCTTCTCCCCATAATGAAATAAGCTGCAACAGCAAAACGTCCATCTGTAGATTTTCCAAGAAGAATTCCACGACCTGGGTAAGAATTTTGATTCAGTTCATTTTTGATATCTATAGTTTGCATAACAAACTCCTCTCAAGATGCATTTGTTGGATCAGAAATAATAACTTTATTCTGTTCCACATGAATTCGATCTTCGCAAAATAATGCTACAGCCTGCGGTAAAATAATCCATTCAGCCTGTTCCATAACACGCCGCTGCAATGTTTCAGGTGTATCATCTTGTAAAACAGGGACTGCCTTTTGCAAAATAATTGGCCCGCCATCACACACTTCTGTAACAAAATGCACTGTTGCACCAGTTAATTTCACACCTTTTGCCAAAGCAGCTTCATGTACATGAAGGCCATAATAACCTTTCCCACAAAAAGAAGGAATTAAGGCTGGATGTACATTCATCATTTTGTTCGGAAAAGCACGGACAATTTGTTCATCTAAGATCGTCATAAACCCTGCATAGACTACTAAATCCGCCTGTTCTTCCAATAAGGCATCTGTCAAAGCTTTTGTATAAGTTGCTACATCTGGATACTCTTTTCTTGGAATCACACGAGTCGCTATTTGATTTTGTTTGGCACGCTCTAATGCATAGACATTTTCCTTAGAAGAAATAACACATGTAATTGTTCCATTTGAAATCAATCCATTTTTTTGCGCATCAATTAGAGCCTGTAAATTCGTTCCGCCTCCAGATACAAGTACAACAATTTTTTTCATGTTCGTTGTCTCCTATCCAATTATTTTAGAATAACGCCTTCATCTGACTCTACCAAATCACCTAAAACGTATGCCTTTTCACCAGCCGCCTGCAAAACAGAAATAGCACGATCTGCATCTTCCGCCGCAACACAAACGACCATACCAACACCCATATTAAAAGTGTTGAACATATCATGTTCTGGAATATTTCCAGTTTTCGCAATTAAATCAAAAATTGGGAGAATCTGAACGGTACTGCGATCAATTCTAGCAGATAATCCAGACTTGAGTGACCGTGGAATATTTTCGTAAAAACCACCACCAGTAATATGTGCAATGGATTTCACGGAAACAGCATCAAGTAATGACAAAATTGATTTCACATAAATCTTTGTCGGAGTCAATAAGCAATCTCCAAGTGTAGTCCCTAATTCAGAAAAATGACGTGCTAAATTCTGGCTATTGATTGTAAATACCTTTCGAATCAAAGAATAACCATTAGAATGCACACCGCTAGACGGTAATGCAATTAAAACATCTCCCGGTTTCTGCGTGTTGGAATCTAAAATCTTATCCTTATCGACAACACCAACTGAAAATCCTGCGACATCGTACTCATCCTCCGGATAGAATCCAGGCATTTCTGCAGTTTCTCCACCAACCAGAGCACAGCCCGCCTGTACGCAACCTTCTGCAACACCAGAAACAATGCTGGCAACTTTTTCCGGAACATTCTTTCCAAGTGCAATATAGTCCAGGAAAAATTGTGGTTTTGCACCACAACAAATAATATCATTGACGCACATTGCTACGCAATCAATTCCAATTGTATGATGCTTATCCATTAAAAAAGCAATCTTCAATTTCGTGCCAACACCATCTGTTCCAGAAACCAAAACTGGCTTCTTGATATTGGTTACATCCAATTCGTATAAACCACCAAATCCACCGATTCCAGTCAGGACATTTTGAGTCATGGTTTTTGCGATGTGTTCCTTCATCAAAGATACAGCCTTGTAACCAGCAGTTACATCTACACCAGCTTTTTTATAACTTTCAGAATAACTTTTCATGCTTTTCCTCCCTGCATTACTCACCAATTTTTTTCTCGAATTTATCTTTTGGCATCTCTTTCGGAACCTCAATTGGATACTCTCCCGTAAAGCATCCTACACAAAAACGAGGATCTTCTTTCAGATCATCATTTGCAACGGATCTGACACCTTGTATACTCAAATAGCCGAGTGAATCCGCTCCAATTTCTTTACAGATTTCATCTATTGACATCTGACAAGCAATTAAGTTTTCCTTGCTGTCAATATCAGTACCGAAATAGCAGGGATTGGTAAATGGTGGACAAGAAATTCGCATATGAACTTCCTTGGCACCAGCCTCTCTCAATAAGTTTACAATTCTTTTACAAGTAGTACCTCTTACAATGCTGTCGTCAATTAGCACAACACGTTTTCCAGCAACAACACTTTTCACCACATTCAATTTGATACGAACTGAATTGGTTCTTTGAGACTGTGTTGGCTGAATAAAGGTACGACCAATATACCGGTTCTTCATAAATCCAAGATTGTATGGAATACCAGAAGCTTCCGAAAATCCAATGGCAGCATCCAGACCGCTATCTGGCACACCAATTACCACATCTGCTTCAACAGGATGTTCTCTCCACAAAATCTTTCCAGCATTTACTCTTGCATCATGTACATAATAATGATCAATCATTGAATCGGGCCGTGCAAAGTAAATATATTCAAATACACAAAAACTTTGCTTTTGACCACAATAAGTTCGAATGGAATGAATATCGTCTCCATCCACAACAACAATTTCTCCAGGCTCTACCTCTCGTTCAAAGGTGGCACCTACACTATCTAATGCACATGTTTCGGAAGCAAAGACAACAGCTCCATCCTTACAGCGCCCCATACAAAGTGGACGAAAACCCTGCGGATCTCTTGCAGCAATCAATTTCTTTGGTGACATTACAACCAAAGAATAAGCACCTTGCAAATCAGCCATTGCATATTCTACTGCTTCTTCTATGGAAGCACGCTTTAAACGTTGTTCTGTAATTGCATAAGCAATTACTTCCGTATCATTTGTAGTGTGAAAAATCGCACCACGCATTTCATACTTTTCTCTTAATTTATGAGCATTTACAAGGTTTCCATTATGTGCGATAGACATTGGCCCTTTTACATGCCGAACGACAATTGGCTGTGCATTGGAACGATTGGGTTTCCCAGTGGTAGAATAGCGAACATGTCCGATCGCAATATTTCCTGTCCCTAGTTTATCCAATTTTTCCTGCGTAAATACTTCCGGAACAAGTCCCAAATCTTTGTGATGTGACAACACACCTTTATCATTTACGACGATACCACAGCTCTCTTGTCCGCGATGCTGGAGGGCATACAACGCAAAATATGCCATAGATGCTACATCAGTTGTTTCTTTACTATACACAGCGAATACGCCGCATTCTTCTCGTGGTTTATTTAACATGGAAAGACAATCTCCAATCCATCAATGTGATATGTTTTTATTCTCCAAAAATTCGCTTCATAACTTCCTGGTAAGCTTCTTCTGTACCACCAAGATCTCTTCTAAAGCGATCCTTATCCAGCTTTTCATTGGTCTTAACGTCCCATAAACGGCAAGTATCTGGAGAAATTTCATCTGCCAAAATAATGGTTCCATCCGCTAATCTTCCAAATTCAATCTTAAAGTCAATCAGTTTAATGCCAATGCCAAGGAAATACTTCTTCAAAACTTCATTTACTTTTCTGGTATAGGTTTTGATGGTGTCGATTTCCTTCTGTGTAGCCAATCCAAGTGCCAGTGCATAATCATCGTTGATAAATGGATCGTTCAATTCGTCACATTTATAGCTGAACTCTACGATTGGGCAAAGCAGTTCCTTTCCTTCTTCTACACCCATTCTCTTAGAGAAACTGCCAGCTGCTACATTCCGAACAATTACTTCCAACGGAACAATAGAAACCTTCTTTACAGCAGTTTCACGATCGCTCAATTCCTCCACCAGATGTGTCGGAACGCCTTCCTTTTCCAACTGCTTCATAATGTAATTAGACATTCTGTTATTAATAACGCCTTTTCCAACAATGGTACCCTTCTTTTCGCCATTAAAAGCAGTCGCATCATCTTTATAATCCACGATTACAACCGCTGGATCATTTGTTGCATAAACTTTTTTTGCTTTTCCCTCGTATAATTGTTCTGTTTTTTGTAAATTTTCCATTTTTCTTTCCTCCAAAATTAAAATAATTTCCGATCATCAGAAATTGTTTACTTACTTAATTGCTGAGCTAATGCAGCATCCTTTTGCTGAACAGATTCTTTCATATCAATTTTCATCTGTTCCAGCTGAGCAGCCAAGGTGTCATCAGAAAGTGCCAACATTTGTGCAGCCAAAATAGCAGCATTTGCAGCTCCATCAATGGCAACAGTTGCAACAGGAACACCAGTCGGCATTTGAACAGTTGCTAATAAAGCGTCCATTCCATCCAACGTAGAAGATTTAATCGGCACACCAATTACAGGAAGTGTAGTATATGCTGCGATAACGCCGCCTAAATGTGCAGCTTTTCCAGCAGCGGAAATAATGACACCAAAGCCATTCTTCTTTGCATTTTTAGAAAACTCTGCTACCAATTCAGGTGTGCGATGTGCTGATAAAACGTGTACCTCATAAGAGATATTCAATTTATCCAGTTCAGCAAACGCTTTCTTTACAACTGGAAGATCACTATCGCTTCCCATGATAATCGCAACTTTTTTTGCCATAGAATCCTCTTTTCTCTACCTATTGATTACACTCAATAAAGTAGTATTTTTATTCCACAGATTCGCACATTTCAAGAAAAACGCACGTCTGCTATGGTTAATTGATTTTGTTCGTTTCTTTTTATAGAAACAGTAACATAAAACATCTTTTGTTCTTTTGTAGATTGATCCTGATATGCAACTGCAAACGAATTAGAAAACACATTATCCGCATAAAGCATTGTTATCTCTTTTTCTGTATGTAAAAA
This sequence comes from Ruminococcus sp. CAG:403, assembly GCA_000437255.1. Lineage (GTDB taxonomy): Bacteria > Bacillota > Clostridia > Oscillospirales > Ruminococcaceae > Ruminococcus_C. Next base: position 122,636 of record FR899083.1, read on the forward strand.
TGATAAATTTTGCATATCTTCTGGCATTGCACCAGCATATGATCCCAACTGACCACTCTTCAATTTTCCAGCAAATTGTTCCAGCAAATCCATGTAAAATCCCCACTCTTGAACAGTGAGCAACGTTACATCAGATGATTCCAAAGAAAAAGACAATGTACATTCTGGAATAGATGCACGAGTTAAATCAAAAGATGTCAAATGAAAAGAATGCTCTTTCATTTCAAAATGAAATGTATCATTTTTTAAAAAAGCTGTCAAAAAATGATCGTTTATTTGATATCGATCCCAAGTTTCATTTGAAATAGGATCAAAAGAATCAGAATAGAAAACATAGCCAACATTTTGACCGATTACACCAACAATCAAAAATTTGGTTAATTGTTGCATATCAGAATATAAAAATGGAACAATAACATCTCCATCCATATTCAAAATACCGACCAAGTCTTGCTGATCTACTTCTCTTTTTGCAAGCAAATACCCAGAAGAAAAGAATTCTAATTCTTTCCATTCTGCATCAACTATAATACGATTAGAACGATCCAAGACACCATACATGCCAGACGAATCCGTAAAAATACAATACCCATCCATGCTTCGATCGATTTCTGTCAACGAATCTATTTGATTAGAAATCACAGAGGAACTCTTTGAAACATTCCAATAAAATCGTGCAATTGCAGCCGCTAAAATCAAAATTATACTGCATAATATAGCGATCAGAAACTTTGTATGTTTATTCATAGAATGCGCCACCTATTGCGTAATATAGCGATGCATACTATTTTTTCTCAACAGCTTTATGAACATACTCTTCTGTTTCCTGCACCAAATAAATTGGTCTTTTTTTCGTTTCCAAATAAGTTTTTGCCAGGTATTGGCCAACGATGCCAATACAAAATAACTGCAACCCACCAAGCAAAAACATAACACAGATTAATGTTGGAAATCCCTGTGCTGGATCTCCAAATATCAATGTTTTAATGATAATCACAACAATCATAATGAGTGCAACAAGGCAACTCAAAATCCCAAGGAAAGAAGAAATAGAAAGCGGTGCAGTGGAAAATGCAAAAAAGCCTTCTAATGCATAGCGAAACAGTTTCCAAAACGACCAACCTGTTGTACCGGCAGCACGTTCTACATTCTCGTATTCTATATATTTAGTTCGAAATCCAACCCAACTAAAAATGCCTTTCGAAAAGCGGTTGTACTCTCCCATTGCCAAAATAGAATCTACCATTTGACGTGTCATAAAGCGGAAATCTTGTGCACCATCCACAATTTCCGTTTGGGAAATTTTATTCATGATCTTATAGAACTTTCGTGCAAACCACGAACGAAGCTTCGCCTCTCCGACCCGATTCACTCTTCTAGTAGCAACACAATCATACTCGCCGCTTAAAATATACGAATACATTTCAGGAATAAAAGTAGGTGGATGTTGAAGATCTGCATCCATCACAACAACATAGTCCCCTGTTGCATTTTGAAGTCCCGCATACATTCCAGCTTCCTTTCCAAAGTTTCTGGAAAAGGATATATATCGAACCCGTGAATCTCCTTGTGCAAGTTCACGAAATTTTTTCAAAGTATCATCTTTCGACCCATCGTCAATCAATAACAATTCAAATTCCAAATCAGAATAAGTCTGCATCATTTCCTGCATAACTTTTGTAATTTCTGTATAAAACAGCGGCAATACTTCTTGCTCATTATAACATGGAACCACAATTGAGATTCGTTTCATGACTGCTACACCTCAATCTATTTTTGTCTTATCATTTTAAATCAATATTATACCCATAAATTTTAATTATTAGTATGCTCTCAACCACTAACGTTTTTATTATACCACTTTTCTTTTCTTTTTACAAGTCTTTTGAACGATATTTTTATCTTTCAAACAACTTTTCTTATTTTACTACAATAAAAAGATTTCTTTTTTATTGTATCATGAAAGGAAAGAGCTTGTCAAGCAAAAATAACAATTTTATTCCACGGAATAGCTTGTTTGAACAATGCGTTTTGATTCTGAAAATATGATGAAATTTTTGAAATTCCACTTTTCTTTTTGCCGAAAATATGGTATACTGATATCATTCTTTATGCCACTATTTTAATAGAGAGGAACTTAAAATGAATTTTCGAAATACCCTTCAAAAATGGATGATGGGACGATATGGCAATGATTCTCTTAACAAAATGCTGTTTGTAATACTAATTTTTTTCCTATTACTTCAAATTGTTTTTCATAACGTCATTTTACAGCTTTTTGTACTATTGCTTATTTTTTTGATCTACTATCGGATGCTCTCTCGAAATATCACAAAACGTGCTCAAGAAAATCAATATTATTTACAAAAAGCAAACTCTCTAAAAAAATGGTGTGAAAAGCAAAGGCATTTACACAACACACGAAAAAACTATCATATTTTTACCTGTCCACAGTGCAAGCAGAAAATTCGTATTCCAAAAGGAAAAGGAAAAGTAAGTATTACTTGTCCCAAATGCAAGACTTCCTTTATTAAAAGGAGTCGTTAAATTATGTATGGATATATACAAATTTACAAGCCAGAACTAAAATTCCGAGAATATGATGTCTATCATAGTTATTATTGCGGCCTTTGCCAATCCCTACAACAAAAGTATAAATGGAAAGGAAAAATGCTGCTTAGCTATGACATGACTTTTCTTTGCTTATTATTAGATGGTTTATATGAACCTCAAGAACAAACAAAAGAAAAACGATGCATTGTAAAATGCTGTCAATGTCAAACATTTCAAAGTAGCGCAATTATTGAATATGCCGCAGATATGAATGTACTTCTTTCTTACTACAATGCAAAAGACGACTGGATGGATTGTCAGGATCATAAAAAGCACTTTATTATGAAGCTTTTCCATAAATCTTATCGTACAATTTCTATAAAATATCCAGAAAAGGTACATCAAATTGAATTACAATTGAAGCGCCTTTCGGAGATTGAATCTTCTCATACCACTGATCTGGATGCAGCATCTGGTTGCTTTGGTAAAATATTAGCTGAAATTTTTTCTTATAAAGCAGATTGCTGGGAACATCTATTACGTCAACTTGGTTTTTTCTTAGGGAAATTCATTTATCTTTTAGATGCGTTTGATGATATGGAGCGGGATCAAAAAAGTCATAATTACAATCCATTCGTATTATCTGGTCTTTCTGTGCAGCAGTGTCTCCAGCCATGCGAAACGCTTCTACAAATGATGATCGCAGAATGTACTGCTTGCTTTGAGAAACTTCCAATTATAAAGCACGACAGCATTCTACGCAATATTCTATATGCTGGAGTCTGGCAGCAATTCAATAAAAAGAAAAAAATATTATTATCTTCTTTAGGAGGTCCGTAATTGTCATGATGGATCCTTATTCTATTCTAAATATATCTCCAAGCGCAACAGATCAGGAAATAAAAAAAGCCTATCGCACATTGAGCAAAAAATATCACCCAGATGCAAACGTTGATAATCCAAATGCAGCACAATATGAAGAAAAATTCAAGCAAGTTCAAGAGGCTTATCAACAGATTATGGATGAACGAAACGGAAAACAAACTTCTTACCAGCAAGGATTTCATACTCATCAAGATCACAGTACAGGAAGTGAAGAAGATCTTCGCTTTCAAGCAGCTATCAATTTTATTCGAAATCATCGATTTGAGGAAGCACTGCATGTTTTAAACGACATGGAAGATCGTTCTGCAAAATGGTACTATATTAGCGCAATTACACACTCTGCAATTGGAAATAATGCTACAGCAATACAATATGCAAAGACAGCTGTTCAACTAGAACCCAATAACTATGAATATCAGAACTTACTTCAACAATTGCAACTACGAGGCAGCCACTATCAAAATATGCAGCATACATATATGGGTGGAACAGATGTAAACACCGATAGTTGTATGCGCTGTTGTATGGCGAATTTACTAATTAATTTGTGTTGTGGTTGTACAGATTGCTGTTAAATAACACTTCTCTCTATTTAGGTATTTACTTATTTTAAAAAATATGGTAAACTATTCCTATGCAAACTATTCACGTTCATCAGTAAGGAGTGTAAAATGTTTTTTGGTCATAAATTTTCTGATACAACAGAAGATGGATTCTATTCTTTTTTAAATCATCAAGGAAGCTCTTCTTTGGATCAAGAATTGAATCAGAATCAAATTACGAATTATGCAATTCGTGTTTCTGTTGCCACAAACATTGGAAAAGTACGTGGAAATCATGAAGATAACTTTTATTTAGAAGGAATCTACATGAATGATATTTTTAGAAATGATTTTTCTGCTACATACACCCTACAGCATGCAGACGGCATGAATTTCGCTGTATTTGATGGGATGGGAGGCGCTGCTTATGGAGAAGTAGCTTCCGAAATTGCAGTGCAAACCATGAGAAAGTATGAAAAGAAATTTAAAACTGTCGAAAATGTACGTGCATTGGATCAATGCGTATCAGAATATGTCAATGAATCAAATCAAGCAATTTGTAATATGCTTTTAGAGAAACACTCATTGAATGGTGGTACGACATTTGCCATGATTCATTTCTTTGAAAATGCTGTAAAATTATATTACCTGGGTGATAGTCGCATTTATGCTATTTCAAATCATGAAATTACACAATTGACACGAGATCATACACTTGCCAATCAAAAAATAGACGCCTCCATTTATACCGAGGAAGAGGCACGAAATAGCCCTGACCATCATCGACTTACATTATTTATTGGTGCTGATAAAAATGATGTTGGTCTGAATGCTGATTCCAGACCACTAATCCCTTATCAAAATGGATTAAAATTTTTATTATGCACAGATGGATTAACCAATATGTGCAGCGACGAACAGATTTCCTCCATTTTATCAGAAAATTATTTTAATGAGGCTGCTGTTTTAGTTCAAGAAGCTCTAAAAAATGGTGGAGAAGATAATATTACTTGCATTGTACTAGAATTAATTGCATTGGAAGATACTGAATCAAATGATTATTAAAGAACAAAAAATATGGCTGGGG
>FR899083.1:127766-163383 GCA_000437255.1 Ruminococcus sp. CAG:403
GCTGTAAATTGTGTTCCAGTGTAGTCAATTACAATTGTCGAATCCGGCAACGGATCCTGCGCAATCAATAACTTTGCAATCAAAGTTTCTATTTTTTGCTGAATGAATCGTTTCAATGGACGTGCACCATAGTTAACATCATAGCCTTGTGCAACAACTGCATCCTTTGCTGCATCTGAAACAGTCAAGTGCAATTGTTTTTGATCCAAACGCCGCTCTAAGTCTTGCAGCATCAAATCTACAATTTTTCCAACTTCTGTTTTAGTAAGCGGTTTGTAGAACACGATCTCATCCAAACGATTTAAAAATTCTGGACGGAAAGACTGCTTGAGCAAAGCATCTACTTTTGCACGGGCATCAGATGAAATAGCACCTGTTTTTTCATCAATCCCCTCCAAAATATAAGGAGATCCCAAATTAGAAGTTAAGATGATGATGGTATTTTTAAAATCAACTGTTCTTCCCTGCGAATCTGTGATTCGTCCATCATCCAAAACTTGCAGCAAAATATTGAAAACATCTGGATGTGCTTTTTCTACTTCATCTAGTAAAACAACAGAATATGGCTTTCTGCGAACAGCCTCTGTTAATTGACCGCCTTCTTCGTATCCAACATATCCAGGAGGTGCTCCAATCAACCGGCTTACACTGAATTTCTCCATATATTCGCTCATGTCAATTCGAACAATGTTATTCTCATCATCAAACAAAACTTCTGCCAATGCCTTTGCAAGCTCTGTTTTACCAACACCAGTAGGTCCTAAGAATAAGAAGGAACCGAGCGGACGATTTGGATCTTGAATTCCAGCGCGAGAACGTAAAATTGCTTCACTTACTTTTTCAACTGCTTCATCTTGTCCAATGACACGACGATGCAGCACTTCATCCATGTGCAATAATTTTTCTCGTTCGCCTTCCATCAATTTAGATACTGGAATACCCGTCCAACGTCCCACAATCCGTGCAATTTCTTCCTCTGTAACCTTATCTCGCAATAACGAATTACTTTCTTTGGATCGCTCTGCTTTTGCCTCTTCTTCTTCCAGCTGTTTTTTCAAAGACGGCAATTTTCCATATTTCAATTCTGCAGCTTTATTCAGATCATAATCTCGCTCTGCTCGCTCGATTTCTCCGTTTACTTGTTCTACCTCTTCCCGCAATTTCTGCACTTTTGAAATAGCATTTTTCTCATTTTCCCACTTTGCGCGCATTGCATTGAATTGATCCCGCATTTGCGACAATTCCTGCTGTACTTCTTTCAGATGTTCTTGCGAAAGCTTATCGGTTTCTTTTTTCAAAGCGGCTTCCTCAATTTCATGCTGAATAATTTTTCTCTGAATCTCATCCAATTCAGTTGGCATAGAATCCATTTCTGTTCGAATCAGCGCACATGCTTCGTCGATTAAATCAATTGCTTTATCCGGTAAGAATCGATCTGTAATATAACGATTAGACAACACAGCAGCAGCAATTAATGCTTGATCGTGAATTTTTACGCCATGGAAAACTTCATACCGCTCTTTCAGTCCACGCAAAATAGAAATCGTATCCTCTACAGATGGTTCATTCACCATAACCGGCTGGAACCGTCTCTCTAAGGCAGCATCTTTCTCAATATACTGCCGATATTCATTCAATGTGGTAGCGCCAATGCAGTGTAATTCTCCTCTTGCCAACATTGGCTTCAGCAAGTTTCCTGCATCCATTGCACCATCTGTTTTTCCAGCACCAACAATTGTGTGCAGCTCATCAATAAATAGAATGATGCCGCCTTCACTTTTCTTGACTTCATTCAGAACGGCTTTTAAACGCTCTTCAAATTCACCACGATATTTTGCACCAGCAACCAATGCACCCAAATCCAAAGAGAACAGCTTCCGATCTTTCAAATTGTCCGGAACATCCCCACGAACAATTCGCAAAGCAAGTCCCTCCGCAATTGCTGTTTTACCGACACCTGGTTCTCCGATTAAAACAGGATTATTCTTCGTTTTTCTGGAAAGAATACGAATAACATTACGAATTTCACTATCTCTTCCGATTACGGGATCCAGCTTTCCATTCCGTGCTAGTGTCACAAGATCCTGACCATATTTTTGCAGAACATTATACGTTTCCTCTGGATTTTGTCCAGTTACTCGAACATTTCCACGCACTTTCATCAATGCATTTAGGAAATCTTCTTTCTTTAGCTGAAATGTTTGAAAAATTTCTTTTAAGTCTCGATCTGGAACATCAAACAAGCCAAGCATGAGATGTTCCACTGAAATATACTCATCCTGCATTTTTGCAGCTTCTTTTTCCGCTTCTTGAAATGCGCGATCTACATCTTGTGCAATGTACACTTCATCTGCTTTTCGTGCACTTCCTGTTACAGATGGTAAATTATTAATTTTGGATTGCACTTCCATTTTGACATTATCCACAGCAACATTCATTGTTTGAAAAAGCTGCGGAATTAGTCCACCTTCCTGAGACAGCAGCGCAAGAAACAAATGCAGCTGTTGTATCATGTTGTTTTGTTGTTCCACCGCAATTCCATTTGCAGCACGTACAGCTTCTAATGATTTTTCTGTTAATTTCTGTGCATTCATATAAATCCCTCCTGATTCAGCTACTTCTTTCCTCTCATAGATGCTTAGAGATGAAGTGTTAACTTTGGAAGTTCTTTCACAAACTGTGATTCTACAGCTTGTAAGCAAGTGTTCATTTCTGTTTGTTCCAATAATTCAGAAAAATAAGTTTTCATGACAGCGTCAATCATACGAATATAATCTCCAATTGCAGTCCCCAATTGTTCTTCTGTTGTTGGCTCTGACAAGTGTAAACTACGGATCATTCGTCCAGGAAGCAGCTGATACTCTCGTTCTGCCGTTTTATCCGGATCATATGCCCTTTCTAATTTAATCCACAACTGAAAGAAGGCATGAATGGTATGAATCAGAGATTGACTCTGCGTACGGCACGCAATTCGAAGCCATCCAATTTGTGAATTTTTTGGACTTCGCAATAGTTCCACACTATATCGAATTGTTGGTCGATATTTATAACGTAAAGAACTCTGAACCGATAACATCGCATCAGACGCTTGCAACTGAATACGAAATGCATCATTCATTTGCTGTTCTACATAAGAAAAAATAGATCGCATCCGTTTTTCTGGTGTAATACAACAAACATGTTCTGCCAAAATCTGATTCATCAAATTGGAACGACTTGTCCCCATTTGTGCAGCTAATGCATCAATTGCTGCTACAACATCATCCATCAGCACAACGCTGTATGTACTTCGTTTCACTGTCTCACCGCCTTTCTGTTTTGTTGATTCTATTATATCATATTTATATAATTTGTCAATAGGATTATATAATTACAACTAAATATTTTTGATTTTTTAAGTTTAAAACAAAAAACCTGTATATTGCAATCTTAATCAATCTAATTTATTGCAATATACAGGTTTATTTTATTAAAAATAAAAGTTTACCTTGTCTTACAAGGACTTACTTTTCGTAAATTTTATCGTCAAATCGATATAAAGAAAGCACAACAGTCAAATTTCCATTTAATTTTCGAATCTCATCTATAAAAGCCTTTTGATCAATGTTTTGTTTCAATTGTACACTGTAAACAAGATCAAACAGAGATCCAAAATTAGTTGTCTTTACACGCTTTAAAGTCCATTCTGTTGCATTTGCATTTAAAAGATCATCAAATAATCCGACATAATTTAAATTTTCTGGAATGGTAATCTTCAATGTCATACTGGTTGTTTTACACTTTCCAAAATTGCAAAGCTCTACTAAAATTAAAACAGCTGCAATCACTGCAAAGAAAACAAATACAAACCAAATATCTGATAAGGAATTAATTCCGCAAATTACGCCAACCGCCATTGCAAAAAATACATAGGTAATATCCTTTGGATCACCAGGTATTGTACGATAACGACATAATGTAAAGACACCAGCCAAACTCAACGCACTTGCCATCGAATTAATCATAACTAGCACGATTGCAACAATTGGTGGCAAAACCAATAGAGTCATCACATAACTTTGTGAATAACCACTCTTTCGATGTGTGAAAATGTAGACCAAACTAATGAAAAAACCCATCACGACACCAGAAATTAAAGCGGTCAGCATGTCCGTAATTGTAACGGATTTTACAGAATCAGCTAATAGGCTGCTTGCATTTGTAGTTACTGACAACGGAATCATAAAATTAAACATAAGAAAACTGGCTCCTTTTCTCTTTTATTTTTTTAGCAATGGTATTGGTGTATGCCCTCCCATATTTTGAAAAACTTGTTTTATAAATATGAAGCGAGGCAAGCTGTTCTGCCAACCATATTGGCATAGAATCCAAGATCTTGACCTCCATCAAATATTGATCTTCCTTTAAAATAGAATTCCCATAGCATTCTGTATCCAGCGATAAATCGTGTCGTCGTTCGATCAAATTCCGATCTAATGTTAATCTAAAATTCTTATCATTTTTTCCGAAATAAGCTGCTCTCTGATAACTAATGTACTGCTTTGGCAAAACGGCGTATCGCTTCAAAAAAGCATCTAACTCTCCAAGCACTTGTTGCTGTATATAGTTTCCATTTAATTCTGGAGAAACCCCATGTAACATATATGCATTGGCTTGCTCCAATGTTAATGTAACACGTCGCTTATTGACAATACCGCCAATCTTTTTCTTTAATTCTAAAAACACAGTATCATCCTGTTTAGCAGGAGACATATAACTACGAAGGCGTATTTTTTCTTTATAGTATGGTTTTTCTAACGATGTACGAATCAAATAGTCATCCGGTGTATCGTAATAAATATTATAGATGCCATACTCTTTTCCATCAACACAAAACGGATCTGGTTCCATATACTGCAACAGATATGGTTGCAGCATCTGATATTGCTTGGCTGTTAATAGAAATTTGATCTCCTTTCGCTCAAAAGTTCGTATTGCCATAAATTTCTTGGCAGAAGAACAAACCGCTCACTCTGCACATTTGCTGCCTCCCTTCTAAAAGTACACATCTCTTGGATGATGTTGTCATTATAGCTGATAATTCTTAAAATAGACTTAAACATTTTGAGTACTTTGATTTTTCTCATTTGAAAAATCAAAAAAATTTTCAAAAGCTGAAAAATACACTTGCTTTTTTGAGCGATTTTTTGTATAATAAAAAGCATTGCGGATCATAAACATTGCGATGTTATGCATTGCAAATAAGTTATACTTTAATTTTAAAAAATTATCTATCCGCATGAGAAAGGACTGTTAAAATATGGCAGAATTAAAATATGAAATCGTGGAGCACCTGGGTGTTATTTCTGAAAACGCAAAAGGTTGGACCAAAGAATTAAACTTAGTAAGTTGGAATGATCGAGAACCCAAATATGACATTCGAGATTGGGCACCAGAACATGCAAAAATGGGAAAAGGCATTACACTTTCCGCAGATGAAGCAGCATCTTTAAAAGAAATTCTTGCTCAAATCGATTTTGATAGCTTTGAATGATTTTAGACACAACAAGATATAAGAAATATAAAAATGAAGCATATGAGATCAGTTCTTTCCTATGCTTCATTGTATAAAGTATAAAACAAAAACGATCAATTTGCAAAGGGTACAAATTGATCGTTTTTGTTTTATGGAATTTTACTTTTTTGATATGTTGATCTATATTTCTTTTGCATATCTATGTAAAGTAAAATCAATTCTTCTGTTTTTAGGCATTTTCCTTCATTTTCTGAATAAATGCACTTTTTTCCTCATCAGACAATGGTACATTTTCAAAAAAAGAATTTGCAAAATCCATCGCATTATTATTAAACAAACGACGAATTAACAGACGTGTTTCGGACTTCTGCATTTCATCTTTGGAAATTAGCGGCTTACAGTAATATCCTGGTTCAATCCGCTCCAAATACCCTTTTTGCACACACTTTTTAATAACAGTGTAAGTTGTATTCAGGCTCCAACCAATTTCTTCTCGCAAGCGATGCGCAATTACAACAGCGCGTGTGCCGCCTTCTTCCCAAACGATATTCATAATGTTCAGTTCGGAATCACAAATTGAAAAATCCATAACAATTACCTCCATCCTTGTAATCTTACTTTATTCTACACCACAATCAGATAGAATGTCAAGCATTTTTCTTACCTTTTACTATTTTTTAATAATATAAATAGAAATGTAATGATATATATTTGATTCTAATTGAATTTTCAACAGATTGAAAGATAGTTTTAAAAATCGCATCTACTTTTTAGGCAAAAGAAACGATAAAAAATTACTTTTTTAAATAGGATTCCAATTGCACATTCCTATAAACCTGCTTTAAATCTTTATGATATTCTGGAAATAATGATTCCGTCAGTGCTTCTGGATATGCAATTAATTGCTCTTTTTGAAGATGAGATAACTGTTTAACAGCATATTCTAATTTTGCGGCTGTAGAGGCATTCTGAAATAACCACAATGCCGAAAGTGCTACAATAGGATGGCTCTTGGTGTACTTTGCACATTGCTTTTTTCGATCATAATGTGCCTGCAGTCGTACACGAATATCTTTTGCAATTCCCGTATAATAAGAGCCATCCTGGCATGTAACAATATACAAATACATTATTCTGACTTTTCTTCTGTTGCAGAAGAACCAAAAGAATCTCCTATTAACTTTGCTGTCTTTTGCAAATAGGAAACGGATAACTGCTCCAACGTGCCAGCATCACAGGCTTGTGCAATACTTGCATCTAATGGCATTTGTTCCAAAACGGGGACACCTGCACAATCTGCTGCACTATTAGAGCCAAACAGCGGAATTTCCTTGCCGCAATCCGGACATTTTACATAACGCATGTTTTCAATCATTCCTAAAATTGGAACATTCATCATAGCTGCCATGTTAACAGCTTTTTGTACAATCATAGAAACAAGTGACTGAGGAGTTGATACAACGAGAATTCCATCTACTGGAAGAGATTGGAAAACAGTTAGTGGAACATCTCCTGTCCCAGGAGGCATGTCTACCAACATAAAATCTACATCCCCCCAAGTAACATCTTCCCAAAACTGTTTTACAACACCAGAAATAACAGGACCTCTCCAAACAACAGGATCTGTTGCATGTTCCAGCAACAGATTAACAGACATTACCTTCATCCCTTGTTCTGTTACAGCTGGTTTCAAACACTCTCCTTCTACTTCTGCCGGATGATGAATCCCAAACATTTTAGGAATAGATGGACCAGTAATATCTGCATCTAAAATTGCAGTACGATAACCGAGCCGCTGTAATTGTACTGCGAGCAAACCTGTAACCAGTGACTTTCCAACGCCACCTTTTCCGCCTACGATGCCAATTACTTGCTTGACATGCTTTGTATTTTCTTTTGCACGCAATTCGTGTTCTTGATCCTGACAGGCTCCATTGCTCTGACAAGAATCACACTGATGGTTGCAAGATGTTTCTGCCATAATATATTCTCTCCTTTTATGATCCGACTATTTGTATGCAACAACAAAAGTCAATATTTAATCGCTTAGTATTGATCTGAATCCAAAATAATCCAACCAATTCTAAACGAAATTGGCTATAACATAGGAGACAGCAGTGCTAAAAAGTAACTGCATGCCCGTTTGACAAGAGGTCGTGCATGACAATCCTCTAATGTGATTTGCTGACTTTTTTCTTGTGTTAATAAAAAATCATGCAACATATCTTGAATCGCGCTGTTTCGATAAAATAAAGTAGCACATTCAAAGTGCAAATACAAACTCCGAAAATCCAAATTGATGGTTCCTAAAACAGCAATCTCATCATCTACAACAAAACATTTAGCATGAATGAAGCCTGGTGTATATTCGTAAATTTTTACGCCACTTCCTAATAAATCCTGATAATATTTCCATGCAATCATATGGCAATACCACTTATCTTCATGGTAAGGCGTAATAATTCGAACATCCACTCCTTTTTTGGCTGCAAGCTGTAAAGCGGTTAATAATTCATAATCTGGAATTAAGTATGGTGTTTCAATGTAAACATATCGTTTTGCACCATGAATCAATTCCAAATATACAGAATCTCCAATATGCTCTTCATTAATTGGATCATCACCAAATGGCTGAACAAATCCATCGCTATAGGTAATAGTATTTGGAATAGATGCTTGTAAATACTGCTCATAATTTTGATTGGAACAGTCACTCATATCCCATAAGTGCAAAAACATCAACGTAAAATTACGAACAGCTGCGCCCTTTAGCATTACTGCCGTGTCCTTCCAGTGTCCAAATCGATTCAATTCATTGATATATTCGTCAGCAATATTAGTTCCGCCATTAAATGCAGTATGACCATCTATAACCAAGATCTTTCGATGATCTCGATTGTTTTGGGCAGAACTTAAAAATGGACGAAATGGATTAAATACTTTACATTGAATGCCATATTTTGAAAGATTTTGAAACATAGACTTTGGAACAAAAAATTGCGTACCAATTCCATCATACATCAATCGTATTTCAACACCGGCAGAAGCACGTTCTTTTAAAATCTCTAATAATTCCCCCCACATTTTACCCGGAGATACAATAAAATATTCAATAAAGATAAATTTTTTTGCTCTTCTTAATTCCTCTTTCATCGCAAGAAATTGATCTTCACCCAATGGAAAATAAGTTACTGCTGTATCCGTATAAATCGGAAAACCGCATTGTTCGACATAATAAGACAAATTAAAAATACGCTGATCCATATCTTTTAGGCAGTCTAAAGTAGATAGATCCTGTTTCAAAAGTCCTGTTGTAGACGCAACTTTTTTTTCATATCGTTTAAAAAACTGTCGGCTATCTAGTCGTGTTTTTAAATACAAATATGCTAAGCCTCCAAAAATAGGAAGAATTGCAATAATAATCAACCACGCCATTTTATAGGATGGATTTTCATTTCGATTGGTAATATAAACAATTAAAACAGCATTTAATCCCAATAAACCTGCATAAACAAATGCAAAATGTTCTCGTAATAATAAAACTGCCCATACTAAAAAGCATACTTGTACCAACATCATAAAAATATACAAGCTGTTTCTGCTACAAACAAATTTCAGAATTTTACGAAGTCGTTTCAATGAAATCCCCCTCTTCCTACTTCAAAAAGCGTTCGATTTCGAGATGAACGGAATGATTAGTACTTATTATACCATACTTTTCATTTTGTTGCAAGTACCCTCAAAAAAGATCGTATCTCATCCTTTTTCAGGAAGTCGAAGTATAATTTCTGTTCCATACTGTTTTAACCACATTTCTTGTTCTTTATAATTAGGAAGCACCTGTTCTACTTCTTTCCAAAATCGCACAGAATGATTCATTTCTTTGCGATGACAGAGTTCATGAACCACAAGATAATCCTGTACCTCTTGTGGCATGAGCATCATAAGACAATTAAAATTTAAATTTCCTTTACTGGAACAACTTCCCCATCTGCTTCTCTGATTGCGAATGGTAATTCGTCCATAGGTAACCCCCAAAACAGATGCAAAATAAGCAACTCGCTTAGGAAGCACTCTACGTGCCTGATCGGCAAGCATTTGCAATTCATCTACTGAAAGCTTTTGATTTTTCGAATACATTTGTAGCATTTGCAAACGTTGAGAAATCCAACCTGATTTCCGGTATAAAAATTCTTGAATTTGTTGATCTGTCATTTGAAGCGGCACACGTACTTCAATTGTGCCATCTAATTTTACCTGCAATGCAATTGTTTTTATTTTCTTTCGCATTATTTTGAAATGATTCATAAATTCCATCTGATGTCAATCCATTCTTATGAAAACTAATTTCAAGTATTTCCATTACTAAAATTGGCCTGTATTTGCATAGCATCTTGAAGAGAAACCGTAATTGTTGTATCTGTAGAATCATAATCTCCAGACCATCCAATAAAAGTTTGACCATTGGATGGAACAGCAGTTAATGTAACAGGAAAATCGGAATAGTATTGTCCATTCCAAGTTCCACCCGAAAAATCCGGTGTAACAGTGTTAACTTGAATACTACCGCTTCCATTTGTTTGCAATTGCAACGGTTCTAATGAACCAGATAAGTTCAAATATTCCGCCATATCTTCCAATGTATAGGCAGCACGATTGGTGAAAAATATTCGAATAAGTGAAAACGACTCTTCATAAGAGCGCTGATTTGCAGACCAAGCATTCCATCGCTTCAAGCCCTGCATTGACCAGTCAAAATATTCTGTCTGGTACTGCTCTAAAACAGGATTCACACGTTTTGGCGAAAACAACTCATTGGCATAGTCTTGATAAGTCAATGCAAATTGTTTTGCAAAATCTGAATTTGCAAGAAGATGGTCAAACAAATCTGTTGGCATCCAAGTATTACTCTTTTGCGTATATTGAAAATTATCATATGCATACCCTTCCACACCATCGAAAGAACTATAAGTGAGTCCCATTGAATAATCCAAATCCATTACCATAAATCGCCATTTTCCATCTGCATATGAATTTCCATCGATTGGTTCTCCCGTATATCGCCATACTGCATAATTATAATTTGGCCAGTCAACAGTTCCCAAATAAATACCTGTACAGTATTGTTCAATTAAACTTTGAATATCCATTCGATCGCAAATATATTGATAAACAGTCGGATCTGTTACATCATGTTTGGATGCATATTGACATATGGAATAAAAGTTGTTCCAATCAGATGAAGTACCTTCTTCTAATTCACCATTTTTAATCATTGCTACCTGTTCTTTTGGAATGTCATAATGTGTCTGCACATAATAATCTGAATATTTTTCGTAAAACTCATAGAGTCCCCAGTACTCGCCATCTAAAAATACAAAACATGGTTTCGTATTTTGCGTACTCATATCCCGACCGTCTAATAATTCTTGTGCAAGTTTATCACGAATACGAATAGGAGAACTATTTGTCATAGCACGTAATGTAATAGAATCATACTTTTTAATGTTTTTTCCAGTTGATTCTGCTCGATTTTCCTTAAAAATCGGATACTCTAATTTTGAATTTCCATAATCTCCTCTTGCAAATAAATTAAAGCTTTTTTGCGGACTGTTTCGTGTCGATGCACCTTTGATACGGATTCCCATATTCTGCTGATACATACGCACTCCATTTTCAAATAATTCAAAAGAAACAGGTCGCTCCCACTCCCGTCCCTTAGAATAAAAATTTGCCTTACTTTTTGTATTCCATTCATCAATAGAGGCATCATAATCAGAACTATTTTTCCAATCTAAATATTGTTGACCGGAAACATAAATACCAGTTTCTGCATCGAATAAATTAACAGGATCTGTCACCAAGGATACAACAGAAATATCTTGATATCGATTCAACTTATCAGAATCAGCAATCAAATAGGTATTGGTAATAATCGAGCTATACGCCCCATTAGACCCTACTGTAACAGCTCGTACAACAGTTGCTTTATCTACTGCATAATTAGGCGCATAATATGGCATTTCCAACGTAATAGATTGTGCCGTTTTACTATGTTGATAACTACTATAGACATTTGGTTCTGATGATCGGTCATACATTGAAATGGGTTCTGTATAAGGCATAGCTGATTCCGATAACGCCGGTTTTCCATCTACCATATTATATGGATCACTTCCATCTAGCGTATAATAAATAACAGCATCTTGTTGATCCGTTTGTAAAGTAAGCGAAAAATCATCAGAATA
The DNA here is from genome assembly GCA_000437255.1 of Ruminococcus sp. CAG:403. Lineage (GTDB taxonomy): Bacteria > Bacillota > Clostridia > Oscillospirales > Ruminococcaceae > Ruminococcus_C. The sequence goes on from FR899083.1 coordinate 139,530, forward strand.
GAACCCAGAAGAATTTGAAAATTTAGGTGCAGAAATGGTTAATTCATTTGCAGAACCAGGTGTTGGCTCCATAATCGACCAGGTTGCACTGCCATTTGGTGAACGGCCATATGTACTATCTTCTGCTAAAGATGGAACAGAAATCCTTTGCAGAACATCCCCATTTGGAGAGGAAAGCAGTACAGTTTCACCATTCTTACTCAGTGCAAAATTAGTGTGTAATTCTGTTTCTGTTGAATTTCTTTTTGAAGCAAAAACAATGAGATATTCTCTGGAAGATAGAATTGTATTCTCTGGAAAAGTCCATTGAAAAGGATCCGATGAATCATCCGATAGGCCACATCCACTTAAATCAATTGGGAAATCACCGTCATTATAAAACTCCATCCAATCAGAAGCTTGTCCATAACAATCAAGTAAACACTTTTTATTTTGCGTACAAATTTCATTGAGTAATAGATTTCTATAATTTTTTTGAGGATCGGAATTCTGTAAGAATAACCGTTTTAAATATGCTTCATCCAATCCATTTATAACACCATCTTCATTCAAATCTGCTGCATTGGAAATGGTTTTAATTAATTCTAAATTATAACTATGTAAAAGAGAAAGATCTTTTTCATCGACTGTGCCATCTTGATTGATGTCACCCGTTTGTAAATCGGAAATGGCATGACTTTGAATCATACTATTAGACCCATGTATACTTGTACCAAATACGATTATTCCAACCATTGTGTATAGATATCTTTTTATAGAAAAATGCATAAAACAATCCCTTTCCTATCAATAACGGCAAAATAAATTATTTCTATTATAGCATGTATCCAAAGCAATTTCAACAAAAATATTCTTATTCCACAATGAACATTCAAATAACTTTTACACAAAGAGAAGGTACCAGCATTAAAAAATAATAGCCAAATCGCCCTGCGGAAAGCAAGGCGATTTTGACTATACAAAAGATATTATTTTAATATTTGGTCGTTTGACCGATTCTTATTATAACATATCCGTCGAATGATGTCAATATAAAATTAACAAAAAAGAATGTAAAAAGAAAGTTACAAACCACTTCCATCAAAACAGAGTACTTTCCATTGTGCTATTCTTTTTGTTCTGTTGTTGCAGCAACCGCAACAATCACCCATTCTGCTCCACATTGCTTGAGTAAACTTGCGCACCTACAAATTGTACTACCAGTTGTTAAAACATCATCACACAAAACAATATGATAACCCGTTAAATCAACGGGATGAATTTGAAACTGCTGAATATTTTTTCTACGTTCTTCCGCTGAAAGCAAATGCTGTTGCTTTCCTTGCTTATCTTTCCATAAAATATCTGTTCGAATTGGAACATGAATGCATTTTCCGAGTGCTTTTCCAATCACTTCTGCTTGATTATATCCTCGCTCTCGTCGTTTTGAGGCCGTACTTGGAACCGGTATGATCATATCCAATGATTCCTGTAAAGATTGCCGTTCGATTTGATCTGCTAAATAGATCCCAGCATATTCCCCAAAGTTTAGATTTGTTCCTGTTTTTAAAGATAAAATTCCGTTTCGTGCTGGTTTCTGATAAATACTCATGGCAAATGCACGATCGTAGGGTAAATCATCGGAACAAATACAATCTAAATATGTCTTTCCGCATCTTGGACAAAACAAATCCTCTGAAACGTGTAGTGCCTGCATACAAGATGTACAAATTAATGCATCCCAACAAATAAACCCATTGCAGCAAGGACAACGATTGGGATAAAGCAAATCTAATAGAAACCTCATAACAGAACGCTTTTGATACATGTCATCCCCCTCCTTTTTTGATATAAGAAAAATAGGATGCCATAGTAAAAAATTCGCTATGGCATCCATTATCAAATCAATGAAAATTCCTTAAGGTTAAACGAATGTCTACGGCCTTATTTTATCCGAGTAACTTCCGCTTCAGCCATGCCAAATCCATTCCATTAACAAATTGATCCGCAATGCCATCTGCACGTTGTAGTTGCTCAGCTGTTAATGTTGTTTGCTGCAATAAATGCTGCTGCAAAAGCACAACATCTGCCAAATCTAAGGTACCATTTTCATTTAAATCTCCTACTATAATATCTGTTGCATGCGAAAGTTGGAGTGTTTTTAAGAAAACTTTTTGATCAGATGACGTATAAAGACAATATAATTTTTCATTTTTTGCTGCAAGAACTGATTGGTTAACAAGTTCTTGTGCAATTGAATTTCCGGTTAATTCCCATGTTTTTGTTTGTTTTTGTAATTGATAGAGCTCGAATACTTCTGGATTTTGTGCATCTACTGCTATATAAAATGTTCCGTTAGAAAGAACCGGAATAATTTGAAATGCACGATCAACTAATGATTCTGATAGTGGATAAGAAATTATCGTTCCATCCTCCCAAAAATAGATTGGATTTTTTCCGCCAGACGGTGCAATCCAAACACCATCTTCATCTGCTAATACAGAAACAGCCCCACAGCTTTGATCAGAAAGTGCCGTATCACTCCAATTCTCACCATCAAATACAGCTATTTTAGGAATGCTGTTTGCTGTTAAATCACGATATCCAATTATGATCTTTCCATTTATAGCAGCAATTTCCATATTACAAGCGTTGCTGGAAAGATTGGTTCCCAAAGAAGTTACTTGTTCTGTTTTCGGATCATAACAGTCCGCTTGTAGAACATACGGATAAGTTCCAGTTGTACTTGTAAAATAAATGCGTTCTCCGTCTGTTGTGATGTCTTGATATTGAGAAAGTTCAGAACTTGTATAGCATGTTTCCCATGCCGAAGTATCGTTATTCCATTTACAAAGGCGCAATAAGTATTGCTCATCTTGATATAACACATAAGGTATGCCATTACATATTACCAACTTGGGATTATTCATGCTACCAGAAAATGGTGTACTGATCGCTTTTATCTGATCTTCTTCCATTTGATATAACGTTGCAGTTGTATCGCTAGCTGCAATGAAATAAAGTGTACCGTTCTCATCTGCGATTAAATCATAAGCATGCAAATCAGATGGAAGTGTGAGATGCTCTGCAGTCTGCCAAAGCTGCTTTTCAGAAACATCTGCAAAAGTAGCAGAAAACGTTAATGTTCCATTTTCTTGAATCTGAATATTGTCCAAAGCAATTCCACTATTGGTTCCATCTTCATAAACCAAAGCTCCATCCGCAAATGTTTTTTGTAAGTCAGTTGTTCCGATTGATTCCGGTGCACCTGTTCCGCCATAGTAGGAACGAGTCAAATCGCCTGCTCCACCATTCAAGGTTGTTTCATCTGGACGAAAAACATAAATACCATCTGTATTTCCTTTATAGTTACCAGAAACCGCAGTATTTACACGATAAACGACTAAGCCCTCTCCGTAAACTTTAGCATCCAACTCATCAGAGTATCTTGTTCCCGGTTTTCGATATTCTACTGCAAAAAACTCTGTATCAGAAAGTGGTGTTTTTAATAAATAGAGACGATTTCCACTTGAAGCAGATGCAGGATATAATGTATAAGTACCATCTTGTGTGATCGTTCCTGCATCCATCCATCCAGAAACTGCATAACGTTGATAAGCAAGTGGATATTGCAAGAAAATAGATGGAGATGCCATAATATCCCACAAACCGACTGGATTTCCAGATTCTTGATCTCTTCGATATAAGTCTGGATACCCCATACTATGCAAAAACTCATGACAAAGCGTTCCAATTCCATTAAACAAGGTAGAACCAATCAATGTATAACCACTATGTAAGTTTACACTTCCGACAAGGCAACCATTAATTTCTAAACCTGTCAAATAAAATGCTTTGGACCAAAGTGGATCTCCAAATGTCTCTGTTTTCCCATCTACCACACAAACAATATTATCAATATATCCATCCTGATTACCATCTAGCGGAATATCTTTCGGAATAGAAATATTTTGTAGCATCTCCATAGCATATTGTGTAGAATCTGTATAACTTGATCGCTCTTGTTGCAGAACGTATGGAATAATCACATCATCTTCCAATTGCGGAAAATAAGACGTCACCTGCATTTGCCCATAAGAAATCGTATCCACATACTTTGAAAGAGATCGATACGTTGTATCATCATTGCACATCGTCTGCACCGTATCTGTACTAGACTCCATAAAGTTTTTATCCTCTAAAGAATCAAACTGTGCAAATAACACTATATTGTTAACCTGACGAACTGTAGATTCTTCTTTTGCAGAACCTGTGTATAACGGTAAACTTAAAAACGTCAATACCATTCCAGTCAATAATGCAACAAATCGTTTTCCATACATGATTTTTTTCATACAAAGCGCTCCTATTTGTTAGAAATTAAAAAAATAATGCCGTATATTCTTTGCCTTTGTTTATTATACCATATTTTCATTTTAATTGTAAGAAAAATTATTGCTAAATCGCTGAATTTTTTGCATTATTGACATTTTTATCATTTTATGCTATGATCGAACTATCATTTTATAAAGGTGGAAAACAAAATGAGTTGTTTAGGTAACTTAGCGTGGTTCTTATTGGGTGGATTTCTTTTAGGTCTAAGCTGGATATTAGCTGGCATATTGTGGTGCATTACTATCATCGGAATTCCAATTGGAATGCAATGCTTTAAATTGGCAGGTCTTTCTTTTTGTCCATTTGGAAAAGAAATCGTATATGGAGGCGGAACTGTTTCGCTACTTGCCAATATTCTATGGCTTCTATTTTCTGGTATACTATTGGCGCTAGAACATGCTATAATTGGATTATTTTTTTGTATTACAATAATTGGGATCCCATTTGGCATGCAATGCTTTAAAATTGCAAAACTTTCACTAATGCCATTCGGTGCATCGGTACAAAGCAATTAATTCCATAATTACCCCTTCTTAGTTCTAATTTTTCGATATTCTTTTGGGGAAATACCAATCTGCTTGCAGAATAGTCTACTAAAATAAAGCGGATTTTCATACCCTACAAAATTGGCAATTTCTGTAATGCTGGAATCTGTACTTTCCAGCAAACTTTGTGCATTCGATATACGCAAATTTAAAATATATTGCAAAGGTGTAGAACCAGTGACCTGTTTAAAACAGCGAATAAACCAACAAGTACTAAATCCTCTTGAAGCGGCATACTCTTCAATGCAAATTGGCTGATTATAATTCTTTCGAAAATAATACATGGCAAAAGAGATCTCCTGCTCAGCAGTTGCATTAAAGCCTCTTCTGTAAAGCAAGTTCCTACTAATTAAGACAAAAATATTTCGTAAGAGCAATGCCAGCAGTTCCTCATATCTCGGCTTACAAAGTTGTAATTCTTGAATAATTTGACCAAAAAGCCACTGATAATCCGGTGAAGTACCAACATACAAAATATTTCCGGGAATATGCAAAATATCATAATCTTGCAGAATGGCATTCACGTCACTTCCAGTAAAATGAATCCAGTACACATTTGTTTTATCTTCTTTATAATATATATACTCCTGTGCCTGATCAGGAAGATAAATAATAACATGTCCAGCTGTAACGATCTTTTCTGAACCATTAATAAAAAAATGTGCGCACCCAGAGGCAATATAAAGAAGCTGATAATCTTTTCTTCCGTTTGGTCGACTTGTAATAAATTCTGAACGTGATTGTATTCTATAATTTCCACAGCTTGTTACAATCAGTGGCTTGCTTTGATCAACCATATCAAGTATGGAATCATGCAAATATGCTGCATTTACAAACACTATAAGCACCTCCACAGTTTTTTCTAATTATACTATACTGCAAGTAGAATAGCAAGTTGTTTCTATCATTTTGTGCATAAACTCGATTACTTTGTGTATTTTAACGCATACAAAATATGCTATAATAGAGTCAGAACTTCCAACAAAAACTTATTATGGAGGAAACAATCATGAAGTATACATTTGACTGGCTCACAGATCCAAACGTATTTGCTGTTAATCGAATAGCTGCTCACTCTGATCACAAATTTTATAGCACATACGAAGAATTTGAAGCACAGAAAACATCTTTCATACAAAACTTAGACGGTGTCTGGAAATTTTCATGGGCTAAAAATTTGTCGGAGCATGCTCAAGATTTCTACAAAGAAGATTTTGATACCAGCTCTTTTGGCTCTATTTCTGTTCCAGGACATATGGAATTACAAGGATATGGAAAACCACAATATGTCAATACCATGTATCCATGGGAAGGAAAAGAATTTCTTCGCCCACCCTTTATTTCAAAGCAGGATAATCCAATTGGTAGTTACGTCCGTTATTTCGATTTAAACGAGAATCTAATGGGAAAAGAAATTTATATTTCTTTTCAAGGAGTAGAAACTGCATTTTACGTCTGGTTGAATGGTGCGTTTATTGGTTATAGCGAGGACTCCTTTACCCCTTCTGAATTTCATCTCACTAAGTACATCAAAGAAAAAAACAATCGACTTGCTGTTGCTGTATGTAAACGAAGCTCTGCTAGTTGGCTAGAAGATCAGGATTTTTGGAGATTTTCCGGTATTTTTAGAAGTGTTTTTCTCTATGCAGTTCCAAAAGCGCATGTTCGAGATCTTGCAGTGATTGCAGATTACGATGCAGAAACCCGAACAGGAACTCTCTCAGCAAAGCTTGCTATCACTTGTTCGGAGACCATTTCCTATCAGACAGTCGTAAAACTACTAGATCCATCTGGAAATTGTATCTTACAAGCTCCAGTAACTGATCATGAAATTCAGTTTACACTTGAGCAGGCAAAGCCATGGAGTGCAGAAGTCCCAACACTTTACACGCTTTTGATAGAACTCAAAGATATGCATGGTATGATTTTGGAACTTGCTACTACAAAGGTTGGATTCCGGAGATTTGAATTAAAAAATGGCCTGATGTGTTTAAATGGAAAACGAATCATTTTCAAAGGAATCAATCGACACGAATTTCATTGTCAAAAGGGCCGAGCCATTTCAGACGAAGAAATGTTGTTTGATATTCAATTCATGAAACGCAATAATATAAATGCTGTTCGAACCTGTCATTACCCCAATCAAACAAAATGGTATGAATTGTGTGATGCGTATGGTATCTATGTAATTGACGAAACCAATTTAGAAACACACGGATCTTGGCAAAAACTTGGCATTTGTGAACCCTCTTGGAATATTCCTGCCTCCCTTCCAGAATGGAAAGAAGCTTGTTTAGATCGAGCAAAATCTATGTTAGAACGAGACAAAAACCATGCCAGTATTTTAATTTGGTCGTGTGGTAATGAGTCTTACTGCGGAGATGATATTGCCGCAATGGCAGCATATTTCCATCAGACAGATCCAACCAGATTGGTGCATTATGAAGGCGTTACCTGGAATCGTGCCTATGATTCCATCACAGATATGGAAAGCAGGATGTATGCCAAACCAGAAGAAATTGAAACATACCTCAAACAAAATACTGGAAAACCATATATCAGTTGTGAGTATATGCATGCTATGGGCAATTCTTTAGGTGGAATGTCTCTTTATACCGACCTTGAGAAAAAGTATCCTGCTTATCAAGGCGGATTCATTTGGGATTATATCGATCAAGCACTCGCAATTACAAATATGAATGGAAACGCAGTCTTTACATATGGAGGCGATTTTGATGATCGTCCAACTGACTATGGATTCTGTACCAACGGCATTCTATATGCAGATCGAACCCCATCCCCAAAGGTACAAGAAGTAAAGCAGCTATATTCCAATCTCAAAATGCAGCTGCAGGATGGGATTCTGACACTCCAAAATGATCATTTATTTATTGATACCGGAAGCGTACTGTTCCAATGGTACCTTAAGAAAAATGGGCATACAATTGCTTCGGATACGTTTTCCTTCTTAGTAGATGCCGGATCCTGCAAAAGTATGCAACTTCCTGTTTCAAGACCAACTGAACCAGGAGAGTACACACTAGAAGTCTCTGCCCAATTAGCAGAACATACAAAATGGGCAGAAAAAGGACATGAACTTTCTTTTGTACAAGAAATTATTACCATAGAGGAAGCACAATCACCTTCCCTGTCATCATTAAAGCCACGCATCGTTTATGGAGATGTTATCATCGGCGTACATGGGGAAAATTACTCCATGCTGTTTGACAAAAAAGAAGGCGGTATCAGTTCCCTTGTCTATAATGGAACAGAATTTATTACAAGAGTTCCAAAGGTAAGCTTTTGGAGAGCTGTAACAGATAATGATATTGGAGCAGGAGAACCGACTCATCTTGCACAGTGGATGATAGCGGGTCGCTATGCAGCCTATCAGCAGGAAAAAACAACATGCAGAGAATTGGAGCATGCATTGGAAATCACATTTTTCTTCCAAGCAGCATCTATTCCATCCTTTCCCTATCAGGTGATTTACACCGTCTGCTATAATGGCGTCTTGAATATTACCGTGCAATATCCAGGTGTCCAAAACATGCCGGATATGCCAATACTGGCTATGGATTTCAAAATGAAACAAAAATACAACAAGTTCCGTTACTATGGAATGGGTCCAGACGAAAATTACATCGATCGTGCTTGTGGTGCAAGACTTGGTATCTGGGAATCCACTGCAAACGAAAATGTTTCTGCATACTTGAATCCGCAAGAATGCGGCAATCGAACTGGTGTAAGAAAGCTACATGTTTTGAATGAAAAAGAACATGGTCTGACTTTCTCCAATGAAAAAACACCTTTTGAAATGAGTGTACTTCCGTATAGTGCCTACGAACTAGAACAGGCAACACACAAAGAGGAACTTCCTCCCATTCATTATACTTGGGTCAGAATTGCAGCAAAACAAATGGGAGTAGGCGGCGATGATTCTTGGGGTGCTCCTGTACATGATGCATTTCGAATTGATTCAAAGCAGCCAATGACATTGCATTTTGAAATTTCACCATATTAATATAACAAAAAGAAGCATTGCAAATCATTTTGCAATGCTTCTTTTTATGGCAACATCATGCGCAATTGTTTTAAGAATCGTTCTGCCGCTTTTGAAAATACAGCATATCGTTTCCAGACAAGTGCACATTGTATTCGCAACGGCGGATACAAGGGACGAAAACAAACATCTTGGCTTAATTGTGAAGTCAACATATCTGTTGTTGTCAAGAAATATCCAAGCCCATATCTTACAAACGTTGCCGGATCTCCTTGTACAACATTATAGGTTGCAGCAATCTGAAGCTGTTCAATATCGGTTTCTGCCCAATGTGCAATTTCATGCTGCAATCCTACTCTCTGATGTAAAATAAGCGGAATTGTTCGAAGATCCTGTTTGAAAATTGCCGATTTTTCTGCAAGCGGACTATCTGCATTCATCAGCAGTCCCCACTGTGAACGATCTGGGAGCAGAATATAATCATAATTCAATGTATTGACTGGTGTTAGTAAAACTGCAAAGTCCAAGCTTCCATGATCCAATCGTTCCATCACATCTGTGGCATCTCCGCTATGAAAATGAAATTGTATATCTGGATATGATTTTCTCAATGCAGCAGCTGCTTTCAAGATCGTAACAGTCGGATTTCCTCCAATTGCAATCTCTCCACTGATTGCGCCAGCATCCGTCCCAATTTCTCGCTTTGTTTTTTCAAACAGATTGACAATTTCATCGGCACGTTTTCGAAGAATGACGCCATCCTCAGTAAGTGTTGTTTTTCTTTTTCCACGAATGAGCAATGTTTTTCCAAGTTCTTGCTCCAAATCCATAAGCTGCTTGGACAAGGAGGGCTGCGAAATATGCAGGTGTTCTGCTGCTTTGGTAATATTTTCTTCTCTTGCTACGGCTAAAAAATATCGCAGGGTTCGAATGTCCATTTATTTTCGCCTTCCTTTCTTTTTATAGTATAGCATATTTTATCATTCCTGTAAACTATGGTGAATGATAGCATACAGATATTTGCGATTATGCTTTGAAGGAATTATAATAATTATGGAAGAAACAATCAAAAAAAGTTTTATGATCGAAGGTGAAATCAATGGGAATGGAACAGACACATTCCAAAATCGATATGTTGCATGGATCCATTTGGAACAAGCTGCCAAGATATGCATTGCCTGTAGCTGCAACAGCAATCTTGGAGCAGCTATTCAATGCTTCTGATATTGCAATTGTCGGTAATTTTTCAAGTGGCGACAAAACGGTCGCTGTCGCTGCGGTTGGCGCAAATAGCTCTATCATTGGATTGATTCTAAATTTGTTTATTGGAATTGCATTGGGAGCAAATGTTGTAATTGCCAATGCCATCGGGCGAAAGGACTCTGAAACTGTTCAGAAAGCAGTACATACTGCAATTGTCATGGCTCTATTAGGCGGTATTGCAGTAGCTATTTTAGGAGAATGCATTGCAAAACAGGTCATGGAGCTATTAAATGTTCCAGATGAGGTATTTCCAGAAGCATTGCTATATTTACGAATTTACCTACTCGGTATGCCTGTCATTTTTTTATACAACTTTGAAGCAGCAATATTTCGAAGTATTGGAGATACAAAAGTGCCATTACAAGCCCTTTTGATTTCTGGTGTTTTAAATGTAATTATGAATCTGTTTTTTGTCATCGTATTACATATGACTGTAAATGGCGTTGCAATTGCAACTGTTCTATCAAATGTAGTTAGCTCGCTCATTTTGCTTCAAAAACTAATGAAAACAGAAACTTGTGTGCATGTAAATTGGAACCAATTAAAAATAGATCGGACTGTTTTTATTCGTATGATACAAATTGGGCTTCCAGCTGGTATCCAAGGCGCTGTTTTTGCAGCAGCAAATATTGTAATCCAATCTGCTATCAATAGTTTAGGAACCATTGTCATTGCTGCTTCCAGTGCAGCCTTCAATATTGAAATCATTGCCTATTATGTGCTGAATTCATTTAGTCAAGCCTGCACCACATTTGTTGGACAAAATTATGGCGCTGGTAATATGAAACGCTGCAAAAGGACATTGCTTCTTTGTTTGATAGAAGATGCGATTGCCTCTGCAATTGCAATTGGATTGATTTTGTTAACAGGAAAGTACTTACTGGCGATCTTCAATCATAATCCAGAAGTCATTCAAATCGGGTATACAAGATTGGTTATTATTTTCTCAGCTTATACATTCAGCATGCTATATGAAGTATTATCCGGGTATTTAAGAGGATTTGGAATTTCCCTTGTTCCGGCAATTCTCACAACAATTGGTGTATGCGGCACCCGAATTGCATGGATCTATACTGTATTTCAAAATAGCCGAACATTTGCCACCATCATGTTTGTCTATCCAGTTAGCCTCGCCATAACTGCTGTATTAATTGGAGTTGCAACACTTTGTTATCGTCCTTCTTATAGAAAAAAGAACTGCAAAAACAAAATGTATGATTGAAAAAATGCGCTTGCCTTCATTTGGGCAAGCACATTTTTTAGAATCATCATCTGAGAAATCATACTGAGTTGGCTTTTTTTAAGGTTAGTATCGTTTCTTGAATTTTCTGAACAGCAAGCTGCGAGTCTATTATTCCAGTAACTGCTTTTTCCATTGGACAAATATCATTCCCTGCTCGATTTCTAATCTGATCTACCACTGTACCGTGTTCAACAGGAATGTGATGTTCGGTGAGCAATTGAATGGTGCCCTTACTTATCACATCCGCATAAACAGCAGAAACGCCTATTAAAAGGTACAAATGTGCAGCAGCTTGTCCTACAATTTGATCTGCTGCTGAAAAATCAGCATAGGATTCCCCACTATTGAGAAAAGCAAGCAGCGGCTTTACACCATGTTCCTTACTGGTAACACATTGGGCATCTTTACAAAGCACGCATGTATAGTGTTTCTCCTTCAGCAATTCTTTTGCTCGTTCAAGATCACTCTGCAAAAAATGCATGACTTACGTTCTCCAGTTCTTTTCGAATTTGAATATGCTGCGGACATGCCTCTTCGCATTTTCCACATTTGATGCATTCATTTGCATGTTTTTTTCCATGACCGCCGACCAGCCAGCCTTCCTGTCCCAAAGCAATTTCTTTGCTTCCATAAAGCATCAAGTAATTCATTGCAGTAAAGGAACCCGATACACCAATATCCATTGGACAGACCTTTGAACAGTAATTGCAGGAAGTACATGGAATCAGCGAAATCTGATTCAACACTTCTTGTACAAGCAAAATGGTCTGACGTTCTTGTGCACTCAATTTTTTAAACGTTTTCATATAGGAGAGGTTGTCCTGCATCTGCTCGATATTGCTCATACCAGAAAGGACTGTAATGACGCCGTCCAAGTCTGCTGCAAAACGAACAGCCCAAGAAGCCGAAGACATATCGGGTTCTGCTTGTTTCAAGACATCTATGACTTGCTGTGGAGGCGTTGCCAGCATTCCACCCTTTACAGGCTCCATAATGATAACCGGCTTTCCATACTTTCTTGCAATTTCATAGCATGCTCTGGAACAAACCGCAGGATTTTCCCAATCTGCATAGTTAATCTGCAATTGCACAAATTCCATTTCCGGATGTGCAATTAAAATTTCTTCCAGCTCATCCGGTGTAGAATGAAAAGAAAATCCAACATGACGAAGAATTCCTTCTTTTTTCTTTTCCTGTACCCAATTCCATAAATCAAATTGATCAAAATATTGGGTACGGGATTCTCCAAGATTATGCAGCAAATAATAATCGAAATATCCGGCACCTGTTTGTTTCAAAGAAACTTCTAGCTGTGACTGTGCTTCTTCTTTGGTTTTACAATTAATCCACGCTGCATTTTTCGTAGCCAATTGATAGCTTTCTCGTGGATACCGCTCCACAAGTGCCTGTCGAACGGCATCCTCACTGCCATTGTATGCCCATGCAGTATCAAAGTATGTAAAACCTGCAGCCATAAACAAATCAACCATTTTTTTGGTTTGTTCGATGTCAATTTTCCCATCTTTCTGCGGCAATCGCATCATGCCAAACCCAAGCTTTTTGATGGTTTCTCCAAGGTATGCCATATTTACGCCCTCTCTGTCATGGATCCATTTTGATTCAAGCGATACATAATCAATGGAATAAAGGTCCATTGGAGCACCAGACCGAAGATACCAACTACAATGCTATTCCAAATAATGGAAATCGGTAATTTGGTGGTATGGAAAACAAATACAGCGAGTAAAAGTGCAACTGCACGAACGGCACGACCACTTACTTGTGCAATCAGCACCTTTCCAATACATGGCATTTTTGCAGTTCGAAGCAATCCACTGCACACTCCATAAGTGCACAGCTCCAGCATCATAAACGGAAGCATGGCAGAACCTGGCATTCCTGTAAGCGCAAAACTTACAAGCGGACTGCATGCTCCTGCTATGGCTCCTGCATAAGGGCCAGCAAGTAGACCTACGAAAAGAATGGGAAGATGCATGGGCAAAAAGATTTCTCCTAAGGCTGTTCCCAAACCAGATAGATAGCCCATTACATGGAACAGCTGCGGAAGCGCAACTGCTGCAACAACCGCAAGCAGCGCTGCAACGGTTTGCTTTTTGATGGAAACTTTTTCAATGGTTGCAAGATTTGTCATAATCTGAACGCTCCTATCTCTTTAGTGTATTGAATCAATCCACTTTTTCAAATCAGAAACACTGATCCTACCATTGAGCAGCTTTCCTTCTTTTAGGACGGTGGAGTCTGATACACTATGTTTTAATACATCCACCGTTTTTCCAAATCCACTTCCACCGGATGTAGCAAACAAATAAATGGTTTTATTTGAAAAATCATAACTCTCTAAAAATGTCTGGATGATCGTCGGTGCAACATACCACCAAATTGGAAAGCCTAAGAAGATGGTATCGTATTGCTCCATATGTGCACATGTTTCCGCAATTGCAGGTCTTGAAGTACTGTCCTTCATCTCAACGCTACTTCTGCTTTTTGGATTCATCCAATCCAGATCTGCCTTTGTATATGGTTTGGTTGGTTTGATTTCAAACAAATCGGCTCCCGCAGCTTCTGCCAGACATTTTGCAGCACGCGCAGTCACACCGCTTGCGGAAAAGTATGCTACTAATTTTTTAGACATCTCTATTACGCCTCCTCTAATGTACAATAAACTTCATCCGTAACAGGCTCCAGCCATTCATTGGAAGTATGCTCTCCCGGACATTCTACTGCAAGATGGCTAAACCAGCTATTTGCCTTTGCACCATGCCAATGTTTTACCTCGGCTGGAATGGTCACAACATCACCTGGTTTTAAACTCTGTGCAGGTTTTCCTTCTTCCTGATACCAGCCTTCTCCATCTACACAAATGAGCAACTGTCCGCCGCCTTTTGTTGCGTGATGAATGTGCCAATTATTACGACAACCCGGCTCAAATGTAACATTTGCAACAAAGACAGTCTTATTGGGATCGGTCAGTGGCTTTAAATAGGACATTCCTATAAAATATTTTGCATAGGCTGTATTTGGCTCGCCTTGTCCAAAAAATCCACCATGTTCCTCTTGTGCAGTCTCTTCTGCATAGACTTCCTTTGCCATATTGAATGCAGCCCATGCATTTGGCCAGCCTGCATAAAACGCAAGGTGTGTTAAAAGCTCCGCTATTTCTGTTTTGGTTACACCATTTTGCTTTGCAGTAGAAAGATGATACTTCAAAGAACTGTCTACAATTCCTTTGCTAATGAGAGCTGTTACTGTGATAATTGATCTTGTTTTTAAGGAAAGTTGATCTTCCCGTGACCACACTTCTCCAAATAGAACATCATCATTTAGCTCTGCAAACTTTGGAGCAAAATTTCCAAGACTATTTCTTCCTGCTGTTTGTTTTACCATTTTTCAGTCGCCTCACTATTTGTATTTTTTGAATTCCAATTTATTTTATCTTTATAGATTTGTCCATCCTCCTCATACAATTAAAAAATTACAGTTTCAAAAAAAGCACTTTGATTGGATCATCACCTCAATTGTATTGGATGCTTTTATTATATATCTTAGAGCAAACTCCAAGTCAAGTGCTTTCCGATGCTTTTGTCGAGTTGCACAAAATACACCCTCTCATTTTTGTAATAAAACAACAAAAATGAGAGGGTGTATCCTACCAATTTCTATTTACTTTTCGATTTAAAAATTAGAACCATTCCAGCCCCAATGTTCAGTCAGAGCATAGCTCACATAAGTACGATCGGTAGAAATGCTCAATACATCCAACAAGATGCCGGTAATATTGCTTGTGAAAACAGACAGCGCATTCTCAGATGCTTTGCCATAAAGACTTACTTCTACCATTGCCGCCGGATCATTGCTATTGCGGAAAAAAAGATTGCAGTTTTCTTCCACTTCTACCATTAGCCAATCGGCTGTTTTCCCTGGAATTGCAGCAATTGCAAGATCAAGGTGTGATTTGATGCAATGAGCCTGCTCAGCGGTAACTTTTTTATTTGTTTTAATATGAATAAATGGCATTTTTACTTCTTATCGTATACTTAGATATCGTTGCGAACAAGATCTTCCAAAGATTCCCTTTTTACAACAAGGCGAGAAGTACCATTCTTTACAAATACAACTGCTGGTTTCTGCAAACGATTGTAATTCGAAGCCATGGAATAGTTATAGGCACCAGTCGCACAAACTGCTAGAATATCACCCGGTTCTGCTTCCTGAATCGGCATATTCTCTCCAATTAAATCACCGCTCTCACAGCACTTTCCTGCAATGGTAACGGTAGCAGTCTTCGGCTGATCCGCTTTGTTGGCGATCAATGCGTCATATTCAGATTGATACAAAATGTATCTTGGATTGTCACACATACCACCGTCAATTGACAAATAGGTACGAATATTTGGAATTTCTTTTTTACCGCCAACTGTGTACAGCGTAATACCAGCAGGTGCTACAATAGAGCGACCCGGTTCAATCAAAATAAACGGACGCTTTACCTGAAGCTCCTGGCTACAACGATTGATTACTTTTGCGACAGCCTCCATATATGCTTCATAAGGAAGCGGATCATCCTGTTCGGTATACTGAATTCCAAAACCACCGCCCAAATTCAAATCATGGAGCTCAACACCCAGTTCATTTTTGATCTTTGCATAGAATTGCATCATGATTTCAGCCGCAGCAACAAAACCTTCTGTATCCAAAATCTGAGAACCAATATGACAGTGCAATCCACTTAGGTGCAAATGTTCACACTGCAAAGCGGTTTTTACTGCTTCAAATGCTTCTCCTGTTTCCAGAGCAAATCCAAATTTGCTGTCAATCTGACCGGTCCGAATGAAATTATGTGTATGCGCATCTACGCCTGGCTTAATACGAAACAGAATATTTGCTGTCACATGCTGCGCACCAGCCATTTGATTCAATTGCTTTAACTCATAAATGTTGTCGACTACAATACGACCCACTTTATAATCCAACGCCATTTGCAATTCTTCTGTGGTCTTATTGTTTCCATGCATACAAATATTTGCCGGATCAAATCCTGCCTGTACAGCTGTATAGAGTTCTCCACCGGATACAACATCTACACCCATCTGTTCTTCTTTCATAATCCGGTAGATTTCCTTACAGGAGAACGCTTTGCTGGCGTAGCATGCCAGTCCTTCCCCCTGATAAAAACGATCAATACTGGAGCGGAAGCTGCGGCAATGCTTTCGAATTAAGTCTTCATCCATGACATAAAGCGGTGTTCCGTATTCTTTTGCCAAAGAAATAGTGTCCACACCGCCAATGGTCAGATGCCCTTTTTCATTTACAGCTAAGTCCTCTGATACAAACATAATGATCTTCCTTTCTATTTTCAACTCATGCTGCTGTTTGCTGTTCTGCTCGAAATTGCAAACACAACAGAATTGCGTTATGCAGGCTCCTCTTCTTGCTCTTGCTTTGCAAGTTCCTCAATAATTGATTGGATTTCCTCAATGCCTTCCCGTGTCTCGGCAGAAAACGGAATGACATGAATTTCATCATAATACGGAATTTCGGTTCGAAATGCATTCATACGATCTATACGCTGCATTTTTTTCAGTTTATCTGCTTTGGTTAGTACAATTACAAATGGGAGTTCCCGTTCAATTAAGTATGAAATCATTTGCAAATCATCCTGAGAAGGCGCATGCCGCATATCAATCAACAAAAAAACCAATCGGAAGTCCCGATCCGATGCCAAATAATTTTCAATTAAATGCATCCACCGCTTTTTTTCTGTTTTCGCTACTTTTGCATATCCATAACCGGGCAAGTCCACAAACATAACCTGCTCCAACTCATAAAAGTTGATGGTTGCTGTTTTTCCTGGAACAGAACTAACACGAGCCAGTGCTTTTCTATTAAAGATTCGATTGAGTAACGTCGATTTTCCAACATTCGAACGTCCTGCAAATACAATTTCCATTTTTTTGCAAGGCGGAATTTGAGAAAAGACGCCATAAGATGCAACAAATTCTGCTTGATTAAATTGCATAGGCACCTCCTTATACATGAATCAGTGATTTTTCAGAAGAGGACTTCGGAAGCAAGTCCGTTTTTTCTTCCAATTGCGATTCGATGGGCTTCTCCAGCAACAAAGCTGTTTCCAGCACCGTATCCAATGTTTTCGCTGGAACAAATGTAATCGCCTGCCGAACAACAGGATCTACTTCTTCCAAATCCGGCACATTCGCCTCTGGAAAAATAACTGTATGAATGCCGGCACGATAGGCAGCCATCGTCTTTTCCCGCAAACCGCCAATCGGAAGTACTTTTCCATGCAGTGTGATTTCTCCAGTCATTGCAACATCGTGGCGAACTGGGATTCCAGACAATGCGGATACAATTGCAGTCACCATGGTTACACCAGCAGAAGGCCCATCTTTGGGTACTGCACCTTCCGGCGCATGGATATGCAAATCCTTCTCCGCATAAAACTTTTCTGAAATGCTATAAGAAGATGCGATGGTACGCACATAACTAATTGCAATTTTGGCGCTTTCCTTCATCACATCGCCCAGAGAACCCGTTATCTCAATTTGACCTTTTCCGTTCATTACGATTACTTCCAGTGGCATTAGAACACCACCTACAGAAGTCCATGCCAATCCATTGACTACGCCAACTGTATCCTGCTTACTCTGCTCATCCGGCAAGTATTTTTTCGGCCCCATTGCGTCTTCCAAATTGGATGCAGTATAGACTACCTTTTTGCCGGATCCATCCACAATCAGTTTGGCTGCTTTTCGGCAAAGAGAACCAATGGTACGTTCCAGCGTTCTGACGCCGGCCTCTCTCGTATAGAAATCAATCAACTCATAGAGCGCATCGTCTTGCACACGCATTTGAGAACCCTTTAAGCCATTCTTCTTCAGCTGCTTGCTGATCAAATGCTCTTTTGCAATATGGAATTTTTCTTCTCTCGTATAACTGCTCAGTTCAATGATTTCCATACGATCCAACAATGGTGCCGGAATGGTATCCAATGTATTGGCAGTTGCCAAAAACAGTACTTTACTCAAATCAAACGGAATTTCGATGTAGTGATCCCGGAAGGTTTTATTCTGTTCGCTATCCAACACTTCCAGCATAGCAGAAGATGGGTCGCCCTTAAAATCATTGCCCATCTTGTCAATTTCATCTAACAAAATCAATGGATTGTTGGTGCCAGCACGGGAAATGGCATCTATGATTCGTCCAGGCATGGCCCCCACGTATGTTTTTCGATGCCCACGAATATCAGATTCATCCCGAATGCCACCCAATGAAACACGTTCATATTTTCTGCCAAGTGCTTTGGCAACAGATTTCCCAATGGAAGTTTTTCCGACTCCGGGAGGGCCTACTAAGCAAAGAATTTGCCCTGTTACTTCCGGAAGCAGTTCATAGACGGCGATGCTTTCCAAAATACGATCCTTTACTTTGGTCATACCGTAATGATCCTTGTCCAAAATGGTTTTTGCTTTGGACAGGTTAACCTTATGTTTGGAAGACACATTCCACGGAAGTTCTAAGACCGTATCCAGATAATTCCGTACAACAAACGCTTCCTGTGAAGCCATTGGCAATTTGTTTAACCGATCCACTTCCCGCATCAGCTTCTCAGTATTCACTTCATCCAAATGCAGCGCTTGAACTTGGTTCATGTACTGATAGATTTCTTCCTGATCGTCTTCTTCTCCAAGCTGATTGGCAATCACATGCATCTGTTCCCGTAAGAAATATTCACGTTGTCCACGATCTATGTTTTCTTTTGTCTGTTCTTGAATTTCCCGTTCCAGTCCCAGTACATCGGTTTCTTTCACGAGAAATTGATGCAGCAAAGAAAGCCGCTTTAGAATATGATTTTCTTCTAACAGCACCTGTTTATCTTTGTAATCCAGATTGATATTAAAAATGATATTTTCAAAGACCTGATACGGATCATCCTGGCAAAGAACAGAAATAACCATTTCCTTTGGCATTCTGGGGAAAAGATCACAATACTGTTCAAAGGCATTTTTCACAGAGCGAACCATTGCCAGCAATTCTACTTCTTCTATTTTTGCACGGCTGCGATACGGCATTGTTTTAATGGTTCCAGTGTAATAGGAGTCATTCTGCTGGAATTGCATCAACTTTGCTTTTTCTTTTCCTTCTACCAAAACCCGCAGTGCATTGTCCTGTGTTTTCAAAATTTGACGCACTTCTGCAAGTACGCCATATCTGTATAAATCCGCTTCTTTTGGTTCTTCTACAAAAACATCTTTTTGTGCAACAAGAAAGACTTTCCTGTCAGATTCAGCAGCAGCATAAATTGCGTTCATGGATGCTGTGCGGGCAACATCAAAATGCATCACCATTTTTGGAAAGATTACAACCCCGCGCATTGCTACAACGGGAATATTCTGGATCTCATTTGATTGGCTCATAACAGTGTCTTACCTCTCTGATTGTTTGTCCTATTTCAGACTTTATTTTACATATTTCATATGATAAGCAATATTATACTATATTTCGTCATTTTTTGCAAGTGGCAACTTATGAACAATTCCGCGCAGAAAAAATGACAATCTCATGTGATAAGACTTGACAGATTTTATGGAAACCGCTACAATAAAAGAGCAAAATCAGCAACCCTTTTACAAGAAAGGAGCTTTAACATGTCGCAATTTGGGCTTATCTTCGATATGGATGGATTAATTTTTGATACAGAACGGATATTGGTTCGTTGCTGGTGTCAAGCAGCAGCAGAATTTGGCTATTCCATGCAAATACAACATGCTCTTGCCGTACGTAGTTTGACATGGTGTCTGGCAGAAGCTTATTTAAAACGAGAACTAGGAGCAACCTTCCCCTATCAAGCAGTACGAAATCGAAGAAGAGAATTGGTTTCTGCGCAGTTACAGGCAAACGGTTTGCAAGTAAAGCCGGGCACTCGCACCTTGCTGCAATTTTGTAAAGAACAGGGCATTCCAGCAGCTGTTGCAACAGCAAGCAAACGAGAAGTGGCGATTTCCTATCTCAAGCAAGCAGACCTATATCCCTATTTTACAGAAATAGTTGGCGGTGATTCCATTCAAAATGGGAAACCTGCTCCTGACATTTATTTAGCAGCTGCAAACGCACTGCACCTGCAGCCAGAAACTTGCTTCGCATTAGAAGATTCTCCAAATGGAATCTTGGCTGCATTCTACGCAGGATGCCGTCCCATTATGATTCCGGATTTGACACAGCCAGACGAGATGCTAAAGCCATTTCTTTCCCATGTGGCAGATACACCAGACGCAATTATCCCGATTTTACAAACGTTACAAAATGAAAAGGAGGAATTTCATTGAAACGCGTTCCTGTTTCTGAGATTTTTGATATTCCCAAATTTTATTATTTTGAAAGCAAAAATATTTACACGGGCAGCAAAGGAAATTTTAATTACAAGATCATACCAGGTGAAACATTGGTGGGACAAGTCTGGCATGGAAAGCTTTGCTCAATGAAAGCAACCATTGAACAAGAACAATCATTTTCAATGAATCAAGAAGGATTTGATCAGCTTATTGCCTGGCTAGAGCAATGCTACAAGGATGGTTCCACAAATAACCCATAATTTTTTGACACGCAGACTTGACAAACCATTTGATTTATGATATGATACAAAAAAACAGAGATGGGAAGAAGTAGCAGTTCTCCTTTTCGGCAGAGAGTCTTTGGTTGGTGAAAAAAGATGAAAAGCGCTGTGAATACGCCCCTGAGTTGATTTTCTGAACGGCAGGATGACTTAATAGGAAAATCCGGGTTCGCCCGTTATTGCGCTTGAGGTCAGATTTTTATGAAATCTGATAAATTGAGGTGGTACCACGAACGATTTCGTCCTCTGATTGGCTGATTCTGGCCGATCAGAGGTTTTTTGTTTTTCTCCAAACAAATTGGTATTGCAGAGCAACTGCATCAAGCGATGCAGGAATGCTCTTAATGATATTTATTTTTATGGCAAGGAGTATGAACGATGACCTTTTTTGAAGAACTGAAACGTCGAGGACTGGTTGCACAGACCACACATGAAGACAAAATCCAAGATTTGATTGACAATCAGAAAATTGCATTCTATATTGGATTCGATGCAACAGCAGATAGTCTGCATGTTGGTCACTTTATCCAGTTAATTCTGATGAAGCACATGCAAATGCACGGACATAAACCGATCGCATTGCTTGGAACTGCTACTACTATGATTGGTGACCCAACTGGAAAAACAGATATGCGAAAAATCATGACAGTAGAGGAAATTGATCACAATGCAGAATGTTTCTATCAGCAGATGCAGCGCTTTATTGATTTCTCTGACGGAAAAGCAGAAATCGTAAAAAATGGCGACTGGCTCAGAGACATGAACTACATCACTTTCATGCGGGATATTGGTCGGTATTTTTCTGTCAACCAAATGTTAACCGCAGAATGCTTTAAATCTCGTTTAGAAGGAAATGGACTCTCCTTCCTGGAGTTCAACTACATGCTGCTGCAAAGCTATGATTTCCTGCACTTGTATCAAAATTACGATTGCGTTTTGGAATTGGGTGGAAACGATCAGTGGAGCAACATGCTTGGCGGTGTGGATTTGGTACGCCGTGTAGAAGGCAAGGAAGTATATGCAATGACCTCTTCTCTCCTGCTGACAAAGGAAGGAAAGAAGATGGGAAAAACAGAGAAGGGTGCACTTTGGCTGAATGCAGAAAAGTGTCCGGTTTACGACTTCTATCAGTATTGGAGAAATGTTTCGGATGATGATGTCATCAACTGCATGAAATTGCTGACTTTTATTCCGATTGAAGAAATTGAAGAAATGGAACGCACTTTGCATGGACAGCAGCTGAACGAAGTAAAGGAACGGCTTGCTTACGAATTAACCGCAATGGTACATGGTGAAGAAGCAGCACAGCAGGCACAGGGCGCTGCAAAAGCTGTATTTGGCGGTTCCGGATCTCATGAAAATATGCCGAGTACAACACTTCAAAAAGATGAGCTGACCGACGGTGGCATTGGCATTTTAACTTTGATGGTACGAGCTGGATTAGCCGCTTCCAATGGAGAAGCACGTCGTTTGGTACAGCAAGGCGGTGTTTCTGTAAATGATGAAAAAATTGTAGATCCACGTGCTGTTATTTATCCTGTTGGAGAAACCATTTTAAAGAAGGGCAAAAAGGTATTCCATAAAGTCCTGGTAGAAGCATAAAAGGCTTTTGAACGATTCCAAAAAAGCCGTGAACTGCATTGCAGTATCACGGCTTTCTTTATACATCCATCAAATTTTTTAAAGTTGGAACAAGCATGCAAAAAGATGCATCCGTAAGTGCTCTTATCGCATAGAAGCAATCATATCTCGAATGGTACCCGTATAACCAACGGCACATTCTGCATAATAGGTCAGCACAAGCGTAGCATCTGTTATGGTAATGCTGCCGTCTTCATCCACATCTGCTGCTTCCACAACAATATCCGGTAAATTGCCAGAAGAAACAGACTGCTCTGCATAATAGGTCAGAACCAATGTAGCATCTGTCAAATCAACTGCGCCGCTTCGATCAACATCCCCCAAATCATAGGATGGTCGATAGAATTGAATGGTTCGATCCAAAGTCACTGTACCATTCTTTTCGGTCGCAGAATCTGCATATACGGCATCCTTCTTTTCGGATACACAATGGGAATCCTGATCCTCCACATAGGAAATGGTATAATGATAATTGGTTTGCGGATCATATCGGGTATCCCCTACAATAATTTGATCTTCCAAGTAGACATCTTCCGAAATTTTTGCATCTGCAATGGAAATAGAAAAGACGGAAGTATAATTTTCATTGGTATAGTCTGAACGATATATATCGGGGACTGTTCCAATATTGTCTGGATCACTCAGATCGATGCGGTTGCAATCGTCTAATTCCATCATATAGGTAATAGAGCTGCCATCTTCAGCTGGAAGCAATACCGTATCTTTTGCAGTGTAGTAAACATCCCCATTTTTCCCATTTTCTGCGGTATACTTGGTAACGGAAACCGTAACAGCACGATCGCCTTCAATGGTAAAATAAAATCGACCGGAAATATCACTCTCCATAACGCCAGAATCTTCGCTTGTTAAAATTTTGCTTCTTGGTATTGTGACAACATCACTTTCTGCATAACCGATCATTTGTGCAGAAAATCCAATCAGAACGGTGGCTGCAACAATTGCAGCGAGTCTTTGATAACATGTTTTCATAGTCGTTCCTCCCAGAAGTACAATTCTGGTTTTGAAAGAATTTACTTCCTTAAAATATGTTTTAGTGTATCATATTTTAAAATATTTGTCAATCTGCATTTTCAATCGATTATAAAAATTTATGGACATTTTTGAGAGAATGTGGT
>FR899083.1:163412-180927 GCA_000437255.1 Ruminococcus sp. CAG:403
TGATAAAATAGAACTTTAAACCTTGTCTTGATTTTATTTGGAAACGGAGAATTTGCAAGATGGCAACAATTTATTGTGTAGAAGATGATTCCGGAATTCAAGAATTGATTCTTTGTGCCCTACAGTCCGGTGGATATACCCCTGTAGGATTCTACAATGGAGCAGACTTTTTTGAAAAACTGCAAGTACAGACACCGGATCTGATTTTAATGGATATTATGCTTCCGGATGAAGATGGCATCTCATTGTTAAAAAAGCTCAGAGGGCAGCCTGCTTATGCAAATATTCCTGTTATTATGCTAACAGCAAAGGCCAGCGAAATTGATAAGGTAATTGGGCTGGAGGCAGGTGCAGATGACTATATTACCAAACCATTTGGTATTATGGAGCTACTTTCCAGAATCAAAGCAGTTTTAAGAAGAAGCGACCGGCAAACACATTCTGAGCAGGAACCTTGTCTGCAAATTGATGTTCTTTCTATTTATCCAGAGCAGCGAGCCGTTTTTTGCGGAAAACAAGAGGTCATTCTTACGTATAAAGAATATGAATTGCTGCTCTATCTGGCACAGCATAAAGGACATGCCATCTCCAGAGATCGTCTATTGGAACGGGTCTGGGGATTCCAATATGAAGGAGAAACACGTACAGTGGATGCACATATTAAAACATTGCGTCAAAAACTGGAACATGCAGGATGTGCACCTTTGATTGTAACAGTACGCGGAATTGGGTATAAGCTGAGCGATCAGGAAGTAGGTTAAGATGCAAAAAGATTTGTTCCGCATGATGCTTTCCATATTTTTGGCGTTCTTTGCCATTGTATTTATCCTATTTTCCGGTTTGTTCTATTTGCAGATGCAGGATCAATACCATGAGACAACAAAAGAACTGCTTTCCGTGATTCCAACAGAAACTTACACCGGTTCTGAACTGTATCAGGTGCTACAAAAAGAGGTCCCCGGTGTTAATTCTATCATGGAACAAGACACAAGCGGCGAAATGATCTATCATGCAAATGGTGCAAAAAAAGACAGTTTCACACAAACGATTCCAACAGCTGCCGGAACGGGCAAAGTTGGGTTTCGAAACCCAAATCAAAAAATTTTATGGATTCGATTTCTGCCTTTTGGCTTTTCTTTTTTCATTCTGATTCCGTTTTTATGTTATTTTTTATCTGCCTCTTTAACCAAGCGGCTACAACATTCCATGCAGCTTTTATTGCATCATCCAAATGGAAAAACACAGAAAAAATTAGAAAAGTACCCGGAATGGATTCCATTGGCACAACAAATGACCAAGCTAGAGCAGCAATTAACAGAAACCAATCACCAATATCAAAAAACACAAGATACCATTCGACTCATCCAGGAGTATATGGTAGAAAGCATTTTGATTTTAGATGATTCGGATCGAATCATTCTTGCCAATAACAGTGCCATCTCCTTATTGGAAATTGACCGGGCAGATTGGGAACATAAATCCATCTATGTGTTGGCCAATCAGGAACAGCTTCTTGCTACCATCAGCAAAAGCAAACTGACACCATCGGTACAGGTTCTCTTAAATTTAAAAGGCAGGCAATTTCAGACATTCGTCAACCGCATTGAAATGACCAGTAATTATGGAACCATTATTTTACTGGTTGATGTAACAGAAAGCAAACAGGCAGAAAAAATCAGAAGAGATTTTACCGCCAATGTTTCGCATGAATTAAAAACACCGCTGACAACCATTAAAGGCTTTGGAGAAATGTTCGGCAGCGGCATGATCTCAGATAAAGCTGGCATTAAAAAATATGGTGCCATGATTTACCGAGAAAGTGAACGACTGCTCTTTTTGATCAATGACATTATGCGGCTTTCTGAAATTGAAGAGCAAACCGACCAAATTACAGAATTGCTGTCCCTATATGATATTGCAAATGAAATCGTGGATATGCTTTCTGCTAAAATGAAGCAAATGGGGGTTTCCGTCCAGTTTTACGGAACCAAAATTTGCTATATGAAAGGAAACGAAAACTACATTCGAGAATTATTTACCAATTTAATCGATAATGCCATTAAATACAACAATCCAGGCGGAAGCGTATCCATTACACTGCAATCTACAGCAGAACAAATCATTATTCAAGTGCGGGATACTGGCATTGGTATTCCGGAAAAAGCACAGGCTCGTATCTTTGAGCGGTTCTATCGTGTTGATAAAAGTCGTTCCAAAGAACGGGGTGGCACTGGGTTAGGGCTGTCTATTGTCAAACATATTGTAGAACTGTATCAAGGCACCATTACACTGGAAAGTGAACTTGGAAAAGGGACTTGTATCACCATTCATTTTCCAGTGCAAGAGCAGGACTCTGAACCTACAGTTGATTCCATTGCATAGTGATTTTCATTTAAGAGAAAGGGATTGTCTTAAAAAATGGGCAATCCCTTTCTTTTTACAAAAGTTGCATTGTTAAGTTCTTGTTATTTGTCGAAATTTGAGATTTTACACAGATTTTACACAGACTACTCTCCCATTTTACATCGAGCAGATATAATAAGAAAAGTGCCAAAAGATTGTAAAATGATAAAAGGAGCAATTTGTATGACCATTTTTTCTGTTATCACACTGCTTGGCGGTGTGGCGTTTTTCTTGTACGGCATGAATGTCATGTCATCCGGATTGGAAAAACTTGCCGGAAGTAAATTGGAAATCGTTTTGAAAAAAATGACATCCAACAAAGCAAAGGGTTTTCTGCTCGGTATGGGAATCACAATCGCCATTCAGTCTTCCTCTGCATTGACGGTTATGCTGGTTGGTTTGGTCAATTCCGGAATTATGCAACTCAGTCAAACCATTGGCGTTTTAATGGGTTCTAATGTTGGAACGACTCTAACTGCTTGGATTCTGAGCCTTTCTGGAATTGAAGGCGACAACGTTTTTATTAAGCTATTAAAACCGGAGTCTTTTTCTCCAATTGCTGCACTGATTGGAATCATTATGATTATGGCAGCGAAGCACAACAAAACAAAAGACATTGGACGTATCTTGGTTGGATTTTCTGTGTTAATGACTGGTATGACTTTTATGAGCGGTGCAGTTAGTCCACTAGCAGAATCGGAACAGTTCTCAGAAGTTTTAACAGCATTTCAAAATCCGATTTTAGGCGTTCTAGTTGGTGCTGGCATTACCGGTATTATTCAAAGTTCGGCAGCTTCTGTTGGCATTTTACAAGCGCTTTCCATGACCGGACAAGTTTCCTATGGCATGGCAATTCCGATTATTATGGGACAAAATATCGGAACTTGTGTAACAGCATTGATCTCCAGTATCGGTGTCAATAAGAGTGCAAAACGTGTAGCAGCAATTCACGTTATCTTTAACTGTATTGGTACACTGGTACTACTTCCAATCTTCTTCCTGATCAATTGGGTTTTCCATCTTACCATCACCGAACAGACCATTGACCCGGTTGGTATTGCTATGGTACACAGCATCTTTAATATTGTTGCAACAGCCATGCTCCTTCCATTTACAAAGGTACTGGAAAAGTTGGCATATTTCTTCATTCGAGAGAGCAAGGAAGAAAAAGAAAAGAAAGAAATGCTGGACGAACGGCTTTTGAATACACCAGCAGTTGCTATCGAAGTATGCCGCAGCACAACCATCGAAATGGCAGAATTTTCAAAGACGGCACTTTTAACTGCCATTGAATTACAATTCCACTACGATGAAAAGAAAGCCGAACTGATCCAAGAATATGAGCAAAAGATCGACTACTATGAGGATCGTTTAAATGCCTACTTGGTGCGCATCTCCAAGCACAGCATTAGTTCAGAAGACAACCGAACGGTTTCGAAAATGCTGCACTGCATCGGAAACTTTGAACGAATCGGAGATCATGCTGTTAATCTGATGGAATCTGCACAGGAAATTCATGATAAAAACCTAGCTTTTTCAGAAGGTGCAGCTGGTGAACTTTCTGTGCTGTGCGATGCCGTAACTGAGATTGCAACCCTTGCATTTTCTGCTTTTGAAAAGGATGATCTATCGCTTGCAAAACAAGTAGAACCACTGGAAGAAGTGGTGGATACCTTGAGCGATGAAGTAAAAAATCGACACATCAAACGGCTTCAGCATGATAATTGTACCGTTGAAATGGGATACATCTATCAAGATGTTTTAACCAATATGGAACGCATTTCCGATCACTGCTCTAATATTGCTGCCTGTCTGATCGAAATTGATGAACAAATTGATATTCATACCTATTTGCACGATATTAAAAAATCCGATGAGGACTTTCGAAAAGATTATCACACTCTGCTGAATCAGTATTTCATCAAGTTAGGTGTATCAGAAGAAGCATAATGTGCTTCGGCGTATTGCAGCAACTCTGATCGTTGATTATGCACTCGTCCACAAATAACTGCTTCTAGCAGTTGACTCAGACACGTTCCAATGGCTGGTCCATTCGGAATGCCAATCGTAAGAAGATCATTGCCGCAAATTTGCATATCCTTTATGGTATAGCAGATTTGATCGGCAATGATTTTTTTATATTGTGCGATCGCCTGCAAAACGGTTTCCTGATTGGAGAAACTTGTCAATTGCATCTGTAACCAATCACCAACTGCCTCTTTTCCATATTGATGCATCTTGCGCAAAAGATCTGACTGTTCTGCAAGAACTGGCTGTTGACACAATCGAATCAACTGGAGAATGCTTTTCTGGTCTTGTTTGGAAAATCGAAGCTGCTGCAACAAACCAATGGCGTTTTCTCCCAGTACACTGCAAAACGCTGCCCAGCGGATGGAAGGAATCGGTGAAACATGTGCCACCCTTTCACAAATTGCTTGCCACTCCGGCACATTTTGAATGGTTTCTTGTAACGTCGGAAATTGATGCGCCACAACTGCTGCATACCGCTGTAAAATAACCGCACAAGAGGAACCGCATAATAGCTTTGTCCATTCCACACACATACGCTCTTTTGCAACGGAATCTAACAAATCAACATGGTGAAAAACAGCATCGCTGGTTTTCTGCGATAAAGAACAGGCATAAACAGACGCAAATCGCAATGCCCGTAAAATTCGAAGCGCATCTTCCTGGAAACGATCTTCCGGATTGCCAACACAGCGAATGATTCTTTTTTCTAAGTCCAGTTTTCCGTCAAATGGATCCAGAATGCCGATTTGAGGATGATAAGCCATCGCATTGATGGTAAAATCACGTCGTTTTAAGTCCTCATACAGGCTTGTTGTAAACGCGATTTGACTCGGACGGCGGTAATCTACATATTCGCTTTCTGTGCGAAAGGTTGTGATCTCGTACCAAATGGATTTCCAATTTACACAGATGGTGCCGTATGCTTTCCCAATCGCCATGGTCTTGCAGTCCGAAAAACATTGCAAGATTTCATCTGGATTGGCACTGGTACAAAAATCCCAATCAGATGGTGTTTGATGCAACAGAACATCCCGAATACAGCCACCCACTACATACGCTTCATATCCATGTTGCTGGAATCGATCTAAAATCTGTTGAACCGATTCGGGAAGAGAAATAGAATTTTTCATACGGATTCCTCATTGACAAAAATAAAAAAGTATGTTAAACTATTCACAAAATAACCATTCACGATATTTCCCAAAAGAAAGGTGATCCAATCATGTCAATTACATGCTATACCCGCCCCATTCAGTATTACGAAACAGACCGCATGGGAGTGGTACATCACTCCAATTATATCCGCTGGATGGAGGAAGCTCGTGTTGATTTTATGAATCAGTGCGGCCTGCCTTACGCAAAACTAGAACAGCGTGGCATTATGATGCCCGTTTTATCCGCAAGCTGTCAATATAAAGTGGCACTGCACTTTGGAGAATCGTTCTCCGTCAAAACAATTGTGAAGCAGTACAATGGATTCAAATTGATTTTATCCTACGAAATTTATCATGCGGATACCGGTACATTGTGCGCAACCGGAGAAACAATGCACTGCTTCACAGATGCCAACATGAAACCATTCCGGTTGAAAACCGCACATCCTGATCTACACCTTGCCTTTCAGCAAGCAAGTCAGTGTACCATTTCAGATTCAAGCGAACATGCCTAAAGAGAAAACCGCAGATCCAATATACATTGGATGCTGCGATTTTTTATTTTCCTTTTATGATTCCTCTAAATAAGGTTTCAGATACTGTCCTGTATAGGATGCAGGGCAAGCTGCCACTTCTTCTGGTGTACCGCTGATCAGAATGGTTCCGCCTCGATCTCCGCCTTCTGGGCCAAGATCAATGATATAATCCGCCACTTTAATCACATCTAAATTGTGTTCAATTACCAAAACAGTATTTTCTGCATCTACTAATTTTTGCAGGACATCAATTAAACGATGGACATCCGCCGTATGCAGTCCGGTTGTTGGTTCATCCAAAATGTAGATGGTTTTTCCAGTTGCTCGTTTTGCAAGCTCTGTTGCAAGTTTTACACGCTGCGCTTCGCCACCGGATAGTGTAGTAGCAGGCTGTCCAATTTGCAGATAACCGAGTCCCACCTCCTGCAAAGTCTTCAGTTTTCTTGCAATTTTGGGAATATTTTCAAAGAACAGTACGCCTTCGTCAATGGTCATCTCCAAGATATCATAAATGGATTTTCCTTTGTATTTGACCTCTAATGTCTCCCGGTTATAGCGCTTTCCTTTACAAACTTCACATGGAACATAAACATCCGGCAAAAAGTGCATTTCAATTTTCTTAATTCCATCACCTTGACAAGCTTCGCAACGTCCTCCTTTTACATTAAAGGAAAATCGTCCGGCATTGTAGCCTTTTGCTTTTGCATCATTGGTTTTGGAAAACAGATCTCGAATATCGGTAAAAACACCTGTATAGGTAGCAGGATTGGAACGCGGCGTACGTCCAATCGGAGACTGGTCGATATTGATCACTTTATCCAGATATTCTAAGCCAGTCATTTTCTGAAATGCACCCGGACGTACCCGTGTACGGTTAAGCTTTGCTGATAAATTCTTGCAAATAATTTCATTGACCAGTGAGGACTTTCCAGAACCAGACACGCCTGTTACACAGGTAAAGGTTCCCAATGGAATAGAGGCAGTTACCTTTTTCAAGTTGTTTTCGGATGCGCCTACTACCGTCAAGAAGTTCCCATTTCCTGAGCGCCGTTTTTCCGGCAGCGCAATTTTTCGCTTTCCACTTAAATATTGTCCCGTTAGCGAACGCTCACAGTTTAAAAGACCTGCAACATCTCCAGAGTAGATGATTTCGCCGCCATGTACGCCTGCTCCCGGCCCAATATCTACAATATAATCAGCAGCGAGCATTGTATCATGGTCATGTTCTACTACAATTACGGTATTTCCAAGATCTCGCAACTGTTTGAGCGTTGCAATCAATTTATCGTTATCCCGTTGATGCAGTCCGATACTTGGTTCATCCAGAATATAGAGCACACCCATCAAAAAAGAACCGATTTGCGTTGCCAATCGAATACGCTGACTTTCTCCACCGGAAAGCGTACCAGCACTTCTGGACAATGTCAAATATTCCAAACCGACATTCTTTAAAAACATCAGCCGCTCTTTGATTTCCTTAATAATCCGTGCACCGATCAGCCGTTCCTGTTCAGTTAAGGTCAAATGCTCAAAGAAATCATAGCAAGCAGTAATAGAACGCTCTGTCAGCTCCATAATATTTAGCCCACCAACAGTAACCGCTAGGACTTCCTTTTTCAAACGTTTTCCCTTGCAGACCGGACAGGGAATCTCCTGCATACAAGCGGCAATTTCCTCTCTGCCAAAGTCGTTTCCCGTTTCTTTCCAGCGGCGTTCCAGGTTATGGATGACACCTTCAAACGTTCCACGGCGTGCACCAAGTCCTGGACGATACAGGAACAATTCTTCGTCTGTTCCATATAGGAAAACATCCAAGACCTCTTTTGGAAGATCTTTTACGGGTGTGTCCAAAGAGATCTGGTATTTTGCAGCAATGGCACGATAGTACATCATTGCAATGGATTTATCGTCCAAAGTATTCCATCCGGATGCATTGATGGCACCTTGTGCAATGCTCAATTCTTTATTGGGAACAATGAGTTCCGGATCGATGCGTTGGAAAGTGCCAAGTCCGGTACAATGCGCACAAGCTCCGTAGGGGTTGTTAAAGGAAAACATGCGAGGTGTTAACTCTTCAATGGAAATATTATGCTCCGGGCAGGCATAATTTTGAGAAAAGAGCATGTCCTCTCCATCCATGACATGAACCTGAATAAGCCCACCGGACAGACTAAGAACTGTTTCCAAGCTATCTGTTAGACGAGAACGAATCGAATCTTTTACCACCAATCGATCTACAACAACTTCAATGGTGTGCTTTTTATTTTTATCCAATGCGATTTGCTCGGAAAGATCATAAATGATACCATCAATCCGGACACGGACATACCCGGAGCGGCGCATTTTTTCCAGTTCTTTGCTATGCTGTCCTTTTCGTCCCCGTACAATCGGAGCCAATAACTGGATTTTTGTTCCCTCCGGCAAATTTAAGATTTGAGCAACGATTTCATCGATACTCTGCTGCTTAATTTCCCGTCCGCAAACAGGACAGTGCGGAATTCCAATCCGTGCGTACAGCAATCTTAAATAATCGTAGATTTCTGTAACTGTTCCAACCGTAGAACGAGGATTTTTGGAGGTCGTTTTCTGATCAATGGAAATGGCTGGCGACAGTCCTTCAATGCTATCTACATCCGGCTTTTCCATTTGTCCGAGAAACTGCCGGGCATAAGAAGAAAGACTTTCCATATATCGTCTTTGTCCATCTGCGAAAATGGTATCAAAAGCAAGTGAAGATTTTCCAGATCCAGACAATCCCGTCATCACAATCAAACGATCTCGTGGAATTTCCAAATCGACATTTTTCAGATTGTTTGCTCTTGCACCACGAATAACAATTTTGTCAATCATGATTTCTTTTTCCCTTCTAATGCACGAATTTTATCTCGTAGGAATGCTGCATGCTCAAATTCCAGCATTTTTGCAGCTTCCTTCATTTCCTTTGTCAACTGTTCGATCATAGCCGTCTTTTCTTTTTTGCTCAGCTTCTTAGTTGTTTTTTGTTCGACTTCTTCCTTAGAGGTGATTTCCAGTACTTCACGAATTTCCTTATGAATGGTCTGCGGAATGATACCATGCGCTTCATTATATGCCATTTGAATGCTGCGTCGCCGTTCTGTTTCTGTAATGGCTCGTTCCATAGAGCTTGTAACAGAATCTGCATACATGATAACCTGTCCATTTGCATTTCTTGCAGCACGTCCAATGGTCTGAATCATTGATGTCTCACTGCGCAGGAATCCTTCCTTATCCGCATCCAAGATTGCAACCAGAGAAACTTCTGGGATATCCAACCCCTCCCGCAGCAGATTAATGCCAACCAACACATCAAATTCCCCTTTTCGAAGATCTCGGATAATCTCCATACGTTCAATGGTATCGACATCATGATGCAGGTAACGTACACGAATTTCCATATTCTCCAGATACGCAGTCAGATCTTCTGCCATCTTTTTGGTTAATGTGGTAATCAAAACTCGTTCCTTTTTCTCCGTTCGCTTATGAATCTCTGAAAACAGATCCTCAATTTGCCCCTCTACCGGCTTTACAATGATTTCCGGATCCAGCAAACCGGTAGGACGAATTACTTGCTCAGCAATACATGCAGACTGCTGTCGTTCAAACTCTCCCGGTGTTGCACTGACAAACAATGCTTGATGAATATGGTCATAGAACTCTTCAAAATTCAATGGACGATTATCAAAAGCACTGGGAAGACGGAACCCATACTCCACCAATGTAGTTTTTCTTGCCCGATCCCCTGCATACATAGCACGTACCTGCGGGAGGGTTACGTGACTTTCATCTACGATTAACAAGAAATCCTCCGGGAAATGATCCAAAAGCGTCATCGGACGGCTGCCCGGCGGTCTGCCTGACAAAATACGCGAATAATTTTCAATTCCGCTGCAAAATCCAATTTCTCGCAGCATCTCCATATCATAATGGGTACGCTGTTCGATTCGCTGCGCCTCAATTAACTTATGATTGGCTTCAAAATAAGCGATTTGTTGCTGCAACTCCCGTTCAATTTCTTCCAGTGCAGAAGTAACCCGTTCACTGCTGACAACATAATGGGATGCTGGGAAAATTGCCACATGCTGTAACGTTGCCAGAATTTCTCCTGTTACAACATTGATTTCGCAAATCCGATCAATCTCATCTCCAAAATACTCCACTCGAACAGCAGTATCTGTTGCATTGGATGGGAAAATTTCAACCACATCTCCCCGCACACGCACTTTATTTCGCTCAAAGCTAATATCATTGCGCTCATATTGGATGGCAATGAGTTCTTGCAGCAGCTGTTCTCTTGGCTTTTCCATTCCTTTTCGGATGGAAACTACCATAGAGCGATACTCCTCCGGGCTACCCAAAGAATAGATACAAGACACACTGGCGACAATGATTACATCTTTTCGCTCTGCCAATGCAGTCGTTGCGGAGTGCCGCAATTTATCAATTTCATCATTAATAGAGGAATCCTTTTCGATGTAACTATCCGTACTGGGAATATAGGCTTCCGGCTGATAATAATCGTAATAAGAGACAAAGTATTCTACTGCGTTTTCTGGGAAAAATTCTTTTAATTCCGAACAAAGCTGTGCTGCCAGAATCTTATTATGTGCAAGCACAAGCGTTGGTTTGTTTAATGCTGCAATAACATTTGCCATGGTAAAAGTTTTTCCAGAACCGGTGACACCCAGCAATGTCTCAATTGTATTGCCAGAACGAAATCCATCGACCAATTCCCGAATGGCTTCCGGCTGATCTCCGGTTGGCTGGAATGGCGCATGTAATTGAAAGGTTTCCATGAGACGACCTCCTTCCATCCTGCATGGTTTTCTTGTATTATACCACAAAAGAAAAAAAATTACAATACAAAATACGAACAATTGTTCTTTTTTCAAGAAATTTTCCATAGCATGCAATTCACTTGTCGGAAGGAATTGGACTTTTTGCGCATAAGCAGGCAGTTGCAACGTATTATCAGTCAAAATGGTTCTTATTATACCATAGCAACAAAAGAAACAAGCGGCTACAAAAAGTAACCGCTTGTTGTTTTATTTTCTTTTGATAAAAGCCATACGCTAATCTGCGTAGTGACTCAAAAATTGCTTGGTCCGCTCTTTTTGTGGATGCAGGAACAACTCGTCCGGTGTGCCTTCTTCCACAATGACACCGTCTGCCATAAAAATCACACGATCTGAAACAGCCTGTGCAAACTGCATTTCATGTGTGACGATGACCATTGTCATATGATCTTCTGCTAGAAGCCGAATGACCGACAAAATTTCTCCCGTTAACTCCGGATCCAATGCAGAAGTAGGTTCATCAAAGAACAGGATAGACGGAGACATTGCAAGTGCCCGTACAATTGCCACACGCTGCTGCTGTCCACCGGATAATTCACATGGATAAGCAGCTGCTTTTCCTTCCAATCCTACTTTTTTCAAAAGCCGCATGGCATTTTCTGTTGCTTCTTGTTTTGACCGCTTTAATAGGATCCTTTGCGGTTCTACAATATTTTTTAAAACGGAATAGTGCGGAAATAAATTGAAGTTTTGAAAAACCAATCCAAAATATGTTTGAATTTTCCGAAACTGCTTTTTAGGTGCATAAACCGGTTTTCCATGCGCTTCTGCTGTAACAGCAACCTCTCCCATATAGGAGATTTTTCCACTGCTCAATGTTTCCAGAAAAGTTGCACATCGCAGTAAGGTGGACTTTCCAGAGCCGGAAGGCCCAATGATGGAAACGACTTCCCCTTCGTTGACCGTCAACGAAATATCCTTCAATACCTGTACATCACCAAATTGCTTTTGCAGATGGGAAATGGTTAAATATTCTGCCACAATGCCGCCCCCTTATATTTTATAGTAATTCATCTTTTTCTCGATCAGCGCCATTATGCCGGCAACCAATAGATTAAAGACATAGTAGAAAATGGCAGCAGCTAAATACGGCAGCATTGAAGTTTGGGCGGCTGCGATCTGCTTGACTTCGGTAAACAATTCCGTATAGGCAATTACAAACGCCAAGGAGGTGTCCTTTACCAATGTAATGGTCTCGTTGGTAACTGCCGGCAGAATCCGCTTTACAACCTGCGGCAAAATGATCCGAAGAAACATCTGCATGCGATTATAACCAAGTATATGGGAAGCCTCATACTGTCCAACCGGAATGGACTGAATTCCACTTCGGAAGATTTCGGCAAAATAAGCGGCATAGTTGAGCGAGAAGGCGATGATTACGGCATAGAATCGATACGAAGTACTCAACGGAATTTGGAAAACAAAATAGGGTCCAAAATAAACGACCAACAATTGCAGCATCAATGGTGTTCCCCGCAAAACAGAAATATAAATGCGAGCCAACCACTGCAAAGGTTTCCATCCGTACATGCGTAAAACACAGACGATCATGCCAAGCGGAATGGAAAAGAGCAGGGTCAGTAAAAAAATGACCAATGTACGTAGGGTGCTATCCCCTAATTGGGCAACAATTTCAAAAAATGACATAGTGAATCGTGCGCCTCACTTACTTGTCCAGGATCACACTGTCTTGCAAATCCCACTTTTCTGCAATGGTCTGGAAGGTGCCGTCTGACTTCATTTCATCCAAAGTCTTTTGTACCTGATCCCGAAGAGCGGTATTTCCCTTCTTAAAACCAACTGCATACTGTTCTGCTGCCAGCGGTTCATCCAAAATCTTGAAATCGCCATTTCTGGATTCGAGCTGATACTTTGCAACCCCTACATCCATTGCAATGGCATCAACTGCATTGGATTCCAAGTTCAGGAAGGCAGTGTTATATTCTCCTACAACCAGTACCTCTTTAAAAGAATCCTTTAAATCTGCATTGTCTGCATCATTTAAAGCAGCTTCCGCAGAAGAATCCGTCTGTACTGCAACCGTTTTTCCAGCCAAATCATCAAATGTAGCAATGCCGCTGTCAGACTTCACGACAAACACCTGGCTGTTGTCTACATAAGGATCCGACCAAGTATAGTCATTTTCTCTGCCGTTCATGGTGAATCCATTCCAGATGCAGCTGATGGTTCCGGAATTCAGCTCCATATCCTTAGAATCCCAGTCAATCGGCATTTTTACCAGTTCCCAGTCGTTGCGGTCACAGACTTCCTTTGCCAAATCCAAGTCAAAGCCGACATATTCGCCATTATCATCCTGATATCCATAAGGCGGAAATGCTGCATCAAATCCAACTACAAACTGATTATCACTCAGCGTATCCTTATCCTTGCTGCCGCACCCACCGAACGCACTCAGCATGGCAATCGCAGCGGTTGCTGCAATCAATCGTTTCATCCACATTGTCCTAATTCTCCTTTGATTTTAATCGAATTTACGCAAAATACGTATTATTATTATAACATGCTAACATGCTACATGTCAAGGTACAGACTAGAAAAAACATAGATAGACTGGAAAAGACATCGTTCCTCCTATCGAATGCCATTTCATAAAGGACAGATGAGAATATGTATGAATTGTGATTTTTTATTGACTCTGTATACAAAAATGTAGTATAATGAAAAAAAGAAGCCTAATCCATAAGGAGGATCTGTCATCATGTCGCAAGTGACAAAACGAGCACTGGAGCAGTCATTGAAAAACCTTTTGCTGCAAAAATCATTGACGAAAATTACGGTAAAAGATATTACAGAGGACTGCGGCATCAATCGAATGACATTCTACTATCATTTTAAAGATATTTACGATCTTGTAGAGTGGGCCTGTTTGGAAGATGCACGCAAAGCCTTGGAAGAAAAGAAAACATTTGACACCTGGCAGCAGGGATTCCTGCAAATTTTTGAAGCTGTACAAGCAAATAAGCCATTCATTATGAATGTCTACCGCTGCGTACATCGAGAACAAGTGGAATGCTATTTAAAGCCATTGGTCGAGCATCTGCTATTGGAAGTCATTCAAGAAGAAGCTGCCGAACAGAAGGTACGGGAAGAAGATCGAAAATTCGTGGCGCAAGTGTACTCCTATATCTTTATTGGACTGATGCTCGACTGGATTAAAGATGATATGAAAGAAGATCCCGAACGAATTGTCAATCGCCTAGCCACTCTGATCAAAGGTTCCATCGCTTCCGGACTTTCCCGTTTTGCATTTTAACAGCAAAATAGATATTTTATCATTTTTCTGTATCTGATGAAAAAATATACAAGTTTCGCTCCGTGATCAAAATTCCATCACGGAGTTTTTTCTGCTTATTGTAAAATGTATAAATTGGGGTATAATAGAAGCAGATCACTTGAAAAGATGGCAAAATGCAAATACTTGCATTTTAGATATTCAAGCTGCTCCACAACTCAAAATAAACTGAAATTTTTAGGAGGTTTGCGTTATGTATTACTCTGCAGGAACTTATGAATCGTTTGCACATCCTGAAAAGCCAAAGGATGTTGACAAAAAATCTGCTTACATCATCGGAACAGGTCTTGCTGGACTTTCTGCAGCATTTTACCTCGTTCGGGATGGTAAGATGAAAGGCGAACACATTCACCTTCTGGAAAAGCTTGATCTTGCCGGCGGAAGCTGCGACGGACGAAAAGATATTACAAAAGGATTCTTTATGCGTGGCGGCCGGGAAATGGATAACCATTTCGAAGTAATGTGGGATATGTTCCGGGACGTACCATCCTTGGAAACACCTGGTGTTTCTGTGCTGGATGAGTACTACTGGCTGAACAAGCATGATCCAAACTATTCTCTCTGCCGCGCGACCGTGAATCGCGGCGAAGATGCACATACGGATAAGCTGTTCAAACTGGATAAAAAATCGGCTCAGGCTCTCTCCAAGCTATTCCTCACACCAGAAAAAGATCTGGAAGGCAAGAAAATTTCAGATGTACTTCCGGATTCATTCTGGGAAACCAACTTCTGGCTCTACTGGCAAACAATGTTTGCATTTCAGCGTTGGTCCAGTGCGTTGGAAATGAAGCGGTACCTCTGCCGCTATGTTCATCACATAGATGGTCTACCAGATTTTAGCGCACTGCGTTTTACAAAATATAACCAGTATGAAAGCATGATTCTGCCACTGGTGAAATACCTGGAATCCAATGGTGTTCAAATTGAATACGGTATGGATGTAAAAAATGTAATCATTGAAACAGTCCATCATAAAAAAATTGCCAAACAAATCGTATATGTCAAAGAGGGACAAGAGCAGACCATTGATCTCATTGAAACAGATCTTGTATTTATTACAAATGGATGCTGCACCGATACTTCTTGTTATGGAGATCAGACACATGCGCCGGATCTTTCCAATCTAAAAAATGGTTTCGGAGAATCATGGGATATGTGGAAAGCCATTGCTACACAGGCAACACACGGAGAATTTGGCAACCCGGAAGCATTCTGTAATGATATTGATGCAACCAACTGGATGAGTGCAACAGTTGCAACTTCCAATGAAAAAATCATCCAGCACATCATGAAAATTTGCAAGCGTGATCCACGCTCTGGAAAAGTAACAACTGGCGGCATTGTAACTGTAAAGGACAGCATGAAAAATTGGTACCTTTCCTGGACCATTAACCGTCAGC
The DNA here is from genome assembly GCA_000437255.1 of Ruminococcus sp. CAG:403. Taxonomy (GTDB): domain Bacteria; phylum Bacillota; class Clostridia; order Oscillospirales; family Ruminococcaceae; genus Ruminococcus_C. The sequence goes on from FR899083.1 coordinate 179,124, forward strand.
CACAGTTCCGGTCGCAAGATAAAAATATGGTTCTAATCTGGCTCTATGCACTGCATACCGATCAAGAAGGAAACTATGTCAAGAAAGCCATGCGGGATTGTACTGGTGAGGAAGTTTGCAAGGAATGGCTGTATCATATCGGAATACCAGAACATGAAATCGACGCACTGGCAAAAGAAGCCTGCAATACAACGACTTGTTTCATGCCCTATATCAATGCATTTTTCCAACCAAGAAAGCGTACAGATCGTCCGTACGTTGTACCAGATGGATCCATTAACGTCGCATTTTTGGGACAATTTGCGGAAACACCTCGGGATACCATTTTCACAACAGAATATTCGATTCGAACAGGTATGGAAGCCGTTTACACCCTGCTGGACATTGACCGTGGTGTTCCGGAAGTCTGGGGAAGCCAGTATGATATACGAGAGATTTTACGTGCTTGCTACTACGCAATTGATCAGAAACCAATTGCAGAAGCAGATCTATCCTTTAAGGAAAAGCAGATTTTGAAACTTGTTACAAAACTCGTCAGAGGAACCGACCTTGAATTGTTATTAAAAGAAAGCGGTTTGATTTCATAAACACACCATGACAAATAAGCCCTCCTATGGTATAATAGAAGCCATAGGAGGGCTTGTTATGACAAAATTAAAAGAAGATCTCATCTATGAAGTGTTATCTGTAGTAGAAGAAATTCCGGAGGGAAAAGTTGCTACATATGGTCAAATTGCAAAATTAATTGGCCGCGACAAAAACGCAAGGCTCATTGGACGAATTCTACGTTATGCCAATCATTATGGAACCTATCCTTGCCACAGGATTGTAAATTTTGCTGGCAGAACAGTTCCAGGTTGGACGGAGCAACGTATGCTTCTGGAAAGAGAAGGCGTGATCTTTCAAAAAAATGGAAAAGTAGACTTGTCTTCCTGTCAATGGAAATGAGTAAAATTACTTTTACAAGAAAAACCGGCACAGTTTTCTGTGCCGGTTTCTTTTGTTTTGCCTTCATTCAACAAAGACGATTACTGATTGATTTGTGCGCCCCATATTGGATGATTGATCAGCTTTTTACAAATCTTAGCCCATTTCGGGTTATTTAGTACTGCATCTTCTGCATAATAAGTTAAAATATTTGTTGCATCATTTAATTCAATAATTGCTTCAGAAGTATCTTCTCCTAATTTGGATTCCGTATTAATGTCCGCTAAGAAATATGCTAATTTCTCTAATCCCTCATCAGATGGTCGATTTGCACTAGAGGTTGTTAGATAGTATGGATTTTCAACAGAATGTTCCGAGTAATAGGTCAACGCTAACGTTGCATCATCTCGATCCACTCTTCCACTTAAATCTGCATCCCCCTTTACGCCGATATAAACAATCGGTTCAGCCGCCACAATATCGCCATAATAGGCTTTAATCGTACCCGCAAAATACTTTTCTGTTTGTACATAGGTGCTCTTCGGTGTTGCTCCCTTGAAGGTAATCTGAGACAAGTCAATTGTTGTCTGCTTTCCGTTTTCATCAATGGATACAACAGACTCAATAAGATCCTCTACACGGAATGCACGATTATCTTCTGAGAAGTAGAATCCTGGCTCCTTCAATACAGCAGAAATCCTCGTGGTTGCAGCAGTTGTGGTCGTGATTGGAACTGTTGTAGTAGGCAGCGTTGTAGTCGTTACCTTAGTTGTAGTAGTCGGTCGAGTGGTACGGTGCGTTGTGGTTGTGGTTGTGCTAGTTGTGGTTGGTTTAGTGGTTGTCGTCGTTGTAATCGTTGTTGTGGTGCTAGTTGTAG
>FR899084.1:0-17053 GCA_000437255.1 Ruminococcus sp. CAG:403
GGAACGCTGGCAAGTAGATATGCTGCAAGCGATATCTACTATCCATGGTATTGACAGTGGAAGCCGTTTCAATTCGAGCAGCCGCCTCTTGTCCTTCTGCATTGTTTCGATTCTGGTTGTACAGTTTGACCTGATACAGACCTGGATTCGGAGTATTGTTGTCTGTCTTGTAGTCATAATACAGATTTTCTGATGTGCGTCCCGATCTGGTCAGCAGTTCATAGCCTGCCTTGAAATTGATCAGGTAACCCATTAAGATTGCGTTGTCTGTATTAGAATAGATCTCCTGATCCGGTGCATAATCTGTCGATACACTAGTTTTGGCGATGTTGGTGCCATACTTATCGTCATCTTTTTGGTCAATGGCGTATGGTTTTCCGTGTACCAGAATATCCCATGTATTGGAGTTATGTGCGTCTGCTTGTTCTTTGTCCGTCAATTCCGCAGAATAATCTCCTGTTCCCGGAATATTATACAGAGTCATGCTGTAATCTGTGACAAATGTATCCACACCCAGTGCAATAACATAACTTCCATTCTCTTTTTGGATGGTATAGGTAGGTTCTACCTGTGGGGCATCTGGTGTTGGATCGGCAGCATTTTCTGCTGCATCTGTATCATCGGATTCTGTTGTATCCTTTGGCTTTGGCGTATAGGTAAAGGAAATGTTCCAATCTTCCGTTTCCCCATATAGTTCCTTTAGCTCTGCTACCGGTACAGAAACGACCTGTGCAGTACCGAGTATTTCTCCGTCTGTATTTTTGGCGTTCAGAGTAAAGGTGATTTGATCCTGATCCTGGAAGTATTGATAAATTTCCTTTTTGATCTGAATGCCTGTTGTCAGGAAGCCCTTATAATCATAGGTATCGTCCGGCTTGGTTTCCGGAAGCGTATCCGACAAAACAACCCGATCGGTAAAGGAAAGTTTCTTGACCCAGTCATATTGATCCGTACGAACATAGGGGCTTGCCATGCTCCAATGATATTCATTGTTATTCGGTGCTGTACGAGAATTGGACCAGTACACATACGATGCCGGAACCGTGATCGTTCTTCCCTGCCGATAAAATGAAATGGCGTAGCTGTTGTCATTGCCGAATTCTGCCTTACGATTGGTTGAAGTAGACGGTGTTTCTCCAACACCCTTCAAAACATTATCCTGATCATTGACAATGTGAACCTTTGTGCTGGACTGTAAATGCTGTGCTGTATAGCTATTAATGCTGTACGTCCAATAATAGCCATGGCTATAGCTGTGTTGTGGACTCCAACCGTAATAGCTGTTTCCAAAAGACCAATTGGATTCCTTTGTTGTTTCGCCAGATTCTACACGCTCTTTACTTCTGTTATTGGTGGTATTTCCGACTGTCACATCAGCATGTGCTGTGGCAACCGCTTCTTCCATGCGGTAAAAACGTCCGGTTACTTCAAACATACCCTGTGTAGAAGAATCTGTTTGGTCATACCAAATTCCGTAGTTCGGAGAAGCAGCTGTTTTGCCATCGTTATTTACGGTTTGATACCGGTTGATATCAATGGTAACGATCACTTGCTTGACTGGATTTGCCGGCTGCTGTCCCTGATAACTTTCCGGTTTTTTATAATAATAGGTATCATCGGATGAAAAGACATCTTCCTCGCCGCCCAAAAGATTCAAACGAGCAAACGCTCCATCTGCATTGGTTTCATTTGCTTCATAGAGAATTTCCTTGCCGGAACGAGTCCGTTTTGTGCCATCCTGATAGATTGCAGTGACAGAACGAATATACTCCTTGGCACGGGGATCTATTTTCAGATAATAGGCATCAAACGATTCTACTGGTAAATCCAATGTAAGATCTACTGTTGCTGCTGTATTCAATGATGCATTCCGCACATAGTCATAACTCTGGTGCTCCTGCCCTGCGTAGGCAGGTTTTGCATGCGGCAAATTGGATCCAGTATTCAGATATTGCCGGAAATCTACCGCAAAAGAACCAATGGACTTATAGCCGATTTCCAATTCAGAGTTGTCAGCATTATCGCCCCACTGGGACTGTTCCGAGAATAGATAACCGGTTGCACCATGTACATGTCCATCCGAATCTTTGTTTTCTGTTGGCTGTGCATACTGCTTCCGAATATGCTCCAAAGAACTGGAAGCCGCACTATATTTCTGATCTGCTTCAGCTGTGCTGTCTTTATAAAATGCCATGACTGTGGTGTCAAAGTACATCTTAGAAAGATAGATTGCTGTGGTATCCTTGGCGGTAACGATATACTTCTCCTGATCATAGGACGCTGTTTCATATCCCTTGGATTCCCGGAAGCCATCCAGATAATTATGTGTTTCTACTTCTAAAGTATCCGTCTTGCCAAATAGAGAATCATCGTAACCGTCACATTCTATGTATCGCTTCTCATCAGCAGATTGGTTAACCAATTGAACCAGTCTACCATTTAACTCTACCTGTGTCAAGTGTTCTATACCAAACTCAAACAGACGAGTTTCGGTATCTCTGGTGAAGGTCAGTGCACCATCTGTATAAGAATAGGTTTTATCGGTATCGCCTTCCAAATAGAAGCCTGTTACTGCACCGCTTTCATCCAACTGCGGCAAAAGTGTAACGCTTTTTTCCTGATTATCTGCATCCTTTCCCGTCAGAATGATGTTGTCAAAAGAACCGAACTGATTGATAAGATCTTGATAAATACGCAGTTCTGTTGTATGGAAGCCAGTACCTGCTTCACCTTGCTTTTCATATGGAATCTGCATCACGATTTGTGTATCGTCTAGGATCGAAATGGTCTCATTTGCAAATTCGCCACGCAACATGAAGTCTCTGTCATAAGGTACACCAAAAATGGTCTCATTTCCATCTGTATTTTCCTTTTTGGTGCGAACCGATTCCTGCTGGTCGTTATAGAAAATATGTGTATTGACACTGAGCGCAGGACGGTCAACATGAAACTTCACCGAAGCAGATTTCTTTTGATTTTCCATCAGGGCATGCTGCGGTGTAACCGTACAGGTCGCAGTCAGGTCATCAAACCAATCACTAGTGCCATAGATGCGCAATTCCGGTGTATTCCCCTGCTCCGCAGAAAGATCACGCTCCAAATTTGCATAAACAAGCTCTATATGTGATAAGTATAATCCGTTCTTTGCCCAATCAGATACATCCATTTCCAAATCGCCGTTTGCATTTGGATGGGCTTCCAATTCAGCCAATGAAAACTGCTTGCTTTGTGCCGGGCCAACGACGCCATCCGGTAAAAATGCAGTGAGGACGATAGATTCAATGGTTCCGCTCTCCGCATAATTTTTGGAAATGGTCACCCGATCGGAAAGAAATCCTTTTACAATTTTTTGGCCGTCTTTTTCTGTTTTTACACCAACGCTCTCAAGATCAACGGAAATCGTAGATCTTCCTGCCTTGGAGTAACAGCTATCGGTATCTTTATTTTCCAACAAGAAGTTGTAGTACAAATTGTTCGCCTTGTTTGGGACTGTTAAACTACTTGCACTACTCTCATCTGTTTCAGGACGATGAACAGACGGTGTGATCTGCAAATTGGTGCTTGCAACCTGCATGGTTGCTTCAGAAGCTGTTTTGGATTCTGCATTGATGCTGCCGATTACCTCAAATTTTGCAGACGCTTTGAGAGAACCTGTCCAATCAGTAGAACCATATAATTTTAAATTCAATTCTTTCAGGTGTTCCAGATCCTGGTTGCCATAAATACGAGAAAAGATAATTCGCACACTGCGTAGCCGCTGAATGGTATCTGGAACAGAGAACGTTACCACTCCGTTTGCATCCACAGTCAGATCATCTGCTGAAACCGTTTGATCTGGGACAATTTCAGATGCTGTTGTTGCGGTATAGGTAGTATTGTCCCAGTCAAACAGCTGAATTTCTTCTATTTCAGCTGCTCTTCCAGAACCGATTCCCTCCAACACAATTTTACGGGTGTCAAAGCCTTCTATATCCTGTAAGCAGTCAATGGGTTCGTTTTCTACGCTGTCCATATCCACTTGCAGCAAGGCATGGGAACTGGTAGAACGAGAATTGTTGGTCAGTGTGAACTGATACCAAGTCTGATCAACGGCACTCTTATTTGGAACAGACAGGGACGGGTAAACAATATGCGTACCATTTCGATCTGTTACACTATACTGTGTGGAGGATGCTGTGGTTCCATCCTTGCGAACTGCATGCACACTGGCAAGAAGATTCGGTAAAACCTTTGATACCTGTAAGGTAACTGTTGCATCGACACTCTGATCTTCCGCAGACAGATCATGATCGTCAAAACTGTATGCGGTTTCCAGCACACCATGCGGTGTAAGATCCTGCTCGGTTGTCGGTTTCCCGTTGATTTGTACAAAGCAATTGGTATCATCCGTATTGTCTGTCATGGTGATATTGCCATCAATACGGTCAAAGTGAATCGTCATTCCGCTCAGATACGTCAAATTGCTCCAAACAGCCTTTGGAAGTTCCAAATTACCATCTGCATCGGTACCATAGCTGGATAAATCCTCTAATGAAACGTCTACCGCCTTTCCGGCTGCATTTTTTCCGTGCAGCACGACAGATTGGATTTTTGACTTTTCCATCAGGCTTTTACTCAATAAAATTTTGGAAGCAACCAATCCGCCTGCACTGTAGTTGTCATCCGGATACAAATTCGTAATCTCCAATGTTGCAGGGATTATTTGAGAAACACTGTCATTGGAAATGACAAACCGTGCAGCTGCCGTATCATCATTCAAGGAAACAACCTGCGGATTGCCCTTTTGTACAAGACCGCCAATTGGGTCATCATATACCCCAACGCCTTCTAAAACAGGGTTTGCCTTTTCGGTTCGAATGACTGCTGTATTTTCCGAAACGGTTAACGGTTCAGAAAGCCAGCTTCCATCTTCAATAGATGCATTTTTCGGCTGATAATAGTGCAGCTCATAATTGGTATCAATCTTATTTTCGTAAGTCCATAGGTGCGGAAATGCTCCACGCATGGTAATCAAACCATTGAAATCGGTATAGCGCGGCAATTCTTCTCGAAACAGGAACTGTACTTCCTGACAAAACGTTAAACCGGCTTGATCGGAAAGTGCCGTTCCAATCGAAAGTTTCCAGGTTTTGGAATCGGGCTCTGTATTTTCTGTATCCGGAACTTCTTCCAAGTGCAGACCCAGTTCTTTTGCTGTCTTATAGACGGTTTCTCCTGTTTCTGCTGTAAAGCCAAACCGGATAAACTGATCGATATCATTGCCTTCTACTTTGAACCAGTCACTTAACTGAATATCCGGATAATATACTTCATCATTGTCTAAGCGAATGAAAATTTCCTGTAAGCCAAAATCGTCTGGTACATAATCAGTAGAAATGGCATTGAAAACGGGCACATTTCCGATGCTATGGAATCCATCCAGATAGTATTCATCTACCGCACCAATGCCAACTGTTTTCTCGGTTACTTCATTTCCATCTGCATCTTTGACATATTTATGGTGCCGGAAATTGTCTCTGGTCGGCGGTGTAAAATTCGTTGTATTCTCTGCCTGTTCCGACCAGTGAATGCTGCTGCCGCCGCCAAATGTAATGGTGGTTGTCAATTGGGTTCTGTTGTCATATCCAACACCAGAATGAAAGTTGTTGGAATAAGGAATGGCGACCATGTATTTATGAGCCGCATAATACGTTTTTCCTGTGCTGTTCTGATTGAGCTCTTCTGCTTTTTCTTTGGAATACAGCATGTGGGATTGATCTGTAGCTTCTTTTCGAAGAATGATATTTCCCACACCAGAATAACTGTATGGCAAAGAATCTGATGGAACATTGGTAAAATGCTCCAAATCCCATTCTGTTTTCCAATCCGGAATCTCTGTTACATCGTAGACCAAAACGCCGCCTTCATTCGGCTTTCCGATAAATTCATGTTCCTGATAAAATTCCTGAGAAACATTTTCATTGGGTGTATCTGGTGCATCTGATGTCCAACGTAAAATATCTTCGTCCAAAACGCTCTTCATACGGTTTGGATTATATTGCGCCTGTACGGTAAGCAGATAGTTATCAATGGTACTTTCCTTTTCCGTAGAGTCGTTCTCTACAGTCACTTCGTATACCATATAGTTGTACTGCTGCCACATGACCGCACTGGTCTTGGTAGCATCGTCTTTTTTCAGTTGTACCGTCGGTACATTTTCAATAGAAGTCTGCCAAATCAGATTGGAATTGACAAACGTAACACGACGCTGCGCTGCACTGCTCTCATCCAATTCATCGGTAGACCATTCATTTCCAAGCTGCTGCCCGGAATCTCCATAGTATCCCTGATAGGAAAATTTCATGGTCACGGTTACGGAAGCATTTTCCGGAACCGCGATCAACTCCGGATTGGCTGCGTAAAACTCTACTTCAAATCGTGGTGTGCATGTCCCGGAAAGTTTCTCATATGGATTTCGCAGTTCTATTTTGCCTCGTGCAAAATCACTTTCCTGTAGCTTGGCGCCGCTTGCATCGTATACCTCGGTAGATTCTCCAAAGCTGTTTTTATCATTTACTTTTGCCTGCAAGCCGAGATATTCCCCTGTTAGGCGCTTTTCTGCCGGAATCTCATCCACGGAGTTAACTTGCACGAGAATGCCGCTTTCACTCAGGTATAAATACGGCAAATTCAGCTCTAATGTTTGCCCTTTGATATAGCCTGTCGTAAAGTCTGGCTGTAAATTGGCGGTCAGCAAAATCTGCTGACTCTTCGGAACCATATAGAAACTGCCATCTTTTCCACCCTCTCCGTTTTTTTCCGGAGTTAGTGTTTCTCCGCCAGCAGTCACCGTACCGAAGCTAACTTGATAAGTTGCACTTTGTCCCAGTGCTCTTGCTGCCGCCAGAATGGTTCCCCAATTACAGGATGTAAGCAGCATAACAGTGGCTAACATCCCATAAATGACTCTTTTCCATACACTCTTCTGTCGATACATAATCATTCCTCCTGCTTTTGTATCATTTTGCCGGTTACACGAATGGATCAAATAAATTTTCTATGTATATCTTATTTCGCACAAACTTCTAAAATAAGAAGCAAAAATCATTCTGTAGGATATCGAATTCAACAGATTTCAGAACTTATCAAAAAATAATATGGTTATTTTGCACAATTTTCGTGAAACTCATGATTTATTTTATTATATCATTTTTATATAAATTTGTCAATACGCCGTAAAACGCTGTTTTGGATTCTTTCTAATCAAACATTTTAAAAAAATAAGGACATGTCTCGGTTTGAAACATGTCCTTTTCCATTTTTTTCTACATTTTTTATAAATAGTCAGCTAGGTTCTATGCAAATCTACTTACTGTCATTCTTTCCATATATTAGGATTCTACCAGCATTCGCTTCATGGCACATAAGTCAAACCCATTGAGGCGATCATCCTGACACAAATCACCGGCACTCCAATCCGTCAGTTCTCCTGCGCCAAGCAGCCATTTTTGCAGCATTACAACATCAGAAAGATCAAAGATACCATCTGCATTTACATCACCTGCTACACGGTCTGGTTCGTTTTGTGACAAAACCGCAGCTGTCAGCAAAATCATAGCTGCATTACCATAAATGGTATTTTCATTGGTGGTAAATTCTCCATCACTATCTATGTAGCACTTTCCATCAAACTTAGAAAGATGCCGATTGTTATAGTAGTTGCTTCCCTCCGTAAAATATCCGGCAGGGATTTGATAGGGGTCCAGTTTTGCATCTTTGGAGTAAATGGCACTGAAAATATTCTGTACGCAGTTTTCTCCGTTTCCAGAAACATAACAGAAAGAAATGGGATTGATGCCCAGCAAATAATGGAATGCGTTCTCTGCTGTTGTTTGAATATTCTCCGGCACGGCAGTTTTTCCATCTAAGAGCATACTGCCCAATACCAAAGTCATAGCACTCTGGGCTGTGTTTTTATTGGAACCCCACCAGTAACCCCAAGCCGGGAAAGAGGTTCCCCAGCTGTCATTCCGCAGCATTTTGGTTCTCCAAGCCGCAAACTGTGAAAATACTTCTGTTATTTGAGCGTTGGCACTCTGGTTTCCATATAAATAATGGAAAAATCCTAGAAAAGATCTGCCTGCATGGCTATAGCTGAGAGACATTGAGGTGAAACAATTTTGATTTTCAGATGCATTGCAGTGCGCAATCAAATAGGATTCATAGGCGCTGGCATCCGACCCCGAACAGATCGCTGCTCTATAAAGTGCACCGGCTGCCCAAAACAAATCCCGATTGAGTTCCTCCTGGGTAAATGTATAGGTTCGATTGGCTGCACCAATTGACATGTGCATCGCATTGGAAGAATCTGTTACCCAATTCCACGCCCGCATTGCGGTAGCGAGACACTGTTCTGCAAACTCCTGATAAGCTGGAATCTCTTTATAGATGATATAGGCATGCGCAAAAACAGCTGCTGCATCCGCTGTTGCCAAATGGGAACGCAAATCCACCTCAGAAGCATCGGACTGATAGGTAGAACTGCTATATAGCGTGTCTTCTAAGTAAATCACATCATCCTTATAGTTGGCCGCCACGTAAAAGGAACCATCCTTGCTGCTGTGCTCCATTTCAAGAAGCATGTCCAATTCCCACTTGATTTCACTCAAAATGCCTGGCGCATCCACATAGCGCGCATTGTTGGGATCCGTTTCCGGAATGTGTACGTCTTGATTGGCAAAAACATCCGGGAACAGTTCATAAGCAAGCAGCAAATCTTCTACGGTATCAGCTGCCGGTGTAACATATTTTCCATAATCTCCGGCATCATACCAGCCACCAGAAACATTATATGTTTCTGCATTGGGGTTGTCTCGGTCTGACCACTTTTTGACAGCTATATCATTGGGATGCAGATTTTTTCTGGCAAACACGCCTGCATACTCTGTTTCCAAGTCCATGCCTTGCCGCTGATAGTAAAAATATTTGGTCAGATCGTCCAGCAAGCCGTCGTATACGTTTTTTCGAATGGAAAAAGAGACCGATTGGATGGTATCTGTATCCAGCCCATCCGCTACATCCTGAGGAGAACGGGCAGATGCATCCAGTCCTGCATTTGGAATGCGAATATAATATGTACCGGGTGTCGTGAGTTCATCAAATTGAATGACATGAACGCATTCTCCTGAAAGCAGTGCATCTTTTTCTGCATGCGGTAAGACACCGGTTGCAACGACTTCATCTGTATCTGCGCGCACAATTTGATAGGATTTTCCATCCAAAGAACCGAATTTTTCAAAATAACTAATTCGTGCGGTTTTTTTGGCATTGCACAGATAACCGACCTGATTGACTTTAATCATGGGATACTGTCGCTCATCATCAGTGGAGCGAATGACCATATTTCGGAAAGAAATTGTGGTATTGTTCGGTACACCGCCTGCATAGACATACCAGAAAGAGTCCAAGCGGAAACCGGAATCCGGATAGGCATCCACCAGCTCTTTGATGGACAACGAATACGTAGTCCATTCTGAAGAGGCTTTGAACAAACCGTACTGCTCCAAATCTGTCCAGCAAATCCGTGCAGTTTCTCCATGTCTTTTGGACATCAATCCCATTCGGAACGTCGTATCACCGGTGCCATTGTTGCGCACTTCAAAGTCCAACGTTCCATTGGCATAATAATCCTGAATGTTCAGTGTTGTCCAATTGGTATTCGGTGTCATTGTGGCACCGCCCCAACTTTGTGTAGTCCAATCTGCACCATCATTGTCAATTTTAATGGTTTGAAGCTGTAAATCTGGTGTTTCCTGTACATTTGCCGCAGAACCGCCAAGATGTGGAACGGATACAACCAGCAGAACTGCTCCCACTGTTGCCGCTATCATACGCTTCCCAAAAAATCGTTTCATCTGATCTTTGCACCTCTTTTTCTTTTGATTTGGTTTTCTGTTCCTTTGTTCTTTTATTGTATCATACACAGGTTCTTTTTTCAATAGAAAAAGGGCAACGCAGAACAGAATTTCTCCTGTTCTGCGTTGTTTTCAGAAAGAGGATTTTAAAATGCGTCCATCTGTAGAAATAGTCACAACTTGTAACGGGATGGCGGAACCACTTGCTTGTACTGCCTGCCGAACAGCATGTTCTATGCCGCCGCAGCATGGCACTTCCATCCGAACGACCGTTACACTTCGAATAGACTGTGTTGCAAAGATCTGCGTCAGTTTTTCTGCGTAATTTCCTTCATCCAGTTTGGGGCAACCAATGACTGTTATTTTATTTTGCATGAAATCCGCATGAAAATTCCCATATGCATAAGCAGTACAGTCTGCTGCAACCAATACATCCGCATTTTCCCAATAGGGAGCTTGAACTGGTACCAGCTTGATTTGCACTGGCCACTGCAAAAGACGACTGACAGATGGAGAAGCATTGGTACTTGATGCCGACTGCGTTTTTCGAAGCAGATTTGCATGTGTTCCAGGACAGCCACAAGGGAGCGGTTCTGCTGCCCGCTTTGCTGCAAGTACAGCTGCTTCATTATAAGCAGGTGCTTCCCGCTGTTCAAAAGTGATGGCATTCATCGGGCAAGCCGGCAGGCAATCCCCCAAGCCGTCACAATAATCTTCTCGCAGCAACTTGGCCTTTCCGTTTACCATGCCGATGGCACCTTCATGACAGGCTACCGCACAAGCACCGCAGCCATTGCACTTTTCTTCCGCTATTTTGATGATTTTTCGTATCATAAGAAACCTCCGTATATGTTCTTGACTTTGTGATCTCATTATAGTATAATCAAAGAAAAAAGTATGTTGAATTTTCAACAAACGGAGATTCAAAATGAAAAAATATTTGGAAATTCTAAAACGATGCCCCTTGTTTCACACAATTGCTGAACCGGATCTTCTTGCCATGCTTTCCTGTCTGGGTGCAACGGTACATCCCTACGAAAAAAATGAGCCGATTCTGACAGAAGGCGATGCTGCTTCCCGTTTGGGGATTCTACTCTCTGGAACTGCACAAATTATTCGAATTGATTTTTATGGCAATCGCAGCATTGTTGCAGCACTTTCCCCGTCGGAACTGTTCGGAGAAGCGTTTGCCTGTGCGGAACTGCCTGCCGTTCCAGTCCATGTACAAGCAGAGAGCGCCTGTACCGTGCTGTGGCTGGACATACAACGGATATTGCGGCCTTGTGAAACTGCCTGTTCCTTCCACAATCAAATGATTTTTCATTTGATGAAAGTGCTCGCTGCAAAAAATATCCTGCTGAACCAAAAAATAGAAATTCTCTCCAAACGAACAACCAGAGAAAAGCTAATGACCTATCTGCTGATGGTGGCAAAGCAGCAAGGCAGCAATCAGATTACCATTCCCTACGATCGACAGGCACTTGCAGATTTTCTGGGCGTTGATCGCAGTGGCCTTTCCACAGAAATCAGCAAACTGCGAAAAGAAAAGAAACTGGATTGCAGGAAGAATGTTTTTCAACTGCATGCAGAATAAGGAGTACAAGAATATGAAAACACTGATTCTAAATGGTTCACCCCACAAGCAGGGAGATACTGCTTTTCTCATTCAAACACTGACCGCACATCTGCCAGGAACATACAAGATCGTTTCTGCATATACAGCAAAGATTGCAGCTTGTATCGACTGCCGGGCATGTCGAGAACAGTTTGGCTGCCGCATTCAGGATGAGATGCAGGAGATTTATCAATATCTGGAGCAATGCGATGCAGTTGTACTGGCTTCCCCCATTTATTTCTCCGAATTAACCGGAAAACTGCTTGATCTGGGCAGTCGGCTGCAGGTTTACTTTTCTGCCAAACACTTTCTGCATCAAACTCCGCCGTTAAAGCGGAAAAAAGGCATCGTGCTCCTTGCCGGCGGTGGTTCCGGCAATCCGCAAAAGGCATACGAAACAGCAGTTTATCTGTTGCATGAAATGAATGCCATGGAAATTTATCCGTTGATTTGCAGCTTTCAAACAGATCGGCTTCCTGCCGCACAAGATATTCAGACACAAGCAGAAATAGAAAAAGCGGCTCAATTTTTGAGGAAAGAATGCAATACATTTATGTAAGGCTCTGTTTCTCACGTTGATTCAACTTTTTCAGATACAGCAAACCAACACTGTCTGCTAGAATCCATCCGATCGGAATCGCCCACCATATACCCAAAACGCCAATGCGGTCAATGGGTGCCAGCAAATAGGCAAGCAAAACTCTCGTTCCCAAAGAAAGAATGGTCAAAAGCAAGGAGAGTTCCGGCTTTTCCACACCACGATAATACCCGTATAATAGAAATAAAATACCAATTCCAACGTAAAAGCTGCCTTCTATTCTTAAATACTGAGTTCCGATGGCAAGAATTTCTGTTTCTGTTCCGTCTACAAAAATTTGCATCAAATAGGGTGCCAAGCCAAAAATAATCCCGGAAACAAGCAGACAAAAGAGAATGGAAAGCATTCCAGCCTTTCGAATTCCCTCCTGCATGCGTTTTCGCTTCTGGCTGCCGTAATTCTGCGCAATAAAAAGAGAAAATGCATTACTGAACTCCTGCGCTGGCATATAGGCAAACGAATCGATCTTTACCGCAGCAGCAAAGGCTGCCATCACCGATGCGCCAAAGCTGTTGACAAGCCCTTGTATCATAAGGATTCCGAAATTCATTACTGATTGCTGTACACAGGCTGCGGAAGCATGCCGCATCACTTGCAGCAGTGTTTTCCAATTGCAGGTCAGTTCTTTCCTTTTGGGAAAAAATGATCGCTCTTTGCAGCATACATAAATCCCGATTCCAATTCCAGCTCCTGCCTGTGACAGAACCGTTGCCCATGCAGCACCACGGATTCCCTGCTCCCAGATCACAACAAATACGATATCCAATAGGATATTGCCACCTGCTGCCGCTCCCAAAAAGCAAAGCGGTACCATAGAATTTCCCAATGCACGCAGCAAAAATGCAAAGTAGTTGTATAAAAAAGTAAAAAAGATTCCAAAAAAGATGACCCAAACATAATCCCGCATCATTCCATATAAGGCAGATGGAACTTTCAGAGCATGTAAAATTCCATCCACTCCCAGCAAGGACACAATATTTAAAAGAATGGTTACAGCTGCAATCCATAAAAAAGAAACCGCAACATAATTTTTCAATTGCTGCTTGTCCTGCTTTCCGAAACATACAGAAAAAATGGTTCCGCTTCCCATGCACAATCCAATCATGATTGCGTTTAAAAAAGTCATCAGCGAATAGGCAGAACCAACCGCTGCCAATGCATCTGCGCCTAAAAATCTCCCAACAATCAGGGTATCCACAATATTGTAACCTTGTTGCAGCAGATTTCCCAGAATCATTGGTGCTGCAAAATACAGCATCGTCTTTGTAACAGGACCTTTCGTCAAATCTTTTTTCATCATGCTCTCCTGTTCTTCTGCTCCTTTTTTCGATCATATTCCTATTTTTTAGAGTGTACTGCATAAAAATGAACTGCACATCTTTTCGACAGAATTGCATGCAAGCCTTCTATGGGAATACGCTTTAGTATAGCACATCTCTTTGAGAAAAGCAACTTGTTATATGCATACAGAGTGCCAAGTCAGCCTCTCCATAGTTTTAAACTATGCCCAACGATAAAAAACAGGAGTTACCACCCCGTCCCAAAAATATGCTATAATGAATGAAACAAACGAAACTTTATGAGAGAGGCGAACATTTCATGAAAACATCGATTATTGGATATCCTAGAATTGGTTCCCTGCGGGAACTGAAGTTTGCAAGTGAAAAGCATTTTAGAGGAGAGCTTTCTGTCGCAGAATTACAGCAAACTGCAAAAGAACTGCGCACACAGAATTTGACTGTTCAGAAAGCAAGCGGACTGGACTTCATTCCTTCTAATGACTTTTCTTTTTATGATGGTATGCTGGATACAGCCGTTCTGCTGCATGCCATTCCGGAACGGTACCGTGTACTTGGATTGCCGGAACTGGATACCTATTTTGCAATGGCTAGAGGTTATCAAGGGGAAAACGGCGATGTAAAAGCATTTGCGATGAAAAAATGGTTTAACACCAACTACCACTATATGGTGCCGGAAATCGACGATGAAACCACCCTTCAGCTTGCCGGCAATAAGCCGTTTGCACTCTTCCAAGAAGCACTGGAACAGGGTGTTTTAACAAAACCGGTTCTGATCGGTCCATATACCTTCTTAAAGCTTGCAAAATATACGGGTGAAAAGACTGCGACAGACTTTGCTGCAGATGCTGCACGTGCATATGGAGAAATTCTGACCAAATTTGCAGATCTGGGTGCTGAATGGGTACAACTGGAAGAACCTTGCCTTGTTATGGACTTGACGGATGCAGACCGTGCACTTTTCGTACAGCTGTATGAGACCATTCTTGCTGAAAAGCACACGGTAAAGGTTCTGCTGCAAACATATTTCGGTGATGTACGGGACTGCTATGCAGACCTTTGCAAGCTGGATTTCGACGGTATCGGTCTTGACTTTGTAGAGGGCAAGCAATCTCTGTCTCTCGTAAAAGAACAGGGCTTCCCGGCTGGAAAAGTCCTCTTTGCAGGCGTTGTCAACGGAAAAAACATCTGGCGCAATCATTACAACAAAACCATTCAAATCGTTTCTGAACTGCAAAAGCACTGTGAAGAAGTGGTATTGCATACATCCTGCTCGTTGCTGCATGTTCCATATACTTTAAAAAATGAAACAAAGCTTGCAGAAAGCTACAAAAAACATTTTGCCTATGCAGAAGAAAAGCTTTCAGAACTGGCAGATTTGAAGGAAATTTTGAATTCCGAACAGCCAACCGAAACAGAAGCTTATCAGAAGAATGCACAGTTATTCTTAGGAACCAGAAGCGGTGAAGATAAAGCGGTACAGCAAAAAGTAGCTGCACTTTCTGAAAAAGATTTCGTCAGACTGCCTGCCTTTGCAGAACGGGAAGCCATTCAGAAAAACAGCTTCCAGCTGCCGATTCTGCCGACTACAACCATTGGTTCTTTCCCACAGACAACGGACATTCGTGCAACTCGTGCTGCATTCCGCAAGGGCAACATCACAACGGAACAGTACGAAACATACATGAAAGAAAAAATTGCAGAGTGCGTAAAGCTGCAAGAAGAAATCGGACTGGATGTTCTGGTTCATGGCGAATTTGAACGAAATGACATGGTGGAGTACTTTGGCGAATGCCTGGACGGCTACCTCTTCACCGAAAAGGCATGGGTACAGTCCTATGGCACACGCTGCGTAAAGCCGCCTGTTATTTGGGGAGATATTTCCCGTGCAAAGCCGATGACGGTTCAATGGTCTACCTATGCACAGAGCTTAACTGATCGTCCCATGAAGGGAATGCTGACCGGTCCGGTTACCATCCTTAACTGGTCCTTCCCTCGAGAAGACATTTCCCTGAAGGAAAGTGCTTATCAGATTGCGCTTGCGATTCGGGAAGAAGTGCTGGATCTGGAAGCAAACGGCATTCAGGTCATTCAGGTTGATGAAGCTGCACTACGTGAAAAGCTGCCGCTTCGGAAGTCCGACTGGAAAAGCGATTATCTGGATTGGGCCATTCCGGCATTCCGTTTGGTACACAGCGGCGTAAAACCGGAAACCCAAATTCATACCCATATGTGCTACAGTGAATTTGCAGACATCATCAAAGAAATTGATGATATGGATGCAGACGTAATTACATTTGAAGCAAGCCGTTCTGACCTGTCCATTCTGGACGTTCTGAAAGAGAACCACTTCCGCACAGAAGTTGGCCCGGGCGTATATGATATTCACTCTCCTAGAGTTCCATCCAAGGAAGAAATCAAAACAGCCCTGCATCAGATGCTTGACCGCATCCCGGTAGAGAAACTTTGGGTAAATCCGGACTGTGGACTGAAAACAAGAGGAAATGCAGAAACCATCCCAAGCTTAAAGAACCTGGTAGAAGCTGCCAAGGAAGTACGAGCTGCTATTACAAAGTAAAGCATTCTTTCAAACGTGTTCCTACAAAATGTGGGAACACGTTCTTTTTATCCAAGCATTCCCGAAAACAAGATTGATTTTCCAGAAAAAATATGCTATACTGAAGTTGCAAAATATCATGGAGGAAATGGAAATGACCTTACAGCAACTGAAGTATATCATTCAAATTGTGCAGTGCGGTTCGATTACCATGGCTGCTCAAAAACTATATATCACACAGCCCAGCCTTTCCAAAGCCGTTTCCGAATTGGAACAGGAAATGGGAATCACCATCTTTCTTCGCAGCAACCGAGGGGTCATTCTCTCGGAAGAAGGAACTAAATTTCTCTCCTATGCAAGACAAGTGGTCGAACAGGCAGAGCTTTTGGAACAAACCTATAAATATGGCGAACCAGTAAAACGTGTTTTTGCGGTTTCCTCCCAACACTATGCATTTGCAGTCAATGCATTTGTAGCACTAATAAAAGAATACGGAAAAGACAAATACGAATTTTCCCTTCGAGAACTGCGTACCAACGATATTATTGAGGATGTCCGTACGCAGCGTTCGGAACTGGGAATTCTCTTTCTCAGCCATTTCAATCGAGAAGTACTTCTGCGCATTCTGCAAAACAATGATTTGCAGTTCGTTCCGCAATTTACTGCCAAACCGCATGTGTTTGTAAGCCGAAGCAATCCTCTGGCAAAGAAATCCTCTGTAACACGGGAAGATTTGCTTGCCTATCCCCGGCTGACATACGATCAAGGTACGAATAATTCGTTTTACTTCTCAGAAGAGTTGTACAGTACGGATGAAAGCCCCAAAAATATCATTGTTTCTGACCGGGCTACATTGTTTAATCTGCTGATTGGGCTGAATGGCTATACCATTTCTTCCGGCATTCTCAGCAGTGACTTAAACGGCACCGACATTGCCTCTATTCCACTGGAAAGTGAGGAATGTATGGAAATTGGGTATATTCATCCCATTGATCGACCACTGAGCCAAATGGCACAGCGTTATTTAGAGCATTTCAGAACCTATATTGCAAATTACCAAAGCAATCAATAGTGTGATAATCATTATTTCCC
>FR899084.1:17078-23226 GCA_000437255.1 Ruminococcus sp. CAG:403
CCCTAGAACAAGCCCCCATTGAGCAACATCAAAAGCTCAATGGGGGCTTGTTCAAATCTAACGAATTGAGCAATCTGAAGGAAATTTTATTTGCTTCCTACTCTGCTGCGATCTGCCAACCTTCTGCTTTTTCACGAATTTCTGTAAACCGTCTATACAGTCCATTCTTTTGCATCAACTCCGCATGGGTACCAGCTTCTGCAATTCGTCCATCGTCTACAACCAGGATCTGATCTGCATGCTGAATGGTTGCCAAACGATGTGCAATGGTAATGATGGTTTTTCCCCGTGTCAGCTCTGAAATTGCTGCTTGAATCAAATGTTCATTTTCCGGGTCGATGCTTGCGGTTGCCTCATCCAAAATAATAATCGGTGCATTTTTTAGAATGGCACGTGCAATGGAAATACGTTGCTTTTCCCCACCGGAAAGCGTACCGCCACCTTCTCCAACAATGGTGTCATATCCATTTGGAAGTGCCTGAATGAAGTCATGGCAGCATGCTTTCTTGGCTGCGGCAATCATCTCTGCTTCAGTTGCATCCGGTTTTCCAAAACAAATATTGGCACGGATGGTATCGTGGAATAGATAAACACTTTGAAATACCATTGAAATATTGGAAAGCAAGCTGTCACAAGTAAATTCCTGCAAACGATGTCCACCAACGGAAATGCTGCCGCTCTGTGGATCATAGAATCTTGCCAGTAAGCTACAAATCGTTGTTTTTCCGGAACCGGATGGCCCTACAATTGCAGTAGAGGTTTTTTCTGGAATGCGGAAGCTGACATCTTTCAAGATCGGTCGTTTCGCTTCATAACCGAACTGTACCTGTTCAAACTGGATGTCATAATGCTGAAGCGGAATATCTGCTCCATCCGCATCGATGAAATGCTCCCCTTTCAGGGCATCCAGTTGATTCATGGCATCTTCAATCACACCAAGCGTATGCGCGCTATCGCTGATTGGTTCCAAACTTGCAAAAATGCTGAATGAGAAAAACAGAAACAGCAGCGCCATTGAAAAATCCATCTGACCGGAAAGACACATCAACGCAGATGCCATTGCAAGTCCAACGCTGCCGCATTTCAATGCCATAAGATGCAGTGCGTTTCCAGGCACATAGCCCCATTCAATTTTTAGATGTATTTTCTTGCTGTCGTGGATGGCCTGCTTGACAGAATCCATGGCTGCACCGGTTTTTCCAAAGGACTTCACAACAGCCAGTCCTCTTGCATATTCTATAATTGCCCCGGTCATATCTTGATTGGCCTGTGCTTCAACAGGCGCATTTTTATGACTATAGTGCGAAATCACCATCAAAAATGCAAAGGACAATGCTGCCGCTGCAAATGCAATCAACGAAGTCACCGGACTACAGATCAGCAATGCCAAGAAAATCACGAGAAAATTTAGGTAACCGCCGACAAAATTGTCAATCATACGGATTCCCATACCTTCCAGCGTGGAAAGTCCGGTGGTAATGGAATTTAAAATGTTTCCGGTGCTGACTTGCTGAAAATATCCGAGTGATACACGTTTTAAGGCATCTCCGACTGCCAGGCGATCTCGAGCAGTCAATTGATACCCAATTGGTTCCTGAAGCCGTGCACGAAAATAATCGAATAAGAATCGGAAAAATACCAATCCCACTTGAATCAAAATGGATTTCCAGATCCATGAAGTATCAAATGAGGTTCCATTTTGAACCGATTCAATCAGCAAGCCAATGGTATAGGCGGCAAGTGCCAGCGGCATTGCCGTAAAAATATGGGAGAAAAAGGTCATGACAAAGCCCGCATATAACTTTCCCTTAAACTCGCCGCACCAATCAATAATCCGTTTTACTGTCTGAAACATATTGCTTAACCCTCCTTTTCCGCCGATGAAACCGCCCAGTTTTTCGCACCAATATGCGCCTGCCACATATCATAATAAAGCGGACAACCTGCAAGCAGTTCCTCTTGATTTCCTTCTGCGAGAATTGCGCCGTTTTTCAGTACAACGATATGATCGGCATCCTTAATGGTGGACAAGCGATGGGCAATGACCAATAAAGTTTTCCCCTTGGTCAATGCTGCAATGCTTTGCTGAATCTTGTTCTCATTTTCAGGATCAGTAAAGGCAGTCGCCTCATCCAGAATGACAATGGGGGCATTTTTTAGCATCATACGAGCAATGGCAATTCGCTGTTTTTCTCCGCCGGAAAGCCGTTTTCCTGCCTCCCCTGCTGGCGTATCATAGCCCTGCGGAAGCTTTTGAATGAATTCTTCGCACTGTGCTGCCCTTGCCGCCGCCTTAACCGCTTCATCCGAAGCATTGGGATTCCCCAGCCGAATATTTTCCAGCAAGGAACAACGGAATAAAAAGTTATCCTGTGTTACAAAGCTGACCAATTCCGAAAGCTGTGAAAGCGGCATCTCTTGAATCGGCACACCGCCAATGGTGATAGAACCAGCGGTAACATCCCAAAAGCGTGCAATCAATTTGGCAACGGTAGATTTTCCGCCGCCGGATGGGCCAACCAATGCAGTAAAACTGCCGGCCGGCAGTGCTAAGTTGATGCCATGCAGCACTTCCTCTGCCTGCTCCCCCGTATAGGAAAAATGCACGTCTTGGAGCACAACATCGGTACCATTCAATTCTGCACGCTGTTCTGGCTCCGGCAATTCCGGCATCTCCAGAAACTCTTCCAAACTTTCTACGGTACACTTTACCTGGCGCATATTTTCAGAGAAAACTTCCAATTTTGCAAGCGAGCCAACCATAGAAATGGACAGCATAACAGCAAGTGCTGCCTGCGGAGCAGAAATGGTTCCGTTATTTGCCAGTGCCAGTGCAACCGGCAAAGTGCCAATTAAGGTAGAAGGAAATAGCGCAAAACTCAGCTTCATGGTTACAAAGGTAGAACTCAGCCATTTCACAACGAAAGTACAGAAGTTATGAATGGCGCCAGCATACTTTTCATAAGAAACACCCGCTCTGCCGAATGCTTTGATGACTTCAATTCCTTCAATGTATTCCACAATGGTACTATTCATGTAATTGCTGGACTGGTCAAATTTCTTGAAGTTTTCTCCGCTGATTTGAAACGTCAAACCCATGCAAAGGAAGGAAATCGGAAACGTAACAAGCGATGCCAGCGCCAACCGCCAGTCTAGCACTGCCAGCGCAAGGATACTTACAACAGGCAGTACAATATGACCTGCTCCTTCCGGAATCATATGCGCAAGCGGCGGCTCCAGATTTTCAATTTTATCCACCACCATATTTTTGATTTCGCCGATGCTGCGATTCTGTACATTACCAAGCGGAGCATGCAAAAAACGATCTGCAAGCCGCAGGCGCAGCCCTTCCAAAATATGATACGCCATACTGTGTGAGGTTCCTGTAGAAAGACTGAACGTAACAATCTTTCCTGCATAGATTCCCAATGCAAGCAGACACCATTTGATCACGGCTGCTTTTGTTGCCGTTCCTGCTACAAACAGGCAAATGATCTCATACATGCAATAAAACGGAAGAAGTCCCAGCATCACGCTGAAAATTGATAGTAAAACAGACAAAATCAACCGTTTCTGCTCTCCTTCCGCATATGCAAAAAGCGATTTTGTCCAGCTGTTCTTTTTGGATTTCATACTCTACATTCTCTTTTCTGCAAGATTGCTTTTATTTCGCTAAAATGATGTTTTGTCTATGACAGAAAACAGGCTGTCCCCTTGCGTGATCCTCTCTTTTGAACGGATCTTTTATGTCTGCAAAATAATTTGCCATTCTCCGATACACTCCTTCCCTATGTTATGATAAAGACGGTTAGCTTCAGCTAACTCATTTGTAAAAAGAATGGCGCATCACTGCCCCATTATTTTCAGCCATCCGGCTGTATAGAATGCATTCAATTCCACCAAATAGCGTGCAGCATCTTCCAACGATATATCATGAATGATCATCTCGAAATAGGTACTCAGCATCCCTGTAAGTAGAATGTGTTCCAGTCTTTTATCGATGATCGGAACCTGTTTTCCCGAATGACGCAACATCTCGCAGTAGCGTTCTGTTGCTGTTGCTTCCAGCGTAACCAAATCATCGATCAAAGTAGCATAGGGAGTGCCCTCCGAACAAAGCAAAATCAAATGGAAAGCATCCCGATGTGCCATCATATAGACAAGCAACTCCTGCATACAGGACTTTCCAACAGATCTTTCCATCTGCATGGTTTGCTGCCCTGCAGAAAGACGTTCAAATTCCGTAGTGGATTTCCGATAAGTGTCCATCAGATACTGATAGGACTCGTCCACCAAGGCAGCAAAAAGTGCCTCTTTGCTATCATAATACCCGTAAAAAGCACCAGTTGTAACACCCGCATTTTTTACAATATTGCGCAAGGATGCTGCTTGATACCCTTTTTCAAGGAATTCTGCTTTTGCCGCAAGATGAATGCGTTCCAATGTGGAACTGCTTGTTTGCTCCATATAGCGCCTCCATATAACATTGTTATATCACACTGTTATATTATAATCATCTTTCCTTAATTTGTCAAGTGTTTGGAAGCGATTTTTTAAAATTTATTTTATGCCATATAATTTTGAATAGTTTAAAAGAACAAATAAATAGAGATAATTCACCATAAAATCAGTTCAATATGCAAAGCAAAAGTTTCTATTTAAAATATAAATTGTAAATAATTATGATAAAATGACGTTTACGACAGAAATTTGACGTTTACGACATTTCTATTGACAAAACTTCTCTTTGTATGTTAAAATATAAGTATCGATTTTGTTTTAATCCAAATCATATTTTATCAAATGCTATTCATAATTATAATTTGCAAGGAGGAATTCATATGCAATTCAAACGACTCTTAGCCGGTATGCTTGCAGGTCTCACCATGACCACAAGCGTGCCGCTTGCGAACACAGGGATTTCCTTTGATTTGCAGGCACACGCAGAGGGAGAAACACAAACCAATGCACCGCCCTTAAACGACAACGGAACAGAAACGGATACCAGTGATGACTTTTATGAATTGGACAGCGCAGATGACTTATACTGGTTTGCAGAATTGGTAAACGGCACACTGGATGGTGTAGAACAGAATCAAGCTGCCAATGCAAAATTGACAGCTAATATCACGGTCAATGAGCGTGTTTTGTTAGAGGACGGTTCTCTAAATGAAGAGGAAGCCGTAAATTTCCGGCAATGGACACCAATCGGAAACAAAGAATTCCCGTCTCGTGTCCCGTATCAAGGCATTTTTGATGGAAACGGATATACCATTAGCGGATTATATTATAACAATCAAGAAAAAGTAGATTGTATGGGACTTTTTGGCTGTGCAGATTCCGCAAAAATTCAAAATATAAACGTAAAGGATTTGTATTTTTCCGGAAATGCAATCGGCATGGGCGGCATTTGTGGTGGAACTTATAATGGCACCCAATTGATCAATTGCTCTGTGACAGGTACGATGGTCAATAATAACGGAGACCTTGGCGGTATTGTTGGCGTCAATCGAGGAACTGTCTTAAATTGTCATACAGTTATTACGCTTTCTGGAAGTCAACGCATGGGCGGCATTTCTGGAGCAAATGATACTACCATTTCCAATTGCTATGCAATCGGAAGCATTTCCGGATCTGGATACCTGGGAGGCATTACTGGCACGCATCTCTATGATGCAGCTATTTCAACTTGTTATGCAATGGTTATCCTTCCAACCGGTGAAAACACAGGCGGCATTGCCGGATTTATGAACACATATAGCGGTGGAAAACAAGGAACCATTTCTAACTCCTATTATCTAAAACAAGAGAATATCGATGCAACTGGAAATGGCGGAGAAGTTGCCACTGCCAAAACAGAAGAGGAATTTGCGAGCGGTGACGTTTGTTATCTTTTAAATAATGATCCATCCAATCTTTCCTTTTATCAAAATCTTGGCACAGATTTGTATCCCAACTTAGATGCAGCTAGTGGAATTGTTTATCAAACTACACTTTGCAGTGGCTCTATTGGCTATTCTAATACCATGGAGAATCCGCATCTTTACCAGAACGGCTTCTGCAGCAAATGCGGAGCCTATGAACCAGCTACCCCAAATGCAGATGATGTCTATGAAATTGACAATGCCGGAAAATTATACTGGTTTGC
>FR899085.1:0-1475 GCA_000437255.1 Ruminococcus sp. CAG:403
GCAGATGCTCTCCCAGCTGAGCTAAGCTTCCATCCATTTTTCTTTATCGCCACTGTTCCGTAGCGACAAGAATTATTATACACCATCTTGCGCGATTTGTCAACCCTTTTTTTCAATTTTTTCAAAAAAATTTTTTACGCCCGAAATTGCGTGCTTTTTTCTTCTTTTACAATGCTGCTAGCGTTTTTACTACTTGGAAACCTTTGACAATTGACAATTCTAAAAGTGTATGCTGTGTGCTGCTAGTCGCAACTGATTTGAATTTTCAGAAACGGAAAAAGTTTATCTTCCGTTTATCTTTGCTTTTATTTCTGTTTGACCTTCTCCACTATACTAAATACAACAAAAAAGAGAGGAGCATGAAAATGAAAATTTTAATTATAGCAGTGTAAAAATAGAGCTAAAACAGAAAAAATACAGCAGACTTTTTCTGCCTGCTGTATTACCATGCACATTACTCCAATCCCGCAACACCGCTGCGCAGCAAAATAAATGCCAGTTCCGCCATATGTGTGGCGCTTCCCTGACATCCTGCCTGTAGCCAGCTTGAAATCAACCCCAGACAGCCATTGATATAAAAGGAAGTCGCATACTCCAAATCCTTCCGTTCCAACATAGGCGGAACCATATGTGCCAGCATAGCAAGCGCACGATCCCACATAAACTGTTGAATCTTGTCCATGAATGCTATATCCCCATTGGGACTCATCAGCACATTGCAAAGCGCTTGATTCTCTTTTAAAATTGTAAACAGCCGTTCCAGAAAATCAAAAAATTGCCGCTCCTGGAATCCGCTCTCTTCTGGAAGAACGAATAAAATCTGTTCCACCAGTCGATTTTCTGTTTTTTCAATTAGATCGTAAATATCTGTATAATGCAGATAGAAGGTAGAGCGATTGATATCAATGCGCTCTGCCAGTTCTCGCACGGAAATATTTTTCATACTCTTTTCTTGCATCAGTGCAATTAATCCGTTTAAAATCTCCTTTTCCGTCCGTTCTTTTCTGCGATCTTGTTTCGGTGCCATCCGAATTTCCTCCTCTTAATTTTCAACATTTATTTCAAACATGTTGATTATTTGAAATAAATGGTATTTTGTCAAATGCTAGACATTTGAAAAAAAACTAATGATTGCTTTTTTCCGCCCCTATTATTATAATATAAATAGAGCAAAAAATCAACAACTTTTCATTTATAGATAAAAGTTGCTTTTGCTACTTCAGAACGAAAGGATGCAGTTTTATGATGCAGGAAGGGAAACAAAAAAATTTTTTCCAGCGTCACTTTAAAGGAATTGCAATGGCGGTCATCACCACAATTCCTACCATCTACACCACATTGTTCCTAGGTTCCATGTGGGATCCTTATGGCAATGTATCCGACCTTCCCGTTGCGGTAGTCAATCTGGATCAACCGGTTGATTATGCGGGCAGCACAATGGCAGTCGGCGACGAATTGGTCGATAACTTAAAAGA
>FR899085.1:1566-4025 GCA_000437255.1 Ruminococcus sp. CAG:403
TATTATATGGCAATCACCATCCCGGAAGATTTTTCAGCGAATGCAACCACTTTAATGGATGACACACCGAAAAAGATGGAGCTGCAATATGCTACCAACCCCGGAACCAACTACATTGCTTCCAAAATGAGCGAAAGCGCAATGGAAAAATTGAAAGCGCAGGTTTCAGCAACTGTTACAGAGGAATATACACAGACCATCTTTGATCAGTTTGCACAAGTTGGCGACGGCATGACCGATGCCGCAGATGGTGCCAGTCAAATTAAGGACGGTGCTCAGCAGCTTTCTGACGGAAACACCACGATTTCTGACAACTTAACCTTATTAGCAGACAGCACCTTGACATTCCGGGACGGTTCCAAAACCTTGGAAAGCGGCCTCAGTGATTACACCAACGGCGTTGTCACCGTGCGAGACGGTGCCGTTACGCTTTCCGACGGAATCTCTACACTGGCAGACGGTGCCGGTTCCCTGGCAAGTGGTGCGGATGCTCTACAGAGCGGTGCCAGCCAAATCAAAAGCGGCGTATCCAGTTACACCGATGGCGTTGCACAGGCCTATGCCGGCGCTTCTCAGCTGACCGGAAACAGCAGTGCCCTTTCCAACGGGGCAGATGCCATGAACACTGGCTTGGCACAGCTGAAAGCCGGCAGTGCTACATTAGAAGCCGGTATCCAGCAGCTTTCCGGCAGTTTAGATGCCAGCCTTTCTGAGGAACAGGCTACACAGCTCCAACAAGTCAGCGCAGGATTGGGAGAGTTGAACGACGGCATTCAGCAATTGAATACAGCCGTACAATCCGATGAGCTTTCTGGTCTGGGAGATCTTGGAACAACATTGACACAGTCTCTGACCGCAATTGGTACCAGCGCACAAAGTGCAGGCGCACAATTAGAAGCACTGCAAACTGCGTTAACTTCCATGACGGCAACAGAGGTTTTCCAGTCTTTGACGCCAGATCAGCAGCAGGAATTGTTGGCAGGCTTCTCCACTCCTATGGAAACCATGGCAGCTGATATTTCTGCAATCGGTACCCAAGTTACTACATTGTCTCAGCAATTGTCCAGCCTGGATACCAGTGCCATCAGCACATTGCAAACGTCTGTTTCCACACTGGCAGCCAATGCCAATGTCCTGTTACCGGGTGCCAACACCGCCATCAGCAGCTTGAGCAGCGGCATGGAACAGGTACAGTCCGCAGTGGACACCGGATTGCTTCCGGGTGCTTCTGCAATCGACAACGGTATCGCACAATTGCAATCCGGCGGTGGCAGTCTTTCCGGCGGTATTTCCGCTTATACCAGCGGTGTTGGACAGCTGCAAAGCGGTCTGGCACAATTGCAGGCAAATTCCTCCGCTTTAAATAGCGGTGCAACAGCACTGTCAGATGGTCTGGATACGCTGACCGCATCTGTTCCAAGTTTAACAGACGGCATTGCACAGCTGCAAACCGGCGCTAAGACATTGGCGGACGGTACGCAGACACTGACCGATAATAACAAAACCTTATTAGACGGTGCTGCACAGCTGACCGATGGCGCTTCTCAGATTCAGGATGGTGCTTCTCAGTTGGCAGACGGCTCCAATGAACTTGGAGATGGTATTCAGAGTCTGCTGGATGGCAGCGAAACTTTATCCGCCTCCTTGCAGGACGGCGCTGATACCGTAAACGATGTACAATTGACCGATCAGACTTCTGATATGTTTGCAAGCCCTGTACAGGCAACTGAAACGTATGAAACCGCAGTACCGAACAATGGTCACGCAATGGCTGCTTATATGATGGCAGTTGGACTTTGGGTCGGCTGCTTGGCATTCTGCATTATGTTCTCACCGAAGGAAGAACGGGTTCGCTGCAAGAATGGCACCGTAGAATTCTTCAAGCGCTTACCGGTTGTTTGGGCAATTGCAATTGTACAGGCAATCTTAATGGTTCTGCTGCTGCACTTGTTCAATGGTTTTGAACCGGCTGCATTCGGCCGCACAATTCTAGTTGCAATTTTAACATCTCTTGCATTTATGTCTGTTGTATACTGCTTGAATGTATACTTCGGAAAGATCGGCAGCTTCATTTTGCTGGTCTTCATGGTTCTGCAATTGAGCGGATCCGCAGGCACTTACCCGTCTGAATTGTCCGCACACTTCTTCCGTGCAATTAAGCCGTTTATGCCGTTTACCTACACGGTACACGCATTCCGCAGCACCATTGCTTCTGGATTGTCCATTACAACCGACTGCCTGGTATTCCTTGGCATGATCGTTGTATTCTCTGGCCTTACCATTCTTGGTCTGCGCTTACAGTTAAAACATCAGGAAGCTGTTGAAAAGGAAGAACAACGTGTTGCAAAGTTGAAGCCTTGCACAGAACTTTAAGTTTGATCGCATGTAACATTTATAAACTCTCTCTTCACCAAAAATGCCGTATCTGCAAGATGCAGATACGGCATTTTTCATTCCTG
>FR899085.1:4032-5382 GCA_000437255.1 Ruminococcus sp. CAG:403
ATTTTTCATTCCTGTATTTTATTTTTTCAACTGAGCGGCTGCACGCTGTTTGCCCAGATACTCTCGCACGGCCTGTACCACGCAGAACAGCAGAAAGACCAACAGATTGACCACCACAACGCTGGCACCAACCGGAATATCAAACTGATAGGAACCGACCACACCCACTCCAAAGCAGCATACTGCCAGCACACCGGCAGAGATTACAACATGCAAAAATCGTTTCCAGATTCGCATGGAGGACATCGCCGGAAAGATAATTAAACTGCTGATGAGCAGCGCACCCATCATCCGCATTCCCAATACAACGGTCACAGCCGTCAAAACAGCAATCAATGTATTGTAAAAGGAAACATGTACACCAGTGGCACGGGCAAAGTTTTCATCAAAAGTAATGGCAAAAATCTTATGATAACAAAATACAAACAAAATCAATACCGCAGCAGAGAGAATGACACTCAACAACACATCTTCCTGTGTCATTGCCAGAATGCTGCCGAACATGTAACTGCACACATCCGTATTGATTCCGGTTTTTAGAGAAGTTACAATAATACCAATTGCCAAAGAAGAAGCCGAAACCGCTGCAATCGCAGCATCGCTCTTCACTTTTCCGCTTTCTGTAATCCGCAACAGGAAAAAGGCAACCAATGCCACTGCCGGAATGGCAAGCTTCAGCGGTGCAAATCCAAATGCCAACGCAACAGACAGCGCACCAAAAGAAACGTGTGACAATCCATCCCCAATCATTGCATATCGTTTCAATACCATGCTAACGCCAAGCAGGGCAGCACAAAGGGCAACAAAAATCCCAACCACCAATGCCCGGCAAATAAACGAAAAAGACAACATATCTGCAAGAATTCCCATATTAGTTTGCTCCTTTCTGCGCCATGGAACGTGTCTGAAATGCAGCTGCCGTTCCAAAGAAATACCCACCCGGCTCAAAATACAGCACCTGCTTGGCGGCTGCACAAGCATTTTCCAGATCGTGGGTAACCATCAAAATGGTAATGGACTCCGTTTGATTCAGTTCCTGCAAAATTCGATACAGCTCAGCCGAAGACTCTGCATCCAATCCAGTGGTTGGTTCATCCAGTACCAACAGCTTCTGGGCTGCACAAAGCGCTCTTGCCAGTAGTACACGCTGCTGCTGACCACCGGACAGCTCCCGATAGCAGCGCTTCCGCAGCGGAATCAAATTCAGCCGTTCCATTGCAGCTTCTGCCTGCTGTTTTTCCTGACGGGTATAAAAAGGACGCATTCCCATTTTGCTCAAAAAACCAGATCGTACAATTTCCTGTACACTTGCCGGAAAATCCCGCTGCGCAGGCGTTTGCTGCGGCAGGG
>FR899085.1:5395-32361 GCA_000437255.1 Ruminococcus sp. CAG:403
TTTGCTGCGGCAGGTATCCGATGCTGCTCCGGCTCCAATCTCCATGAAAATGAATGGAACCTTTCAAAGGCTTCACCAAACCAAGCAAACTTTTGACAAAAGTACTCTTTCCGGAGCCATTCTCACCAATCAGGCAAATGTAATCCCCCGGATGAATGGTCAAATTCAAATCCGGCGTTGTGACAATATTTTCATAGCCCAATGTCACATGGGAAAATAAAATGGCAGTGTTATTATTATTTGGCATAAATACGCCCCTCCTAGCGATATAGTCCTTCTTTTAGTGCAGTGATGTTCCGCTGCATCAAAGAAAGATAGGTTTCTCCGCGGTCAAAATCCGTTTGTGTAATGGAATGACAGGACTGAAATTGAATCACCTTTGCACCACTTTCCTCTGCAATAACATTGGCAACGGCATCGCTGCTGACTTCAAAATAGTAAACAGCTGGAATCGATGCTTCCCGGCATTTTTCAATCAAAAAAGAAATGGTGGAAACACTCGGCTCCGCATCCGTACTGCATCCTGGAAACGCTGCATAGTAGTCCAATCCATATTCCTGTGTAAAATAAAGCAGCGGAAACTTATCCCCGAAGATCATCAAATTGGTATCTGCATGCTCCACGGTTTCCCGAATTTCCGCATCCAACTCCCGTAGGGATTCCAAATAAGAAGCAGTGTTTTCCTGAAATTGCTCAGCATGCGCCGGATCTGCCTGACAAAGCGCATCACAAGTCCGCTGTACCAATGTCTGTGCAATGACCGGAGACGTCCAGATATGCTCATCGTACTCGATTTCCTGCTGGTGTGCATCGGATTCTCCTTCGTGTGTATGCTCCTGCGTTTCATGCTCTTCCATGCCTTCTGTCGTTTCTTCTTCCAACGCATCCACCTGATCCATCATGCAGACCACTTCCCGCTGCGGCTCTCCACCAGCATCCAAGACCTGATCCACCCAGCTTTCCATGTGCCCGCCATTGTATAAAAAGACATCAGCATGCTGAATGGCCACAATATCTGAAGGCGTCGGTTCAAAAGAATGGCTTTCCATTCCCGGTGACAGCAGCAGTTTCAATTGAATACCTGGTGTATCTCCAATAATTTCCCTGGCGAAATCATAATAGCAAAACAGTGTGGTAACCACATGAATCTGCCCATCGGACTGCCAGCTGGCACTGCCGCAGCCGCTCAGCAAAGCAGCCAGAACCATCGCCGCTGTCACGAGCGCTGTTTTTCTCCTGCCTATTCGTTTCATGCGCATAGCGTCCATTCCTTTCTTTTATAATTAAAATTGAAATTGATTTTCATTTTCGAATTATAAGTATACTACGCTTTTCCGAATTTGTCAAGCAAAAAATCGCAAATTATGCAAAGAAAAAGAAGAACGAAAAACTGCCAACTGTTGGCTTCCTCTTCGTCCTTCTTTTTTCACGTCTGCTCGAATTTTGGAGCACACCTTAATATCCTTTTTTGACCAATTCCCGTACTGCAGCAAATGCAGCCTCTTCTCCCTGCTGCGCCAAAATTTCCAGCAGTTCCATTAGCTTTGCTTCTGTCTCCGGATGCAGCATGCCACGTTTTCTGGCATTGGAATTCTGAAAATAACGCAGCGAACGATCCTGCTGATACTGGTCGCCTGCATACACTTTGCTGGCAGCCAGCCGGTCACAAAACATCTCTGCCAAATATCGTGCCGGCATTTTTACGGGCATAACCCGTTTTTCTTTCGGATTATAATCATTCCAATATTCAAAATGATGTTTGTTGCGTCCTTTGTGATGCATCCAGGCAACGGAATATCCCAATACTTCCCGTTCCTTTTCATTTGGACTTCGATTGCCTTGGTAATACCGTGCACCAGGCAAAAATTCTGTCGGACTATACTTGGAAAGGTCATGCCGCAGACCCTGCCAAAAAATACCCGCCTTCCAACAGTGCCGAATCACCAAATGCCGATGTCGTGTAATGGTTCGAAAATGATTCCATGCGCCCTGCATGCTCATACCTGTTCCACCTCATTCTCTTTCCTACTTGCAAAAGCCTGCTCGCATCATTCAGATCATTATCATTATAACACAGAAGCCGGCGAAGAGCAAGTCAATTTCTGCGACTACCTGCATCCTCTGATTGATAAATTTTTTCAGCCATAGTGGAATCTATTGACTTTATTTCCAATCAGCGATATAATAATTCTATATCGAAAAATTGGTCTCAAAAGTTGGAATGCCTGCTGTTTCGCACACAAGGGAACCAGCAAATCCATGCTGCTCCGACCAAAGAAAAGGAATCCATTATGAAATATTTACTCATTTTATTTGGAAAGCTGATCATAAAAATGCTTCAGCTGCTTGGGAAAAATGCCGGTAATCTACCAGGCTGCATTCTCTGGCATCTGACCCGGCATCGTTGTGTCAGCTTATTCACCGTAGACTGTCCCATCATTGCCGTAACCGGAACCAACGGAAAAACCTCTGTAACCAGTTACGTCAACCAGCTGTTTCAAAAGGACGGCGTAAAAATTATTACAAACCATTCCGGAAACAACCTGGATACAGGAATCTGTTCCCTGCTGCTCAAACACTGTAGCATGTCCGGCCGTGTCACAGCTGATTACTTGATTTTAGAAACAGACGAGTCGCATGTACCGATTGTATACAGCCAATTAAAACTGGAAACACTGGTGGTCTTGAACTTCTTCCGAGATCAGCTGGATCGAAACGGAGAAGTGGAAACTCTAATTCGTAAAATCCATGCATTCTGTGAAACCTTTACCGGCAACCTCATTCTCAATGGAGATGATCCCAATACCGCACGTCTGGGCAAAGCCAACCCTGCTAACCCCAATGTGAAATATTTTCATGTAGAAGCCTATGATGGTGCAACCAAGCAGCTTTTTGAAGCAGGAGAAGGACAGTTCTGTCCATTCTGCGGAACCGCACTTTCCTACGAGTATTATCAATATTCTCACATTGGAAAGTTTGCCTGTCCGAAATGCGGATATGGTACCCACACACCGTTTCTCACTACTTCTGATGTGGACTTGACCAAACCATCCTTCCGCATCGGCACGCAAACCTACACCACTACGCTGAACAGCATCTATCATGTTTACAATATGACAGCTGTTGCAGCTGTTGCAAAGCTGTATCACATTGACGATCAAGTACTTGCCAATGTCCTGGCAACCCATATCGTCAAAAACGGCCGTATGGAACACTTCCAGCTTGGAGACCGCTCCATGTTTCTGAACCTTGCCAAGAATCCAGTTGGTGCCAATATGACACTTCGCATCATGAATGGTATGAACGAGGAAAAAGAACTGCTCTTTGTACTGAATGATAACATTGCCGATGGACTGGACGTTTCCTGGATCTGGGACATCAATTTCAGCGTATTCCAGCAAGTTACCAGAGTCATTACGTCCGGAACACGTGCCTATGATATTGCAGTGCGCATCAAGTGCTCCGGATACAGTCAGGATCAAATCGTTGTTCTGCCGGATTTGGATGCAGCCATCCAGGAACTGAATGCACACCCCGGCAAGAAGTTTATCATCAGCAACTATACAGCAACACAGCCCACCCGAAACGCACTGATCCACTGGATTTCCAAAAACGGAGGCAATGTCAATGAATACAACCATTAAAATTCTTCATATGTATGCGGACATGCTGGACTTATACGGAGACAGCGGCAATATGGAAATTCTGCAATACCGCTGCCGCATGCGTGGCATTCCCTGTGAAGTCGATCACTATACCCGCAATATGGAAGTCCCGGATTTTTCCGCCTATGATCTGATCTACTTGGGTGGCGGTGCCGACTTGGAACAGCAAATCTTAGCAGAAGATCTTACCCGGTGCAAGGAAGGACTTCGGCGTGCTTATGCAGATGGCGTCTTTTTCCTGATGATCTGCGGCGGCTATCAGCTCATGGGACAGTATTATCGGGACGCAGACGGCGGCACGCTGCCAGGCGTGGGACTGTTCGATTATTATACCATTGCACCCAAAGACCGCCGGAAGCGCTGTATCGGCAATATTGTCGTACAGACAATGCTGACCGGCAAGCCACTGGAAGTCATTGGATTTGAAAATCACGGCGGACAAACCAGCGGTATTACGACACCATTTGGAACCGTTCGCTGCGGAAACGGAAACTGCTTCCAAAGCGCGAGTGAGGGCTACTGCGAAAAGAATGTCATTGCAACTTATCTGCACGGTCCGCTTCTTTCCAAGAATCCGGAACTGGCAGATTACATTCTCACCTATTGCCTGCATCGCCACCCCGGTACCCCTGCTGCACTCGAACCGCTGGACGACCAGTTGGAACAGGCATGCCGTGCTGTCATGCTGAAACGTCTGCTCAAAGAAAAAGAATAAAGGAACTCACATTATGCTGCTTCGCTTAACCGATATCAATAAATTTTACAACGGTTCTCCCGTTTTGCAACATGTTCACTTAACCATTGAAGACCGTGACCGCATCGGGCTCATCGGCGTCAATGGATGCGGAAAATCCACTCTGCTGAAAATCATTACCGGTTCCGTCTTGCCGGATCATATTTTGGAACAAGACGGCGAGATTGCCAAATCCAACCAAACCTCCATTGGTTATCTGGAACAGATGGGTGGTCTGGACAAGGAAAATACCGTCTGGGAAGAAATGCGCAGTGTCTTTCGTCCGCTTTTAGACGCACAGCAGCGGCTTCACACCATTGAACAAGACATGCAAAACGGCGATCTTTCCGCTTCTGAAGAATACCACCAGCTTTCCGCTTGGTTCGAAAACAACGACGGCTATCAAATCGATGTCAAGTTGAAAACCGTTCTGAACGGCATGGGATTCCCGGAAGAAACATATCACCGCATCATTTCCGGGTTCAGCGGCGGAGAAAAGACCCGTCTTGCCATTGCCAAACTTCTGCTGGAGGAACCCAATCTGCTGATCCTGGATGAACCAACCAACCATCTGGACTTTCAGACCATTATGTGGCTGGAAGATTACCTGCAAACCTATAAAGGTGCCCTGCTGATTGTCTCGCACGACCGCTACTTTCTGGATAAACTGGCTACCAGCATTTGCGAAATTGAACATGGCAGGCTCACACGTTACAAGGGCAATTATACAGCGTTTGTGGCACTGAAAGAAGCGGCTGTTGCACGGCAGCAAAAAGAATATGAACTCCAACAAAAGGAAATCGCCAAACTGGAAGACTATGTTGCCCGCAATCTGACCCGTGCTTCTACCGCTAAAAGTGCGCAAAGCCGCGTCAAGCAGCTGGAAAAAATGGAGCGCATCGAAAGGCCTGTCTCCTACACCAAGCAGGCACGCATTGCCTTTACCTATGCCATGGAACCGCCGCAGGAAGTGCTGCATGTTAAAGATGTTGATTTAACTGTCGGGGTCGGCGCACAGCGCAAGACCTTGGCAGAGCATATTTCCTTTACGGTACGACGTGGAGAAAAATGGGGTATCATTGGCGAAAATGGCATCGGAAAATCTACGCTTTTAAAAGTTTTGCAAGGACTTTTGCCGCATGGCGGAAGTGTTCGCTGGGCTGCCAATGTAAAGCGTGCTTATTTCGAACAGGAAAGCACCAATTTACATCCCAATAAAACCATTATGGAAGAACTTCATGACCGCATGCCGCTTTGGACAGATTTGGAAGTCCGCAGCCTGCTAGGGCAGGTGCGTATTACCGGAGAGAACGTCTATAAGCAAATTGGCGTCATCAGCGGTGGGGAACGTGCAAAGGTTTGTTTCGCTGTCATGATGCTGGAACATGGAAATGTTCTGATTCTGGATGAACCAACCAACCACCTGGACATTGCCATGAAAGAAGTCATTGAAGCAGCTCTGGCAGATTTTCCGGGCACCATCCTGTTTGTTTCGCATGATCGTTATCTGCTCAATCGAGTCGCCGACCACATTTTGGAACTTTCTACAGATGGCGTGACCTGCTACCAAGGTGGATTTGATGCTTGGAATGCCGTAAAAAAAGAACAAGCAGCGGCACAACAACCCGCTGCGCAAAAGGAAAAGCCAGCCACTGCCTCCCCATCCTCTGGAACTGGTTATAAAACCAAGCAGCAGCGTGCACAGGAAGCCAAGCGACGAACTGCAATCCGTGCAATCGAACAAAAAATGGAACGTATGCAGCAGGAATTGGATGCCTTAAATGCAGAATTGGAACAGGAATCCGTCTATACCAATTTCCAGCTGATGCAGGAAAAATGCAACCGAATGGATGAAATCCGAGTGGAACTGGATGCTGCATTGGAAGAACTGATTGAACTGGAAGATGCAGAATAAAAATCATCCGTAAAAAATACAACAAAAGTCCCTCTCAAAGGCAACCGCTTTTGAGAGGGACTTTTTGGAATCACCTATTTTTGTTTATACGGGAAGTGCATCAATTGTGCCGATTAAAAATTGCAGCAATGCATGGGTGTCCTGATCATTTAATTCTGCATCTGATACTTCGACATTGGCATTGACCAATTGCTGTTCGTTAAAAACAAGTGCGCCACGCCAGTACTTCTGGAACATAATCAGATCTGCCAGAGAAACGGCATTGTCCAAGTTAACGTCTCCAAAAAAGGCATTTTCCGGAACATCTGGCTTAGAAGCCGTACTACCGAAAGTAGTGGTAGTCTGCGGAGCTGTTGTACTTGCCGTCGTAGTAGATCCATGAGCAGAAGTGGTGGTCTGTGCTGCGGTGACAGTTGTCGTTGTAGTCGTTGTAGTGGCAGATTTTGTTGTGGTCGTAGTTACAGTCGGCTGCTTTCCATTTGGTTCCTGTCCAAAAATCAAATTCCCATCTTGATAAAGTGGTATTTTCTCACTGATTACGGGTTCTTCTCCAGCATCAAGCAAATCTTGATTGGAATAGTCATTGGAAGCATCCCAGCCGGAACCATAATTGGGGAATACAAAGGCAAGCAACAGCTCACATTGATGCATTCCTTCCGATACTGGGAGGGCAACTCGTCCATCTGGATAAGTGACCTCAATATAATAAATGGATCCTTCGTCATGAATCAGCCCGGAAATTTCTGCATTGGCATAGTCACTGTACATCTGTGCCTGATCTCGGTCACATCGCACCACAACATCTGATGCCTGATAACCAGCATCCAACACCTCGGAAAGATCCATGTAATAGCGATAAGAAAGGTTGTTGACCACTCTTGCCGGCCATGCCGTATGATTGGTTAATTTGAAGCTGACGGTCACACCGCTTGCAGAAGCAGTCTTTAAAGTAGTTTCTACATACAGCTCCTGATCCCGCTGCTCTGGTTCCGGGAAATCAGGATCACCGGATCCACCAGAAACACTGCACATTTTGGCAAGCAATGCAGTAAATCCAGCATTATAATCACAGGCAACCTCCGAATAAATATACTGTTCCCGGTCATCGCAATAAGTGCCGGTTTCATCCGGGCCACCTACCAAAGCGCCGTATAAAATGTGCCGATTGTCCTTCGGCGTTGACAATGCATTTTTCCAGCTGCCATGCGCCGTTCGATGGTGTACATTCCGTACATAGTTCGAACCGTATCCAACCTCATAGCTCAAGTGATTCGGATTGTCACCCAAGCAGTAATTGATCTGTTCCCGGTAAAATGTTTCATAAGCAGATGTGTCCATACCGGCTGGCTGTAAGACCGTATCACAGGCAACAGCGGCAATAAATCCAGCTGCTGTTGCATAACGCAGGCTGCCCCATGTACTGCTCCAACGCAAACCGCCTTCCAATTCCTTTACATTGTATGTCCAGTAATCCAGATGTTTTTTTACTTGATTGATATAAGTGCTGTTCTTGGTATTCATCGCATAGAGCACCATGCCGCCCTGCTGGACGTCATCCCAACACATGCACCAGGAATATTTCAGTTCCGAAGTACCCAATTCTTTTCCCAGATTGGGAATGTAAGAAGTAGCCAAATCCAAATAGGACTGCTCGCCTGTTGCAAGATACAGCCAGTTTGCTGCATAAAACAGTTCATCATAAAAATGACTGGAACGATAGAAATTCGAGGCGTTGCTGTCATTGTATCCGTCATCACTGCGGTCTTCATCCGCCATTGCAAAGATTGCCTTGGCGTGTGACAAGTAGCCTTCCCGAACAGATTCGGAAACTTTCCCATCCAGCGCACAGTAACCAGCTGCCAACGCTGCTGCCATTTCTCCATATACTGCGGAAGCATTTCTTCCCGTGATATAAGATCGTGCCTCTTCCGGATCAATCCCCTGATCTTCCATGCCGTATTCCAGCAGTTCCACTGGCCCCCACCAAGAGTGATCCTTGGTACCATTTCCTACTTGATAAACAACGGTATCACCCTGATCACAGGCAGCCAGATAGTCCAGTACCCAAGTCAATTCATGGAGATAGTTTTCTTCCTCTCCTACTGCCGCAATGCCGTCTCCATAGGCATACATCCCCCATGCCAGCATGGAAGCAGAATATGCCATTGGTAAGTTGAATTTTACGTGGTCACCGGCATCATACCAACCGCCCTTAATATAGTCCTCCATCGTGGAATCGCCACGCCATTCTACCCGGTTCCAGTCCGGAAGCGGCCCTGCCTGCTGTGCCTCATAAAAATACAGTGACTTTTGCAGCGCTTCTCCGTAATTGGCAGTAAAAGAATCTGCTGCTTCTACTGAAACAACAGCCGGTGCAACCGGAAATGCAGAAACAGCTAAGGAAGCTGCAAGCAAAAGACTTATCATTCGAGTGTGTCTCATAACGTACTCCTTTCCAAAATTCAAAATCTGTTTTTATTATCTCATTTTTTCCTCAAAATGTCAATAGAATTTATTTGATTTGATCAAATGAATCTGCTGCTGCTGCACAATCTAGCTGCTTTTCTAATTTTTAAGCAGATTGCAAACTGCTGCTTTATGTGTTTTACTTTTTGTTTTCCTTTTCTGGAAAGAACATGATAAAGAAAGTTTTCTATCCTATAAATTACAATTTTTTTGATTTTTTCCAATTGAATTGACAAAATTCCAGCATTTATGTTATACTTTTTAAGGATACAGTGATTGGATGAAAGGAGACGCCTATATGAATCTTTTCGATGTATTAGGCCCTGTTATGATTGGCCCGTCCAGTTCCCATACTGCCGGTGCAGTGCGAATCGGATATGTGACCCGAAAGCTGCTTGGAGAGCGACCCGTTCAGGCAGATATTCTATTGCATGGTTCCTTTGCAGCAACTGGCTCCGGACATGGTACCGACCGTGCCGTTGTTGCCGGACTGCTTGGCTATCAACCAGACGATTTGCGCATTCCAGACAGCTTTTCACAAGCCGAAGCTGCCGGGCTGCAATTTGAAATTGCATACGGAACCATCCGTGGTGCACACCCCAATACTGTCAAGCTGCATGTCATCGGGGAAGCCGGAAACCAATTGGAAGTCGTCGGTGCCTCCATTGGTGGCGGAAGAATCCGCATCTGTGAAATTGACGGCATTCGCACCAACTTTTCCGGGGAGCACAACACCATGATCGTGCACAATATGGATACACCCGGACATGTAGCACAAGTCACCACTGTCCTTGCACAAAAGAATGTCAATATTGCCTCCATGCAGCTATACCGAAATACAAAAGGCGGCTATGCCGTTATGATTATCGAATGTGACGATGCCATTCCAGAAAATATGATCAATTGGCTCCAGGATCTGGACGGCATGATTAAAATTACCAGTTACAATACCGAGGAGGCGCTTTGATATGAACATCCAATCCGTTGCCCAGCTTGTTGCCGCTAGCACAGAAACTCCTATTTGGGAAGTTATTCTCACAGATGATCTGGAGCAGGACACCCCCGAACAGCGTGAAAAATCCTGGAACAATATGCGGCGGCTCTGGACGGTTATGCAGGATTCCGTCAAAGAATATAATCCCACACAGCGCTCTCTCAGCGGTCTTACCGGCGGAGATGGGGTCCGTTATGAATCCATGCTTGCCTCCGGAAAAATGATGTGTGGCAATTACCTGAATCAAGCCATTGCCACCGCTCTGAAAGTCAGCGAATGCAACGCCTGCATGAAGCGAATTGTAGCAGCACCTACAGCAGGCTCCTGCGGTGTCATTCCGGCTGTTCTGCTGCCCTACCAGCAGGAATATCCGGATGCAACAGAAACAGACATGATTCAAGCGCTGTACGTCTCCGGCGGATTCGGAAACATTCTAGCGGAACGCGCTTCTATTTCCGGTGCAGAAGCCGGCTGTCAGGCAGAGATCGGTGCCGCTTCCGCCATGGCAGCAGCAGCGCTGGTCTATTTGCGCGGCGGTACACCGGAAGCCTGTGGACATGCCTGCGCGATGGCACTCAAAAATCTTCTGGGGCTGGTCTGTGACCCAGTTGCCGGCTTGGTCGAGGTTCCCTGTGTCAAGCGGAATGTCGTTGGCGTTGTCAATGCCATTTCCTGTGCCAACATGGCACTAGCTGGTATTACCAGCCGTATTCCGGCTGATGAAGTAATCGATGCCATGGCAGAGGTCGGAGCCGCTATGTCTGCGGATTTACGGGAAACCGCAAGAGGTGGACTGGCAGCTACCCCTACTGCACAAAAAATTGCAAAAGACTTGGCTGCTGTATAAACATCCTATCTGAACTCAAAATGTCCTCCGAAATGGGGTTTTATTCCATTTCGAAGGACATTTTTTATTTTCCATTCCATTTTAACAGAACAGCTGCCCAGCCTTCCTTTTCCCTGGTTTCCAAAACCGAGAAGCCTTGTGC
Source organism: Ruminococcus sp. CAG:403 (assembly GCA_000437255.1). Taxonomy (GTDB): domain Bacteria; phylum Bacillota; class Clostridia; order Oscillospirales; family Ruminococcaceae; genus Ruminococcus_C. Next base: position 16,158 of record FR899085.1, read on the forward strand.
CGTTACGGTGTCTACCACTTCATCTTTTCGTTCGGTGATGATACCAGAAAGAATCAGCTTTCCATCTGGCTTGAGGAATTTTCCAAACAGCGGTGCCATTGCATTGAGTACATCGGCTACAATGTTGGCGGTAATCACATCATAACCCGTTCCGATTTCTTCCACCAATGCTGGATCACTCAAAATATTGCCATACCGCACCGTATAGGTATCCGAAGAAAGGTGATTCTGCTGTGCATTTTCCTGCGCTGTACGAGCTGCATGCTCTTCGATATCCACACCAAACGCTTCCTTTGCACCGAGCAGCAAGCCGCCGATAAACAGAATGCCACTGCCGCAGCCCAAATCCAGAAGGCGGTCACCCGGATGCAGAACAGACTCCAGCAGTTCCAGGCAAAGCCGTGTGGTGTGATGCTGCCCCGTTCCAAAGCTGCTTGCCGGGTCAATCTCCAGAATGGTACGCCCATCCTTTGGCTCACAGGATTCCCAGCTTGGACGAATCATCAATTTTTCTCCAACACAAAACGGTTTGAAATATTGTTTCCAGTTATTGGCCCAGTCCTCTTCCCGAATACCGGACAGTTCTGCTTCTAAGCGACCATATATCCCTTCTGAATCATTCTGCTTCATCTGCCGCAGCAATGCCTGTACCGCAGCCAATGTTTCTGCACCTTGGCTATCCTGCGGCAAATAGATGGTCACTTTGCTCTCACACTGGGAAAGGCCCATCAGATCGTCATCGATATAGTCCCATTTTCCATCCTTGTTTTCCAGAAACTCCTGGAAATCTTCTGCATCTTCGATGCTAAAACCACGAATGCCCAAATCCATCAGCTGTACCGTCAGCGGATCAATTCCGGCTGTTGTGGTAAAAATATCTACCTGCGTCCATGTTTGATTTTCACTCATCCCTGCTGCTCCTTTCTCTTGGCACGTTTCCGCACATTTTCTTCCTGAATCAAACGTCCATCTAAAATCAATTTCTGCAAAGCGGCTTCATCCCGCAGCTGCAATGCATCCCGATACTGTATCAAATTTTTCAAAAGCATATCCAAATGCCGCAGCAGTTCCACCCGGTTGTCCAAAAACAGTGCCGACCACATATATTCATCCATGGTTGCCACACGGGTCATATCCTGAAAGCTGCCGCCGGAAAAATCCAGTGCATCGTCCATGCAGTCATCCTTGACATAGGCAGAAGAAACTACATGCGCCAACTGAGAAGTATAAGCAATCATAGTATCATGCCGGTACGGAGAAGTGGAAACAATTTTTCCAAATCCCATTGCTTTTGCAAGCGCAATGACCGTATCTGCTGCCTGCTGATTGGTGCCCTCTGTCGGTGTAATGATAAAGTTTGCACCCTGGAATAGGTTTGGCAGGCTGGCATAATACCCGCTTTTTTCTCGACCTGCCATAGGGTGCGTTCCGATGTAGTACAAGCCATATGCATTGCACAGATTGGTCATGTCTACAACCATCTGCCCTTTCAAGCCGCACATATCCATCAAAATGGAGCCTTTTTTCAAATATGGCACAGCTCGTTCCATCATGGGAATGGCAATCCGCTGATGCAGACAGGTAATCACCAGATCGTAGACCCCATCTTCCATACAGCCAACACCTGAAATGGCACCATCTGCCAGTGCATCTTCCAGCACCTTTTCTTCCCGATCACAGCCATCCACAATATGATCGGTGGTCGCACGCAGTGTTTTGCAGACAGATCCGCCAACTAATCCCAATCCAACCACTAAAATTTTCATGCCTGTTTTCCTCCTTACAGTGTCATTTGTCCCACATCCGGTAAGGTTTTTGCAAGGCAGCCGGTAGCCGGTATGGATTTGACACGATATTTTTTCAGTTCTTCTGCCTGCTCCGGCGTAAGAACGGTTGCTTCTATCACTTTATGCTTTGCCTTCAAAGTCATAACTTGAACACCCTGTGTATCTCTGGTTGCCTTTGGTGCAGCCAGTTCGGTATGCAGCAAAACAGCACGGTTGCCATCTGAACGCAGCATGACCTCTCCATCTTCCGGCAAGAACAGCGCTGCAACCAGTGGCGCTTTGTCATTAAATGCTCGTGCAAGTTTCTTTCGATTGGTCTTAGTGGCATAGGCAGAAAGCGGAACCTTTGCCGCTTTTCCGTTTTCAAACACGAACAGCAGATAACCGCTGTAGTCAGTAGTCTGTACCATTGCAATGGGGAATTCCCCATCATCAAAGGAAAGCTTTGCCGGCACATAATCTCCCAAAGCACTTGCCTTGGTATCATCAAATGCACTGACTCGTGTTTTATACGCCTGCTGCTGATTGGTCAAGAAGATCAATTCTGTCCGGTTGGTAGATTCCAGATGCAGCAAAATCTGGTCTTCCTCTTTCAGCTTCTGTTCGCTGTTCATGCGCAGTGAAGCAGGTGAAATCTTCTTAAAGTACCCGCTCTCGGATAAAAACAGATGCACCGGATAATCCGGTGTATCATCCAGCGGATCTGTCTCTTCCACATCCGAAGCATAGTAGAACATGGTCTTTCGAGGCTGTCCATACTGTTTGACAACGGCTTTGAGTTCCTGAATAATCAGGCGCTGTATTTTCTGACTGCTGCTCAATATCTGCTGCATTTCTGCAATATCTGCCCGCAGCTGATCGATTTCCTGCAAACGATTGAGAATATATTCCCGGTTTAAATGCCGCAATTTAATTTCTGCTACATACTCTGCCTGAATTTCGTCCATGCCAAAGCCAATCATCAAGTTTGGAACTACGGCGGATTCTTCTTCGGTTTCCCGAATAATTTGAATGGCTTTGTCAATATCCAGTAAAATTTTGGAAAGTCCCTCTAGCAGATGCAGCTTTTCCTGCTTTTTGTTCAGGTCAAACTGTACCCGACGCTTTACGCAGCCTTCCCGAAAGGTCACCCATTCCTGCAAAATTTCCCGTACGCCCATGACACGGGGAACGCCATGAATCAAAATGTTAAAGTTGCAGGCATAGCTGTCCTGAAGCGGTGTCAGGCGGAACAATTTCTGCATCACCTTCTCCGGATCAGCACCACGCTTCAGGTCAATGGCCAGCTTCAATCCGTTCCGGTCTGTCTCGTCCCGAACATAGGAAATTTCTCGCATTTTGCCTTGCTTGATGACCTCTACAATTTTGTCCTTAATGGCTTCAATGGTGGTGCTGTATGGAATTTCTGTTACTTCAATACAGCCGTCTGCCTTATCATAATTCCATTTTGCCCGGACTTTGACGCTGCCGCGTCCCGTTTCGTAAATCTTTTTCAGTTCTTCTTCCTCATACAGCAAGAAGCCACCGCCTGGGAAATCCGGCCCTTTTAAGGTGGTGCAAATATCATGTTCCGGATCTCGCATCAACGCAATACAGGTTTCGCAAATTTCTGCCAAATTAAACGGGCAGACATTGCTTGCCATGGAAACGGCAATTCCCACATTGGCATTGACCAGAACCGATGGAAATGTAGTCGGAAATAGCGTTGGTTCCGTCATGGTATTATCATAATTGGGGACAAAATCAACGGTATCCTTATCAATATCCTGAAACAGTTCCTTGCAGATCGGCTCCAATTTAACTTCTGTATATCGAGAGGCAGCATATGCCATATCTCTGGAATATGCCTTTCCGAAATTTCCCTTGGACTGCACGTAAGGGTGCAGCAGCGCTTCATTGCCTCTCGCCAGACGCACCATCGTTTCATAAATTGCACTGTCTCCGTGCGGATTCAAACGCATGGTTTGTCCAACAACATTGGCAGACTTGGTCAATCCGCCATTGAGCAGCCCCATTTTATACATCGTATACAGCAGCTTTCGATGAGACGGCTTAAATCCGTCAATCTCTGGCAATGCACGGGATACAATGACACTCATTGCATAGGGCATATAGTTTTTTTCCAGCGTTTCTGTAATTTTTTCCTCTGCTACAATTCCAGCACCGGCAATATAGGCGCTTGGAAGCGAGGAAATCTTTGAGGATTTGGGTTGTTTTTTCTTCGCCATCTATTCTTTACTCCTAAAATTCCTATGCGCTCCATTCTCTTCCATAAAGCAAAGCGCATGTATCTTGCATACTCCAAAACGTCTTACCATTCCACCTGATCTGTTTCCGGAAGAAAATAAGAACCATGTTTGGAAAAAGTCCAGTCTGCAGTCTCTGTAAATGCCCGGATCCATCCGTCTGCACCTTGTCCGCATAGCCACAAGATGCCCCATATGCCAACCACTGTCAGCACGCCGGCAAGCACCACTTGCAGCATAATTCCGCACTTGGTTTGTAGCAGCCAGCATCTTGCATGCCGTGCTGCGGATGTCTGCTTGTCCTGCGCCCGCTGGTATAGGGTTTTCACACATTGCCGTATCCGCCGTACAGAAAACAGCAGCAAATTGATTGGATACAGGAACACTGCAAACCGATAAAACGGCACCACCAAGGTGATCACTTCGTAAAAATCCATGGTGAACTGTTTGCCGAGCTGAATCATCCCAAGCAATAGCATGCCGTCCCCGACCAAAATGCAACCCATCAGCAGCAAATACACCCCAGCAGGCAGCCGCTTGGTCAGTTTTTGCATCCCCGTCAGCAAGAGCCCCAGGACACAAAGAACAATCGGAAGCCCAACAGACAGCAAATGCTGCGTCTGAATGGGACTATGCAGCTGCTGATACCCAATGGCTACATCAAAGTTTTGCAATGTAACATGGGAACCAATGGACAGCATGGCACCGCATAAAAGTGCTCCCGGAATGATCAAGATACTTTCCAAAATCAGCGATTTTCGCCGAACGGTCCAATTGACAATGGAAAGAATATACCAAAGCAACAGGCAAAGAACAGAACAGAGAATCCAAATGACTTCCCGCTGCATCAGCTGATATCCGCCAATTCCAGATAATTGCTGCCATACTGTGCAATAAAATCTTTTCGTCCTTGCAGGTCATCTCCCAGCAGCATATCAAACATGGCAGCGGTTTCTTCAATGCCGTCCGCAGTCACTTGAATCAGTCGGCGTGTTGCAGGATTCATGGTAGTCAGTGCCATCATATCTGCTTCGTTTTCGCCAAGACCTTTTGAGCGCTGCAACGTAAACTTTTCTTCGCCCAGTGTTGCCAGAATTTCTGTTTTTTCCTTCTCCGTATAGGCAAAATAGGTTTTCTTCTTTGTTGTAATTTCAAACAGCGGGGACTCTGCAATATACACATAGCCTTGATCAATTAAAGTTGGTGTCAGCCGATACAGCATCGTCAGAATCAGCGTTCGAATCTGGAAACCATCTACATCCGCATCGGTACAAATGACAATTTTATTCCAGCGTAAGCCGTCCAAATGGAACGAGGAAAGTTCCTTATTTGCTTTTGTTGTAACCTCCACCCCACACCCCAGCAATTTGATGATGTCGGTGATGATGTCATTCTTAAAGATCTTGGGATAGTCGGCTTTCAAGCAGTTCAAAATCTTTCCACGAACCGGAATAACCGCCTGGAATTCCGCATCTCGTGCCATTTTCACAGAACCAAGTGCAGAATCGCCCTCCACAATATACAACTCCCGTTTGGAAAGATCCTTGCTGCGGCAATCAACAAACTTTGGAATCATATTGGTGACATCAATGGTGCCAGCAAGCTTCTTTTTCATATTCAAGCGAGTTTTTTCTGCATTTTCCCGACTTCGCTTATTCAGCAGCACCTGCTCCGCAATTTTAGCAGCCTCATCCGGATTTTCAATCAGGTAGATTTCCAGCTGATGCTTCAAGAAGTCCGTCATCGCTTCATAGATAAACTTGTTGGTAATTGCCTTCTTGGTCTGGTTTTCATAGGAAGTCTGTGTGGAAAAACTAGAGGAAACCAGAATCAGACAGTCCTCTACATCCGCAAAGGTGATTTTGGATTCATTCTTCAAGTATTTTCCGTTGCTTTTCAGCCAGCTATCCAACTGGGATACAAATGCCTGCTTCACCGCACGTTCCGGCGAGCCGCCATGTTCCAGAAAACTGGAGTTGTGGTAGTATTCGATTTGCTGTACCCGATTGGAAAACGTGAGCGCAACCGAAAGCTTTACCTTATAAGTCGGCTTGTCCTCCCGGTCTTTTCCCTCTCGCTGACAGTTCCAATACTGAATGGAGGTCAGCGCTGTATCACCAGCCAATTCCTGTACATAGTCCGAGATACCATTTTCATACAAATACTGTGATTCCGTAAAGGAACCATTCGGCTCCTCTTTGCGATAGACAAACAGCAGGTTCGGATTGACAACAGCTTGTCTCTTTAAAACATCCCGGTAATACTCATCCGGCACATTGATTTCTGTAAAAACATCCAAATCCGGTTTCCATCGAGTTTTGGTTCCGGTTTGCCGTTTTTTGGCGGCCTTTTTGGAAAGACCGCCTACATTTTCCCCTTTTTCAAAATGCAGATTGTATTGGAAGCCATCTCGAATGACTTCTACATCCATATACTCTGAAGCGAACTGCGTGGCACAAAGTCCCAGACCATTTAAGCCCAGAGAATAGGCGTAGTTGTCATCACTTGCATCATATTTTCCACCTGCATACAGCTCACAATAGACCAGTTCCCAGTTATATCGATTCTCATTTTTGTTGAAATCCACCGGGCAGCCTCGTCCGAAGTCTTCCACCTCTACGGAGCAATCCTGATAGCGTGTTACCACAATCTTGGATCCATACCCAGAACGTGCCTCATCAATGGAGTTTGAAATGATTTCAAAAATAGAATGCGCACATCCATCCAAACCATCCGATCCAAAAATAACACCCGGACGCTTCCGAACCTTATCCGGCCCTTTTAGCATGGTAATGCTTTCATTATTGTAAACAACTTTTTTTGCCATAAATAACCCTTTTCCTTAAAATTTGCAGGGAAGATCTGTCTGTTTTTTTGGATCCCCCATGTATAATTACTGATTATCATACCATATTTTCCTGCAAAATGCAAGTGTCATGCAAAAAACGGACCATTTTCCTTGCTTTTGGATTGGAGTTCTATTTTCAAAAGAATCTACCACTTTTTAAAAAAATTAAAAAAATAAGGTAGGATTGTTTGAAAAAAACTGCATAAAATATGATATTATCCTTATGAAGAAGAATGAAAGGAGTGTTTCAATTGATGGATCAGTATATCATTACCATTACCAAACAGTATGCGAGTCTTGGCGGCAGAATCGGAAAGCGCGTAGCAGAAAAGCTCGGCATTCCCGTTTACAACCGAGAATCCTTAGAACAAGAAGCGGCAGAATTGGATGCCAGCTTACTGCCACTGATTCAAAATGAAGAGCAGATGAACAACTACTACAAGATGGCCTATCCGCTGGGCATTGGCAGCAGCATCAAACAAAATCGGATGTTTGAATTGCAGCGGGATTTGATTTTAAAACATGCAAAATCAGAACGCTGTGTCATTATCGGACGATGTGCCGATTACATTTTGAGAGAATACGAAAACACTTTAAAATGCTATATCTTTGCCCCTTACCCGGCACGTGTCAAGAATACCATTTGCCTGCTGGGTCGTACAACAGCAGAACCGCAGCGCATTATTGAAGAGGTCGATAAGGCACGAGCTGCCTATTATCGCAGCCATACTGATTGTGAGGTCAACAACACACGATATCGAGATGCATTCTTCAACAGTGCCGCACTGGGCATAGAAGGCACAGCAGATATGATCGTGGATATGGCAAAACGAAAATTCCACTTAGCATAACGCCATTGCAAAAGAGCAGCTAACAGACTTTTTAGCGTCTGCCAGCTGCTCTTTTTTGTACCTGTTCTCTGGGAAAACGGGCTTTTATTCTGTGGCTGCATCTTTCTGCCCGGATTCCGCTTGTTCAGGTATAGAATCCGTACCGGTATCTGTTTCTGACTCTGCTCCTGGTTCCGTTTCGGAACACTCGGATGACTCCTCCGTTGCCTGCTCCGTTTGCACCTGTGTTGAAAAATCAGAAAAATAAAGATTGGCTCCCATATTTTCTACCGTAAACCCAGAAAGCGAACCATCCTCCTGTAAGGTCAAACGATAGGAACCCGTTTCGGTTTCCCCTTCCAACAAAATGGTGTGATCCTCATAATTCCCGGAAATTGTGTCCTCCATTGCCAGCTGGTCAATCAGATCGATAAAATCCAGTAAAATGGACTTCACAGGCATTGCTGCCTGCGGAACGGAGAAAGAAAGTCCTTTATAGGAAGCTGTTACTTCCCCATCCACAAAATCCAGACTCACACCTGATAAACTGGACGGCTCTGAAAAGGTCGCATTCCATACGTCCGCACCGTACCGGGTCAGCACACCTGTAGCTTCCAAATCCTGTAGTTCCATTGTCACGGTTGTAGAAAAGGAACCGCTTAATTTTTGCTGCGCTGTCTTTTCTTTTCCGCCGCCTGCCTGACAGCCGGACAGTGTCCCTGCCAGCAGAAAAACACTGAGCATTCCTGTAACCAGTCGTTTCATTGTATCGAACTCCTTTGGGATAAAATGAGATCCATACGCTCCGCTGCGTTCAGGCATGGAATACCGGTTCCAGTCAAGCGTATGTCATCGATTCCAGCGCAGGAACAGTTCTTGCATGGCATGAATCAAATCAGATGGCAACATCGCTTGCATGGAGCAATGCTGCGCCGCCAGATCACCTGCTGCACCATGTATATAAACCGCTGCACAAGCAGCATCAAATGCAGAAAGTTTCTGTGCAACCAATGCCGCCAAAATACCAGCCAATACATCTCCACTTCCGCCACGGCTCATGCCAGGGTTTCCAGTTTCATTTTTTACCACCCGTGTGCCCTGCCCAATCAGCGTCCCGGCTCCTTTCAAGGCCAAAACAATCTGCGGATACCGTTTGCAAAAATCGTTCAAGCAGGCTTCCCGATCTGCTTGAATCGCAGCTGGTGTGGTATGCAGTATCCGTGCCATTTCACCGGGATGCGGGGTAAGAATCCGGTCTGTCCCTGCGTTCTGTCCTATATCTATGCAGGAAGCAACGGCATTTAGACCATCTGCGTCCAAAATCACCGGACAGGTGGCATGCTGCAATACAAATCGCACCAAAGCGCGTGTTTGCTCCGTTAAACCCAATCCGCATCCAAGTAAAATGGCATCTGCACGTTCCATGTGCGGCAAAAGTAGTTCTCGGTTTGAGACATCCAATAAAAATCCATCTGCATCCGTTTGCAGCGGCAAATACATCGCTTCCAGCATATGGGATGCTAAAATGGGAACGTTTTCCGCCGCAGTCGCAACGGTCAACAACCCAACGCCTGCCCGCAGCGCCCCCATTGCCGATAAAGCTGCCGCCCCCGGCATCCGACGGCTTCCGGTTATGCAAAGAAGCCGTCCAAAATCCCCCTTATTGGCATCCGGCTTTCGAACCGGCAGCAATGCCCGAACAGATTTCTCTGTAAGTCGTTCCATATGATCTTTTCCCTTCTAATTCTAAAATTCTGTTCCATATCGAAAAAAGAATGCGCACATCGTTTCTGGATGTGCGCATGCAGCGGCTCATACTGAAAGCAGTTTTAATACCGATTCCTTTGGCTGATATCCAACAGACTGCTGCACAATGGAGCCGTCTTTTACCACGATCAGCAGTGGAATACTGGATACTTGAAACGCCTGTGCAATGGCAGGCTGTTCATCCACATTGACCTTGCATACCTTGACGTCCTGCCGTTCCTCTGCAATTTCCTCTAAAATCGGTGCCATCATTTTGCAGGGGCCACACCAATCGGCATAGCAGTCAATCAAAATCAATCCAGATGTTTCCAGAACTTCTTCCTTAAAATTATCAGCGGTCAGCATAACAGGTTTCATGGTTTTTCCTCCTTCTCAATCTTTGCTTTTATAGTAAAGCAGGCAATGACAATAGCCTTCAAAATTGGGATCTGCAATCTGATCCCGGAACTCTTTGCACATACATTTGGTATCTGGTGTACGTTCCAATCGGCAGGGACAGTAGCCCTCTTTTCGCCGCAAGCCTTCTTGAATTTGTGCAACCAATTCCTTATTTTCATTGTATCGAATGTGCATGGCAGATCCACTCCTTTCCTCTACAGGAAGCCATCAATATTCTCCTAGGCAGCGTGCAAACAGTACGCAGCGAATGCCGTCATCTGCACCGGAATTGCAAGTTTGCAGCGCAATCATACGATTTTTTCTATACTCCGGCATATCCGTTCCATCCAAGTACCAAACCGTAGAAGTTTCCTTGATTTTTTGCAGGAACGTCAAATAAGCACGACGATCCATGTCCAAGTAATTCCAATACTCAAAGTCTGCGCCAGCCTCTCCATTTACAATATTGACTGAAACAATTTCGTACAGATACCGCTTGTCCAGAGAAGCAACTTCAAAATAACGGTGCGCTTTCCCCCACTCCGGATCTGTATAGCCTTTGATGGCACTGAACATGCTGCCATTGGCCATATTATGCCCATAAAACAACGTATTTTGACTGGTATCAATCTTTCCCCGGAAGTCCTCGTAAATACAGCCGCTGTGACTGCTGTTGCCTTCCCAGTCATGATTGATATAAAAATCGTTGTCAGTGCCTTGTACAACCGGATAATTGACGACAGTATCCTCTATGTAAATCCATCCCACAACATCCTGTTTTTGCGCATGATGAGCACGAACACTTTCCATGTCAATTTTCATTGTATAGTCATAGGTTACTTTGGTCGTCGTTGTAGCGATTGTCGTTGTTGTCGGAACGGTTGTCGTAGTGGTTGGAAGCGTCGGCATGGACGCAGGTGCCACTACCTTCTCTGCACGCATACAAAAGACAAAGAGAACGGCAACAAGAAGAATCAGAACAATTGCCACTGCAAGAAGGCCCTTTTCGATCCCGCTTTTATGCCGCTGAAAAAACTGCTTTCCTTGAAAATCTGCCATAATCGGTTCCACCTAATCCCAATAAAGATACCTTTATTATACTCATTTTTCGGTGCTTGTCAAGCTATCCGATTTTTAACGCTCGCTTCTTTCGACTCCACATATTGCAAAGACTTGCATTCTACGGCGAAATATGCTATAATAGCAAACAGATTAGAACCTGTCTACGGACAGATTCTGTTTTTTCAGACAATTTTTCAAATGTGAGGAATGATCATGATAAGAAATACGTTGCACTATTTAGACTGTGCGGCTACGACCAAGCCAAGCGGAACCGCAATAGAAGCCATGCTGCACTGCATGCGCACAGCATACGGAAACCCTTCCTCGCTTCACAAGGTTGGCTTAACGGCACAGCAAGAGGTAGATGCCGCACGAAAGAGCATCGCCGATGCGCTTCGCGTTCGTTCCGAAGAAATTTGCTTTACTTCCGGCGCAACGGAAAGCAACAACCTTGCCATACAAGGAATTTGCGCTGCATATGGCAGACGCAGAACAAAGATTATTACCAGCGCAGTGGAACACGCTTCCGTCCGCAATACCATGCGCCATATGGAACAGCAGGGCTTTACAGTCGTGCAGATTGCACCACGGGAAGACGGCACCTATGCAGCAGAAGACTTTATTCAGGCAGCTGATGCGCAAACCTGTTTGGTCAGTGTGATGCTGGTCAACAATGAAACCGGCTATCAGCTTCCCGTTCAGCAAATTTTTCAGGGCATCCATCGAAAGAATCCTGAAATTTTAACGCACTGCGATGCTGTACAGGGATTTTTAAAAGTTCCAGTTTTGCCAAAGCGCTTGCAGGCAGATTTGCTTTCTCTCAGCGGACATAAAGTCCACGCTGCCAAAGGCGTTGGCGCACTCTATATCCGCAAAGGCGTTCGTGTTCTTCCCATCCTATTCGGCGGAGAACAGGAATCCGGTTTGCGCCCTGGTACAGAAAGCGTTCCGCTGATTGCCTCCTTTGGGGCAGCGGTTCGGGAATTCGCACCGACAATTGCCATGCGCATGAAAGCCGTTCAACAGTTGAAAAACCTGCTCTTGGAGGAATTGTCCACCTGTTCCGGTATTACGATACATTCTGATGCACAGGCATCCCCCTACATCGTCAACTTTTCCGTGGAGGGGATTCGTTCTGAAATTATGCTGCACTTTCTGGAACAGAAAGGCGTCATGGTTTCCAGCGGCTCCGCCTGCTCAAAGGGCGCACACAGCGGCGTTCTGGAAGCATTCGGCGTAAAACGAGAACAAGTCGATCAGGCAATCCGCGTCAGCTTTTCTTATGAAACAACCTCCGAAGATATCTTGGCATTGATTGATGGCATTCGAGCCGGACAAGCAGAACTCATGCGATAAAAGAAAGGAATCCGATTTATGAAGGAACTCATTTTAGCAAAATACGGCGAAATTGCTTTAAAAGGATTGAACCGCAATACATTTGAAGATATTCTGATGAAGAATATCCGCCGCAGACTGCGCAGCGTAGGTGCTTTTCAGTACAGCCGTGCCCAGTCTACCATTTATATTACCCCAAAGGAAGAAGACATCGATCTGGAAGAAGCCATGGATCGTTTGAAAACCATCTTTGGCATTGCTGCTTTAAGTCGTGCCTGTATCTGCGAAAAAGATTTTGCAGACATCAGCAAAATTGCACCGGAATATCTGGAAGATACACTTTCCTGCGCACGCACGTTTAAAGTAGAAGCCAAGCGTTCTGACAAAGCTTTCCCAATGAAATCGCCGGAATTATGTGCAGAATTGGGCGGTGTCCTGCTGGATGCTTTTCCACATTTAAAAGTAGATGTCAAGCATCCAGATGTTGTGGTTATGGTAGAAATTCGGGACACCAATGCATATGTGCATGGTGCTTCTATCAAGGGCGCCGGTGGTCTTCCAGTAGGAAGTAGCGGAAAAGCACTTTTGCTGCTGTCCGGCGGCATCGACAGCCCGGTAGCAGGTTACCGCATGGCAAGACGTGGCGTACACATTGCAGCCATTCACTATGTGAGCCCGCCGTACACATCAGAACGAGCACAACTGAAAGTGGAAACGCTCTGCCAGAAGCTGACGCCTTACTGTGGCAGCATCGGCTTTTTCTGCGTTCCCTTTACCAAATTGCAGGAAGCCATCAAGAAGAACTGCCCGGAAGAATACTTTACCATTATCATGCGCCGTTTGATGATGGAAATTGCTCAGCGGATTGCCAAACAGGATGGCTGTCTGGCATTGATTACGGGAGAAAGCGTAGGCCAGGTTGCCAGCCAGACCATGCAGGCACTTGCCTGCACCGATGCTGTGGCAACCATTCCAGTTTTCCGTCCGCTGATCGGAATGGATAAAACAGAAATTGTAGAAACAGCACGTAAAATTGATACCTTTGAAACTTCTACACTTCCTTATGAAGACTGCTGTACCGTCTTTACCCCCCGACATCCAAAGGTTCGTCCAAACCTAGAAGATGTCGAGCGTGCGCAAAATCGATTTGATTTTGAACCGCTTCTGGAAGAAGCCGTTGCACAGACGACCTTAAAAGTATTCAAAGTAGAAGCTTAAAGATTCATTTACAGTGCGATGAAGGGAGCGATTTTATGGGAAAACAGGCATTTTCTGACAGCGAGATCCGGAAAATTTATGAAGATGTGGAAAAACACCTTGACAAAACCCTTTGTCATATTGTACAATTATTAGATAGGAGAGAACAAACGGTAGCAACAGCAGAAAGCTGTACAGGCGGTTTGCTGTCACAGTCTATCACATCCGTAGCAGGCGCTTCTCGTGTATTTGAGCTGGGACTTTGTACGTATGCCAATCGTATGAAGGAACGGCTCTTGTCCGTCCCGGCAGCTTTATTGAATGCATACGGTGCCGTCAGTGCACCCGTTGCAGCAGCCATGGTACAAGGATTACAGGTACAATCTCAAGCAGATCTTTGTATTTCTGTAACCGGACTGGCTGGCCCAGGCGGCGGAACTGAAACACTTCCGGTGGGAACGGTTTATGTCGGGTTGCTGTACCAAGGACAGGAGCAAGTTGTCTGCCTGCATTTGGATCAATTCGGATTGCAGGAACGAAATGCAATCCGAAACGGGGTTGCCATTTGTGCGTTTGGAATGGCAGAACAGCTGCTGATGGAGGAATGATGCCATGCAGGATCGCTTGCTTGCGCAAGAAAAGCATGCCACAGATGCATCTGATGCCGCAGCTGCATCAAATGCGCATACCAATCCCAACAGCCCAACACCGACAAACGCAACAGAAGAAAAAATACAGGCCATTCGTGCTTCTCTGATTCAGCGTTCTGAAGTGGAGGAAGAAACAGAGATTGCTTCCCGCATTGCGGAAAACATTAAATTGGCAAAAGAAAAGAAAGAGTTTCCAGAACACTTTCTGCCCCGGCAGAAACAGACTGGAACCTCCCATTCGACACATGCAGCCACTGCCAAAAAGCACAAAAAAAAGCGCAGTGTCCTGCGAAACCTGTTTCCAAAACGTGGTGATAGTGTGGGAGAAAAAATAAGAAAATGCATTTTTTTGATCTCATCCACCGTATTTTTGATCTGTCTGATTCTAATTGGACTTTACTTTTACGAACTGCATCAGGCAAGATCCCTATACGATCAGGTAGGAGCATCTTATTATGCGAAACTGCCGGCTCTTACAGAACCGGCAACCAGCGATGACATGGAATATATTCCGTTGTCAGAAGCGGAAAAAGTGTATCATATTCTGCCCGGTGCACAGGATCTTTTGGATATCAATCCAGAAGTAGCGGGCTGGCTCTCCATCCCGGATACCCAGATTGACTATCCGCTGATGCACCACGACAATGATACACCTGGGGACGAATATTATTTGCATCGGGACATTCATCAGGACTATTCCTATCCTGGATCCATCTTTTTAGACTATCGGTGCAATTTTGACCGTGTTGGGGAAGACGGTACTCTGGATGTTGAAAATTCGGACAACCTCATCATATATGGGCACAATATGCGTGACCTTTCGATGTTCGGCGGTCTGAAATATTACGAAACAGACAGCAGCTATTATGAAGCACATCCATTGATTCGGCTCAACTCAAACTATGAACAGTATACCTATAAGATCTTTGCATACTACATTGCAGATGCAGAGGATACAACCGATACACGGTTCGATTATTGGAACTCGATCCAGTTTGCAGATGAGACAGCATTCTATGCATATGTCAATGAAATCAAGCGCAGGACACTGCGGATTACCAATGTAGATGTGCAGTATGGCGATCAGCTGCTGACCCTGTCAACCTGTAACAGTGCCTTTGATACGGCACGCCTTGTTATTATGGCAAGACGTGTTCGTGACGGCGAAGATGCCAATGCCGGCACAACCGGTTCCTATGCAAACCCAAATATCAAGTGGCCAAATGTTTACTATTTGACGCACAATGATGCGAAATATGATCCCAATGCAGAATTTGTCCCTTACGGATCGTAGAGAAAGAGACGGTGTGTTATGAAATTTTTACAGAAGAATATCCTTTCGCTGAGTATCTTGACAGCACTTCTCGCAACCGGTGGCTGCGCAGATAAAATCGATCAAACTGCCAGCAGTCCGCTGGAATCAGAAGCTTCTTCAACAATTGAAGCGGAAACAGAGCCCCCGATGGAGCTGACAGACCGGGCAAAAGAATTGCTTGCACAAAATCCGGATACTGTCGGATGGATTTCCATTCCGGAAACCAAAGTGGATAATGTTGTGGTGCAGACCACGGATAACGACTACTACCTGAGCACAGGATTTGACGGACAGCCATTCCGTGCCGGAACGGTATTTATGGACTTCCGGGACACATTTGGGGAAAATGAAAAGACCTGGTCGGAAAACATCATTTTATACGGACACAACATGGCAGACAATACCATGTTTGGTTCCCTGCGACGTTATCGGCAGGATGTCGAGTTTTATAAGACCAGCCCCTTTATTACATTTAGTTCCAATTATAAGGATTATACTTATGTCATATTTGGTCTGATCATCACCGGCGGTGATGATACAACTTCCGATTTTCTCTATTGGAATATGGAAGAATTGGACACAGAAGCAGAATTCAACCAATATGTAGACAATGTAAAAAGCCGAAATATGATTGCTGATCCGGTTGATGTACGGTACGGCGATCAGCTGCTGACATTGTCTACTTGCTACACAGATGAGGATAACAGCCGATTCGTTATCGTAGCACGGCGTGTGCGGGAAGAGGAAACGACAGACGCACTGCTGCAAAAAATACAAGGTGAATCCGAA
>FR899085.1:32393-43642 GCA_000437255.1 Ruminococcus sp. CAG:403
CTTCCGCCGCAAACTCTTAAAAGAAACCATATAGTTTGCTTGGAAGCATTCGGATCTTGCATTGGAAATGGAGTTTTAACATGAAAAAACGGTTACCACGCAAACGAACAGCAACTGCGGTTGCAGCTGCGGTACTGCTGTTCGGACACGCAGTGATAGGCGTGTATGCAGTCTCTCAACAGGATGCATCAGCTGATCAGCCGCTGTTTTCTACAGCAGCCAGCAGCAACAAATCCTGGTGGAAAGCTGCTATTTCAGATTATGATGCCAGTTTGTCACTGGTACAATACGAAGAAGTAGAACCTACTCCGGAAGACCTGGCGGCACAGCAGGATGCTTTAAAAGTCATGGCTTCCCTACAGGAAGGACAATTGCTCAGTACATCTGGAACCGCAGCCGGTGGTGTACTGGCATCTTCCAGCGTAACGGGCGCAGCTGGCGGTGATACTGCTGTTGCACTCGGTTCTGTATCAGCTGGACAGTTTGCCTTTACTTCTTACGGATATGGTCATGGCGTTGGCTTGAGCCAAAACGGCGCCAATTATTATGCAACCTACGGCGGTTGGGACTATCAGTCGATTTTGTTCCATTACTACCCGGGAACTTCCCTGGTACAGGTTGGAACTGGACAAACCATTACTGCGGATGGTTATTCTGGAAGTGTGCTGGATATTGTTTCCATGGTTGTCAATGGTGAAATGGGCGATATGGAAACAGAGGCACTAAAGGCACAAGCAGTTGCGGCTTACACCTACATTTTACATAAGGGCGGCAATGCACCGGATGTATATTGCAAGCCCAATCCGCCACAGCGTGTAATTGATGCAGTCTCTTCTGTTCTGGGACAAGTCCTGATGTATGACGGAGATTATGCCAATACCGTATTCTGCGCCTCTAGCGGCGGTTATACAGCCAGCGCAGAAGATATTTTCGATATGTCATATGACTATCTGGTTAGTGTTCCCTGTGAATATGATGCCGCTTACGACCCCTATTATGGAGAAGTCACCTATCTCTCCACCGAAGAGGTACGCAATCGCATTCAGGGACGTTATGGTGTTACTCTAACCGGAAGTCCCTCCAGCTGGATTCAGCTGAATGTAGGTGCTGGCGGATACGTAAAATCTGTCACACTGGGCGGTCAAAAAACAGTAAACGGCGACCAGTTCCGATCGGTTCTCGGACTGCGCAGCGCACGATTTAATTATATTGTTGGATAATTCATGCATGATTGCATGACCGTATCGCATAAACTGCATCATAGCATGATTGTAAGCATGCAGTTTCTTGCACAGAATACGAGGAGGAAAATATGGATTTTTGGCAAAAAGTAAGACAAGTCAGCGATGAAGTTGGCTCTTCTCTCGGAAAGATGGCGAAAAACGTTGCGGACAATTCCAAACGTGCCGCAGAACGTTCCAAAATGAAGCGGAATATCAGCAATTGCGAAAGCAAAATAGAACATGCCTATATGGAAATCGGCAAGAAGTTTGTAAAGAAATATTTTGAGGCTTCCGATGCGCAATTGGATTCTGACTATTCCGAGCTGATCAATACGATAATTGATACGCAGCAGGAACTGGAATCTCTGCAAAGCCAACTGGCTACCTTAGAGAATGCTTCTATTTGCAGCAGCTGCGGTGAACACGTCCGGAATAATCAGAAGTTCTGTTCATCCTGCGGTGCACGCAATGAAGCTTACCAGGAAAAAGCCCCTAAGTCCAAAGAGGAAACAGCAGAAAAAGAAGAATCTGCTGACTCCAACGTAGAAGTGATCGAACATCCAGAAGTAATTCATCATTCTTAAAATAGAATGATTCCAAAAAGCCGTCTGTTTTGATAAAAAACAGACGGCTTTTTCAATCTGCTGACAGAAAGCAGGAATTTCCCATTCAACAAAAAAACAGCGGCAAACATCTAATATGCTTGCCGCTGTTTCCGTATTCTTTTAAAAAGCAATTACTTAATCATGCTTGCAATTTCTTCAGCGAAATTGTCAGCCTTCTTTTCAATGCCTTCGCCGCGCTCAAAACGAACGTATTCAACCACCTTGATGGATGTGCCAGCTGCCTTTGCTGCGCTGTCTACATACTGCTGAACGGTCATAGAACCATCCTTTACGAAAGTCTGTTCCAGCAGGCAGTTTTCAGAGAAGTACTTGCCAACCTTTCCTTCTGCAATCTTTGCACGAACCTGTTCCGGCTTTGCAGCCATCTTCGGGTCTTCTGCCATCTGAGAAAGAACGATGGTCTTTTCTTCTTCCAGAACAGAAGCCGGTACTGCTTCACGATTCAGGTAAGCCGGATTCATTGCAGCGATCTGCAATGCGCAATCCTTTGCAACAGTCAAAGCTGCTTCAGAAGCACCATCGGAAGATTCTACCCGTACCATAACGCCGATCTTGCCACCGCCATGGATATACGGCATCAGAGTACCTTCCAGACGAACAAACCGACGAATCTGCAAGTTTTCCCGAATCTTCAGGAACAGTTCCTGCAATGCTTCATCAACAGTTGCAGTACCGCCAGAAACAACGGTAGCCTTCAGTGCTTCTACATCTGCCGGATTCTTTTCAATGATGGTATCTGCAACCAGATTTACGAAATTCTTAAATTCATCTGTATTTGCAACGAAGTCTGTTTCAGAGTTTACTTCTACAACGCAGCCTACTGTGTGTGCATCGTTTACCTTTGCAACAACCATACCCTCTGCTGCAACACGGCCAGCCTTCTTCGCTTGTGTAGCCAGTCCCTTTTCTCTCAGGATCAGCATTGCCTTTTCTACATCGCCGTCAGCCTCTGTCAGAGCCTTCTTGCAGTCCATCATGCCAACGCCTGTGCTTTTGCGCAAATCATTAATATCCTTTGCTGTAAATTTAGCCATTGGAATATCCTCCTCTATCTTTTTCTGTTGATTCATTCGATGGAAAAACCCGAATCGGATCCAATCCATTTATTCGGGCTTTTTCCTTTTCTGATCTTATTCAGCAGCTTCTGTGGATTCTTCAGCAGCCTGTTCTTCAGCAGCTGCGTCTGCACCCTGCTTGCCTTCGATGATTGCATCTGCCATAACGCCAGCAATCAGCTTAACGGCACGAATTGCATCATCGTTACCCGGAATAACATAATCGATTTCATCCGGATCACAGTTGGTGTCTACGATTGCAACGATCGGAATATTCAGCTTCTTTGCTTCAGCGACTGCAATTCTTTCTTTTCTCGGATCAACAATAAACAGTGCACCCGGCAGCTTCTTCATGTCCTTGATACCGCCCAGGAACTTTTCCAGCTTTTCGATTTCCAGAGTCAGCTTACCAACTTCCTTCTTCGGCAGCAGATCAAAAGTACCATCTGTTTCCATTTCGTGCAGCTGTTCCAGTCTCTTAATTCTTCTCTGAATGGTGGTAAAGTTGGTCATCATACCGCCCAGCCAACGTGCATTTACGTAATATGCACCGGCACGAACTGCTTCTTCCTTGATGGAATCGCCAGCCTGCTTCTTGGTGCCTACGAACAGTACGGATTCGCCCTGTGCAGACAGATCACGAATAAACATGTAAGCTTCATCCAGCTTCTTTACGGTCTTCTGCAGGTCAATGATGTAAATGCCATTGCGCTCTGTGAAGATATACGGAGCCATTTTCGGGTTCCATCTTCTTGTCTGATGTCCAAAGTGTACGCCTGCTTCCAGCAGTTGTTTCATAGATACTACGCCCATTGTAGTTCCTCCTAAAAAATGGTTTTTGCTTCCTCCGCCAGCCTTCGCTTACAGACAACTTTGTTTGTTCCAAAGCACCCGTCTGTAAAAGGACAAGCGTGCGAATTGCCTTACTATTATACCATAACTTGCAGTGTTCTGCAAGCGGCTGTGCAAATATAAAATAAAATTTTTCAAAAATAATTTGTTACTTTTTTGTGCAAATCAATCCATCTTCTTCCAAGAAAACCAAAATGGTATCCTTTCCGATCAGACGAATTTGTTCCGTTCGGATGGTACAGTCCTCCTGCCGTCCCAGCAATCCAAAGCAGCGTGGTCTGCCGTATAAAATCAATCCTGTTACAGCAGAAGTTCCTGTTTCCAATTCAATGTCATCCACATACCCCAGATTCTCTCCGTTCACCAGGTTGATGACATCTTTTTTTCGCAAATCAGCCAAATTACAAACCATCGGATCCCCTTTTCTCCGAGAGCCTGTTTCGTATTCTTTTCCTCCTCCAGATACAAAACGGGCTCTGATCTGACAGAAAAAGTATATGCAGCAATTGCACAATTTAATCCTTTCTGTCTAAAAAATGGAATCCCATATTATTTTAGTGTTTTTTCGCCATGGCTTCCTTTACGGTATCTACAATGTTTTCCTTGCAGAGACCGAATTCCTTCAGCAGATCTACCGCAGGGCCAGAATAGCCGTATACATCATTGACACCAATCCGAACAACTGGAACTGGACAGCAGCTTGTAACCGCTTCTGCAACGGCAGCACCCAGGCCGCCGATGATGCTGTGTTCTTCCACTGTAACCAACAAGCCTGTTTCCTGTGCGGCACGGCAAATCAGTTCCGTATCCAGCGGCTTAATGGTATGGATGTTCAAAACACGTGCAGAAATGCCATCTGCTTCCAAGCGCTTTGCAGCTTCCAGCGCTTCGGAAACCATCAATCCAGTGGCAACAATTGTTACATCGCTGCCTTCCTTCAGGGTAATGCCCTTCCCTAATGTAAACGTATAGGTTGCCGGATCATTGAAAATCGGAGCAGCCAGTCTACCAAAACGCAGATAAACCGGGCCCTCGAATGCGGCAGCTGCCTTTACAGCGGCTCTTGCTTCTACGTCATCTGCCGGGTTGATAATGGTCATGCCCGGGATGGTACGCATCAATGCAATATCTTCATTGCACTGGTGGGTAGCACCGTCTTCTCCTACAGAAATACCAGCATGTGTGGCACCGATTTTTACATTCAAATGCGGATAGCCAATGGAATTGCGCACGATTTCATAGGCACGTCCGGCAGCAAACATTGCAAATGTGCTGGCAAACGGAATCTTGCCGGAAGCAGCCAAACCAGCTGCAACACCCATCATATTGGCTTCTGCAATTCCGCAGTCAAAGAATCGATCGGGATAGGCTTTCTTAAAAATTCCAGTTTTGGTTGCCGCAGCCAAATCTGCATCCAACACAACCAGTTCCGGACAGGTTTCTGCCAATTCTTTCAGCGTTTCCCCGTAACTTTCCCGGGTTGCTTTTTTTTGTACATCAGCCATTTTCTCAATCCTCCAGTTCCTTTAATTGCTGCTGCAATTCTGCCATTGCCTGTTCATACTCTGCTTGGTTGGGTGCCTTGCCGTGCCAGCCAACCTGATTTTCCATAAAGGAAACACCTTTTCCCTTTACACTTTCCTGAATAATCACAACTGGCTTTCCAACAATGGTTTCTGCTTCTGAAAAAGCAGCTTCCAGAGAATCAAAATCATGTGCATCAGCAGAAATAACATGCCAGCCAAATGCAGCAAATTTTTCCGGAATCGGTTCCGGAGAACATACTTCCGTAATGGGTCCATCGATTTGCAGACCATTGTGGTCTACAATGGCAACCAGATGATCCAGCTGGTAATGAGAAGCAAACATAGCAGCTTCCCAAACCTGACCTTCTTCAATTTCGCCGTCACCCAAAACTGCATAAACCCGGTAAGCAGCATGATCCATCTTGGCAGCCAGTGCCATTCCACAAGCAGCAGAAATGCCTTGTCCCAAAGAGCCGCTGGACAGGTCAATACCCGGTGTATGAATGCAGGGGTGACCTTGCAGCATCGCACCGATGTGACGCAGATGCTGTAACTCTTCTGCCGGGAAAAATCCACGCTGTGCCAAAACAGCATACAATGCCGGTGCACAGTGTCCCTTAGAAAGAACCAAGCGGTCACGATCCGGCAGTTCCGGATTGGTCGGATCCACATGCATTTTTGCGAAATATAAATAGGTCAATAGATCACTGATGGAAAGCGATCCGCCCGGATGACCGGATTTTGCGTGGTAGGTACCCTCCACAACGCCCATTCTGACCTTGCAGGCAATTGCCTGCAACTGCTTTTTTGTTGTTACATCCATCTTGAAACCTCCATTTATTTTAGGACCTGTCAACGCCGGCAGAGCCATACGCCATTCAGGTTCTTAGAATCTATTCCAAGGGGAAGATTCCACTTTGAAACATGAAATTGATACATGCCGCAATCGCACCTTCCTCACAGGATTGTGATAAATTCCAATCTACCACATTCTGAACAGAAGGCTGCGCATTGGCAGGTGCTGCACTATAATCTGCTGCTTGCAGCATTTCGATGTCATTGTCATAATCGCCCACCGCAACAATTGCAGTATCCTGCATCGAAAACAGCTTACGGTATCTCTCCAGGGCGCTTCCTTTGGTGGCCCCCTGCGGCAGCATCTCATAAAAATAATCCGAAGACTGCACAAATGCTGTACCGGGAAGCGGATGCTCCCGTAAAAACGCTTGCAGCGGCTGCATCCATTTTGGATCCATTGCAAAAAGCACCTTCAGCCACTGTTGCTTGGGCATCTCTTCTACGGTGCAAACAACTGGGGTTACCCGACAGAGTGCAACATGTTCTGCTTCTTCCTTGTTATTCCGCAGCACATACGTGCCGTCTGCCCGAAGAACCTCTGCACCGATTTCCGGAAAGTGTTCCAAAACGGTCTGCACCAAGGCTGCGACAGTTTCCGGAAGTGTAACGGTATAACATAGCTTTTGCGAAACCGGATCATAAATGGCTGCGCCATTGTATAAAATAATCGGACAATCTATTTGCAGCTGCGTCCAATAGGGACGTGCAGACTGAATGGTGCGGCCGGTTGCAAGCGCAACTTTCCCACCCGCCTGCCGCAGCCGCTGAATGGCAAGCAAATCTTCCGCCGAAATGGTTTTATCCTGCCGAAGCAGGGTGCCGTCTAAATCTGACAGCAGCATCACAGAATTCCATTGCTGTTGTTTCATCATTCCATATCCTCAACTCAGACGTTGGAACCGATCCAGCAGTGCCTGAAAATATTCCGGAACTGCCCGTTCAAATTCCATGTAAGCACCTGTAACGGGATGCACGAATCCAATCTTTCCGGCATGCAGACACTGTCCCTCCAAGCCTTTGACCGCTGTCCCATATACATCGTCTCCCAAAAGTGGATGTCCCACATATGCCATGTGTACTCGAATTTGATGCGTTCTTCCAGTCTCCAGCCGCAGCCGCAAATGGCTGTAGCCTCGATATTCTGCCAGTACCATATAATGCGTAGTGGCTGGCTTGGCATGCTGCTGGGTTACACACATTTTCTTGCGGTCTACCGGATGCCGCCCAATGGGCGCACAAATGGTTCCAGATGCTTCCTTCAAGTGTCCGATGCAAATAGCTTGATACTCCCGGGTAAAAGTGTGCGCCTGTATTTGCGCAGAAAGTGCATGATGGGCAAAGTCTGTCTTTGCCACCATCAAAAGTCCACTCGTATTCTTATCGATCCGATGCACAATGCCCGGACGAATCACACCATTGATACTGGAAAGGCGATCCCCGCAGTGATACAGCAAAGCATGTACCAACGTTCCTGTCAGATTGCCTGGTGCCGGATGCACCACCATTCCTTTCGGTTTATTGACAACCAGCAAATCATCATCCTCATAGACAATGTCCAATGGAATATTTTCCGGTTCCAAGGATAAGGAAACTGGCTCCGGAATGGTGACAGCGACTTTGTCCTGCGCTTTGACTTTATAGTTCTTTGCCACCGGTTGATCATTCACTAGAACAGCACCTTGTTCCATCAGCGATTGCAGCATGGAACGAGAAATGGTAATTGCCTCCTGCTGTATCAGCCACTTATCCAAACGACTTCCTGCTGCATCAGTAGGAACTGTTTGCTCCAGTGTCTCAGACATGCGGCGCATCCTCCTTCTTTGCTGTACTTCGCTTTTTTTCCAAGAACAGCATATCAATCAGGAACATTACAATGCCGACCACGACACAACAATCCGCAAAATTGAAAATGGCAAAGTCAAATAGCTGAAAATCCAAGTAATCCACGACATGACCATGCCGGAAAATGCGATCGATCAGGTTGCCGATGCCGCCGCTAATCATCAAAATCAAACAAACGGTCAGCCATTTCGATTCCTTCCAATAGCGAATCAATGCCGCCAAGCAAACCAAAATTAAAACAGACGTTACGCCGATCAATAGATAGCGCTGTCCAGAAAAACTGCCAAAAACCGCACCGGAATTTTCCAGATAGGTCAAATCAAATAACTTCCAATTTCCGATATGCAGAAATGGCATGGTGCCTTTTTCCTGCAAAACCGTAATTGCCCAGATTTTAATTCCCTGATCGGCTGCAACCAGCAGCACAATCGCAAAGAATGAAAGGATCAGTCCCATGAACCCTCCTCGGTCTTGCTTTTTTACAAATACAACTTGCCGCAAGAAACAGCAAGTTGTATCGAATTCCTATTTGTTCATGTGAACACTTCTACTTATTGAATCACATGCGCACAACGTGCACACAAGGTCGGATGTGCGGCATCCTTTCCAACTGTTTCTGAGTAGCACCAGCAACGCTCGCACTTTTCTCCGCTTGCCTTCTCTACCGAGTAAGTGGTTTCTCCACTCTCCTTCTGCACCACCTGTACAGAAGAAACAATCAGAACGGTTTCCAGATCAGCAGCAATTGCTTGATACTGTGCCAATAAGTCAGCATCGGAAACAGCAATGGTAACAGCTGCTTCCAGAGACTTTCCGATTACCTTTTCATTCCGCTTGCTTTCCAGAACCTTATTGACTTCCAGACGAGTCTGTTCAATCAGATTCCACTTTGCAGTAAAAGCATCCGAAGCAGTTAATCCAGATTTTTCCGGCATCTGGTTCAAGAAAACACTCTCCGCATCATCGGTTGCCGGATGCGGCATGTAGCTCCAGATTTCTTCTGCGGTAAAGGAAAGAATTGGTGCAATCAAACGAGTAATTGCGCTCAGAATGCGGTACATTGCAGTTTGTGCGGCACGCCGCTCTACAGAATGTTCTGCCTCGCAATAGAGACGATCCTTGATAATATCCAAGTAGAAATTGGACAAATCTGTGGTGCAGAAATTATGGATGGCATGGAATACAACATGGAAGTCAAAGCTTTCATAGCCCTTCATCGCCTGATCGATGACTGCATCCAAACGCATCAGTGCCCAACGATCGATTTCCAGCAGCTGGTCATCTGAAACGGCATCCTGATCTGGGTGGAAACCATTGCCGTTCCCTAAGTTGCCCAAAATGTACCGTGCGGTATTTCGAATCTTCTTATAAGCATCCGACAGCTGCTTCAAAATTTCCTTCGAAATTCGAATATCAGAATGATAATCAGAAGAAGCAACCCACAAACGCAGAATATCTGCGCCATATTGCTGAATGATTTCATCCGGCATAATGCCGTTTCCAAGAGACTTGGACATCTTGCGGCCTTCGCCGTCTACTACCCATCCATGTGTGCAGACTGCCTTATAAGGTGCTTTTCCCTTATAAACAACGGAAGTCAGCAGGGAGGACTGGAACCAGCCACGATACTGATCGGCACCTTCCAGATACAGGTCAGCCGGCCACTGTAAGCAATCGTACTGTTCCAATACGGCACTATGAGAAACGCCACTGTCAAACCAAACGTCCATGATGTCGTATTCCTTTATGAATTTCCGGCATCCGCATTCGCAGACAACATCCGGCGAAATGAATTCACTGACATCCTTGGTCCACCAAGCATCTGCACCTTCTGCACGGAACAGATCTGCAATGTTCTGAATGGTGGTATCGTTGACAATCGGCTTTTTACAATTTTTACAATAAATGATCGGAATAGGAACGCCCCAGGTTCTCTGTCTGGAAATACACCAGTCGCTCCGATCCTGTACCATACCCTTGATACGGTCTTCGCCCCAGGCAGGAATCCACTTTACCGATTCAATTGCCTGAATGGCTTCATCCTTAAAGCCCTTTACTGAGCAGAACCACTGTTCTGTTGCACGATAAATAATCGGCTTATGGCAACGCCAGCAGTGCGGATACTGGTGCACGATGGATTCTGTTGCCAGCATAGCACCAACTTCCGTCAGCTTAGCAGCGATGGCTTTGTTGGCTTCATTGGTATCCAATCCGGCAAATTCACCGGCTTCTTCTGTCTGATGACCAGTCGCATCCACACAAACCAAAATACCAATATCATCGTACTTCTTGCAAACTTCGTAGTCCTCTACGCCGTAGCCCGGTGCCGTATGAACGCATCCGGTACCGCTTTCCAACGTAACATGATCGCCGACAATCACCGGAGAAAGACGATCATACAGCGGATGCTTGGTCTTCATGCCTTCCAGCTCATTGCCCCAGAAGGAACCAACGGTTTCATATTCCGTAATGCCAGCAGCCTTCATGGTTGCAGCAACCAGTTCCAATGCCATGCAATAATATGCATCGCCAACTTTTACCAGGGTGTATTCATAATCCGGACCTACACAAATTGCCAGATTACCCGGAATGGTCCAAGTAGTTGTAGTCCAAATTACAAAGGAAATCTGATCCAGGGAAATGCCCAGCTTGGTGAAAAGTCCCTTATCATCCGTTACGGCAAACTTTACGTAAATAGACTGACACGGATCGTTTTCGTATTCAATCTCAGCTTCTGCCAGAGCAGTGTTACAATCCGGGCACCAGTATACCGGCTTCAAGCCCTTATACATATAGCCGCGTTTTGCCATTTCGCCAAAGACTTCTACCTGTCGTGCTTCATATTCCGGCTTTAAAGTCAAATATGGATCACAGTAATGTCCCAAACTGCCCAGACGCTTAAACTGCTGCATCTGATTCTGGACATGCTTCATTGCAAAATTCTTACAATGTTTCCGCAGAGCGGTCGGTTCAATGGCACCATTTTCTACGCCAATGGACTTGAGCGCCTTTAACTCAATCGGCAGACCATGGGTATCCCATCCGGGCACATACGGTGCACAGTAGCCGCTCATATTCTTCTGCTTAATGATAAAATCCTTTAAGGTTTTATTCAATGCCGTTCCTAGGTGAATTTCTCCATTTGCATAGGGCGGACCATCGTGCAAAATGTAGGTGGGTTTTCCCTGGTTTTTGGCAATCATTTTTTCATATAACTGGGAATCCTCCCATTTTTTCAAGGTATCCGGTTCCCGCTTCGGCAAGTTG
>FR899085.1:43662-69505 GCA_000437255.1 Ruminococcus sp. CAG:403
TTGCCTCGCATTGGAAAATCGGTTTTCGGCAAATTTAGCGTGGTATTATAATCCATTGGTTTTTACCGCTTCATGCAAATGATGAAGCATGCTCCTTTCATCAGTTTCTGCGCAGACTTGTTTTTCCGACAGGCATGCACTTATGCTTCGCTGTCCGCATCATCCTCTTTCAGATCACCAAACCGGGACTCATAGGCACCCTGAATGGCTTTTGCAGAAAACTGGGTAGAGGCAAACGGATCGGTATGAGACGGTGCAGTCGGAATCTTCGGTTCCTTTGCAGCAGTCTTCTTAGTTTGTGTCATGCCGAAGGTATCATCATCTTCTTCCGGCATTTCAGACAGCATAGCCAGATGCTCTTTGTACATATCAAAGAGTGCCTTTTTAAAGTCAGCAACCTGCTTCTTTGCTTCCAGCAGATTCTGATGCTCCTTCTCAATCTCTTCTCGATTTTTCTGTACCAGTGCATCATGTTCTACCGTTACTTCGTCCATCATAGCATCTGCTTTTTGCTTTGCATCTGCAATGATCTGTTCTGCACGGTCATTGGCTTCGTCAACAATCCGATGTCCTTCCTTCTGGGCACCCAGCAGAGCATCCTTCAGGGCATCTTCATCCCGCATGTATTCCCGTACTTTATCAGCAAGAATCTGGATTTTACTATTGCTTTCTTCCAATTCCTGATTGGCGATTTCCACTTCTTGCTCCAATCGGTTTAAGAACTCGTCAATATCCTCCTGCTTATATCCAAAAGCAGCTTTTTCAAATCGCAGTTCGTGAATCTCACTTGCACTAATCATTTTGGATCACCTCTCATTTGTATTTTTCAACTAAAATATGTAACCTTCCTTTTTTGGTGACACCGGAAATAGAAGTCAACCGAAACTTTCCAAAGCCGCGTAAAACAAACTGATCTCCTTCAGTCAGCTGTTCTGAAGGGGATGAAACCACATTATGATTTCGTTCCATATAGGAGTGTTGAATCATTGCTACCGCTTTTTCTCGGCTGATTTTTGCAGCAAACGCAGCAATCGCATCCGCTCGCAAGGAAGCAACCGTTCCGGAAATGGGTTCAAATTCTTGTGTCACCGAAAGGGAAAAGGGAAGATTGTCCACAATCCGAACGCCCACGCGCCCGATCTTCCGGATATTCTGCTGGAGAAACGCACTGACAGAGGATAGAACAAATACCTGTGCCATTCCTTCCCCAAAAAGAATATCACCAATGGTATCCCGCTCCAAACCGCAGGACAAAAAAGCACCCAGCACATCTCGGTGAGAGAGATGCTGTGAAACAGGAAACCGTATCGTCAGACAGACAATTGGAAAATCCGCCGGCTCCGGCTGCTCATAAACCGGATACACACTATACACGACACGCTGTGCCGCCGCATGTCCGCCCCACAGCATAGCTGCAAACTGATCCGGATCCGGGATCAGCACCTGCATTGCCCTGGCGGCAGCTGCTTCATCCAAAAACGCTGTATAGCACGGCTGATACTGCCGCTCACATCGTGTGATCAGGTCACGCACATGTGCCAAAAAGCGCTTTGTCTGCTCTTCCTTTTTTTCACGCAGTTCCAATTTCCTGCCCCGGCTTACAGAATGACGCCGTTATTTTCCAGTTCTCCAACCAAATCATCGCCTACAAATCCAACATTGTACGGAGTGATGATATAAGTCTGATTGGCAACCCGCTTCAAATTGCCCTGCTGTGCATAAGTAACACCTGCCAGGAAATCAATGATCCGTCTCTTGTTATCCGTAGAAGCTGTTTCCAGGTTCAGAACAACCGTTTTGTTCTCCAGCAGGTGATCAGCGATCTGCTGAGAATCGGTGAAAATTTCCGGCTTTACCAGAACAACCTGCAACTGTGCAGTAGTTTGAATGTTCAGTGTACGGTTGCTCTTGCGCTCTTCTCTCGGTGCATCCTGCCGAGCAGCAGATTCCCGCATCGGAGGCTCCTGATCCAGATCCTGTGAAGAAGGCTCCGGATTGTCCATGTATTCTTCCTCAGAAGGCATAAAAAAATCTTTCAGATTGTCTAAAAATTTCATGATAATCTCCATTCTCCGCACACATTGTTGATATGATTTCTGACCGAAGCGCATCAGTGCGGGTACGTCCGATCTATATGATGGGACAAGTGCTGCCGCAAAACAGGCAAGCACTCAATCTTAGAAACAAAATTATTTTGCTATTATTTCTGCGGATATTTTCTAGCACCAAACAAGGCAGAACCAATTCGAACGATTGTTGCACCATACCGAATGGCATCCGCATAATCGCCGGACATGCCCATTGACAAAATATCCATATCTATATTATCCATTTTTTTGGCTGAAATGTCAAGGAAAAGTTTCTGCATTTCAAAAAGAAATTTTTCATTATCTCCCGGAGGCGGAATGGTCATAAGGCCTTTTACCCGAATATTGGAGAATTCTGCCGCCTGTGCAAGCAGTTCCGGCAGCTCATCCGGCATCACTCCACTTTTGGAAGCCTCTGCGCCAATGTTGACCTCCATCAGAATATCCTGTACTTTTCCGACACGCTTTGCCTGTCGGTCAATTTCTGCTGCGAGTTTTACACTGTCTACCGAATGGATCAAATCCATGTCTGAGATAATATATTTTACCTTATTGGACTGCAAATGCCCGATAAAGTGAACAGAAGCGGCCGGATCATAGTAATCCTTTTTAGATAAGTATTCCTGCACACGATTTTCACCCAGTACCTGAATACCGCAGTGAATGGCATGATTGACTGCTTCCGGTGCCACCGTTTTGGTGACTGCCATAAATGTAATTGAGTCGGAAGGCTTTCTGTATTTTGCCTTTGCCTGCGCAATTTCTTCTGAAATACGCCGGTAATTATCATCAATATACTTAAAATCCGTTTCCATTTACATCAATTCCCTCCACAATAATGGAATCATACAGAATCAAATAATCATCATCTGCATGCAAGCTGGACAACACATAATCATCGCCCTCATAAACTACATCCAATTTCTTGAATATAATCTTTTCCCCATCCATGACGTACACGCCACGGTAATTGGTTACCTGTGTGGTTTCTTCGCCGGTTTTTTCATCGGTTACCGTTTCCTCAATGTCCCGGAACCGGATGGCACTTCTTGGCACCTTAATGCCTTCGTACTCTCCTTTAATCAGGCTGACCTGTTCCGCACGATGTCTTACAAAATCAGAGGACATCTCGTCACAGTAAACCACAATAATGGTTTCCTGATCATTGGAACCCGGCAAAAGCTGGGAAACCGTTGCGCTTGCGGTAATCGAATTGGACATCAGCTGAATGGTTACGGCATCTCCTACCTGATACTGCAAATTAGAATTATTGATGACACCAGCCAAATACCAGCCATATCCGGAAACAATTTTCCCGATGGTATTGGTGGAATCGGTCGTACGGTTATCCGTCACTGCACGCAGCGTATCCACTGTCAAAGAAGGAATCCCATCTACAGTCAACTGCGTTTCGTATCCATCGGCATAGCTGACAAAATAGCCTGCTTCCGGTGTAGTAACCGTTCCGCTTGGCATCTGCTCCGTCTTTTGCAGTGTCGCAAGTTGTTGGGACAGCGCCGCAATCCGCTCTGAAAAGTCAGAAGCGCCCTTGCTGGTGACCAGCTGATAAGTGCTCATTGCAACCAGAAATTCATCTTTCGATGCCTTTAAAGCATCCAAATCTCCGCAATCCCGCTGATAGGCAATTTGCTTATATCGTTCTTTGATTTTTGCAGACAGCTCCGCAGGCTGAGCCTGCTCCAAGGTACCATCGTTAGAAATCCGCTTCAGCGTTTCCAGTTCCGATTGAATGGAAGCAATCTGCTGCTTGGTTTCGATTGCAGATTCATTGGCATAAACTTCTGCAACCATTTCGTCTTTTCCGATTTTTCCACCGTCTGCAACGGCATACCGAATTGCCCCGTCTCCATCATAGGTCAATACAGATTCATCCCGAATATAAACCCCTCGAAACGATAACGCCTGATCTGCCTGTGCATAAATTGCGGTTTCTGTCTTATAATTGGTATCTACCATGTGGTAGAAGATGGTTCCGACTGTTGCAAGAACAGACGCCGACAGAACAACCAGCAAAATATGATTCATTTTTATATTGGAACTCATGCCATCACCGGTTTAATCTTCCTTTTCTGTATCCAAAATGGAAATTGCGCGTGTCGGAACAACAGTAGAAATGGCATGCTTGTACACCAAGTTCTGTTTGCCGTCGCAATCCATAATTACGACATAGCTGTCGAATCCTTTTACAATTCCTTTAAACTGATAGCCATTTGTCAGGAATACCGTTACCACAATTTTCTCTTTCCGTGCCTGGTTTAAAAAGATATCCTGCAAATTCATCATTTTATTCATCTTGGAGCTCCTTTCCCTACCGGTTTGCGGAATCAAACTAAAAATAATTCCAACAAGCCCGAACCTCGGTCATTTTTTTCTTTACAAATAGACCTATTTTATATTATATCACAATAATTGCGACTTGGCTATCATTTTTTTACATTTTTCCAAAATTTCATATTTATTGTCAAGTTTGTCTAAAATTATCCACGATATAGCAGGATTTTTTCGGAACCAAGTCAACTGCCGCTTGGCATAACGCCGTGTTTCCTGCTGAATCCGGGCAATGCACGATTCCAGATCACTGGTTCCATCCAAATATGGCAGCAATTCTTTATAGCCAATGGCATACCCTGCCGTATGTGCGGTCTTTGGTGCTGCTTGATAAACAGCACGCACCTCTTCAACAAGTCCTTGCTCTACCATTTGTTCCACACGTCGGTCAATCCGCTGATACAGCTGTGTACGATCGGCATAATCCAATCCAATTATAAAAGAACGATACAACGGCGGATGACTGCGGTTTTCCTGCTTCTGCTTGGTAAATGTAGTGCCGGAGCACTGACACACTTCAATCGCACGCACTACACGTACCACATTATTGGGATGAATGGCATCTGCCGCTTCCGGATCCAATTCCCGCAGTCGGGCATGCAATGCTTCCGCACCATGTTCGGCTGCAAACTGCGTGAGTGCTTCCCGCAGACCAGGATCTCCTTTCCAAGTCGGAAACTGCACATTATCCAGCAAAGAGGAAACATACAGACCTGTTCCGCCCACCAAAATTGGCAGATGTCCACGGGCATGAATCTGTGCAATGATCTGCTTGGCAAGTGCCACATAATCCGCCACACTAAACGGTGTCTCTCTTGGAATCTGACTGATTAGATGATGCGGAACACCCTGCATTTCTTCCTCTGTTGGCTTTGCTGTTGCAAAATCCAACCCTTGATAAATTTGCATGGAATCCGCAGAGACAACCTCTCCCTGATAGTACTTTGCAAGCTGTACGCCCAATGCTGTCTTTCCGGATGCAGTGGGTCCAACCACTGCCAATACCGGTTTTTGTTGTTCCGTCATATTTAGACCCTCTTAAATTGTTTTTCCAACTCGTATTTTTTGATGACAAACATCACCGGTCTGCCATGCGGACAATGCCGGATCGCAGGATTGCGATACACTTCATTTACCAACGCCTGCAATTCCGTGCGATCGTTGCGGTCATGTGCTTTAATAGCAGATTTGCAGGCAATGGTATGCAGCAAGTCATCGATATCATGCGGCTTCGGATCCGCTTTTCCAATCGCCAAATTGTGCGCCAATTCAATGACAACATCATCCAAGTTCCATTCTTTTAAAAAGCTCGGCACTGCGGTTGCCTGTGCATAGGGCGGATGGGAAAAGTCAAATGCAAATCCCATCTGCTCCAGCAGCGGCTGGTTGCGCTCCAGTGCATCGAATTCCTCCATGGCAAGCATGGTATTGCCCTTGTTGAGCAGCAACTGCTGATATTCTTTTGCCCGTCCGGATTTCAGTCGTTCAAAGATCACACGTTCATGCGCTGCATGCTTATCAAAAATGACAAGCTGGTCAGCCGTTTCTGCCAGAATATAATTTTCAAATGCTTCCCCAATTACCTTTGGAAGTGGTTCTTCCTCCGCAGCAGGCTCTTCCGGAACAGACGTCGATTCAGAAGAAACTGTAGCGACGGATGCCGCATCAACTGCATCCTGTAAATCCGCCGCCTTTGGTTCTAACACAGCAGACGTTTGTACAGCTGGCACCTCTGCTGAGGCAACTGCCGCCAGGAATTTGGCTTCCATCTGCTCCATATTGACGTTATCCGATGCTTTTACAGTCTGCTGCGATGCTGCTGCAATGGGTTCGGATGCAGACGATACGGCATATGGTACCGTCTCTTCCGGTTCTTGTAACTGCGACAAATCCGGAACCGGAATGGCACGCTCATGCCGATCTGGGGTTTGTGTCGGCTTGGGTTCCGGCTGCTGGATCTGCTGCAATGGTGCAGATGCCGCCTGCTCCGTAAAAGCTGGCTGCGTATAAACTGGTTCCGGCGCTTGCAGCGGTGCTGTCCAGTCTACTTTTGGTTCCTTTATCTCAAATTCATAGATCAAACCATTTTGCAGCAGCGCATTTTTGATGGCAAAGTACATGGCATCCGTAACCTGTTTTTCATTGGAAAAACGCACTTCTGCTTTTGCCGGATGCACATTGACATCCACACCTTCTGGATCCACTTCCAAAAGCAGCACGCAGGAAGGAAACTTCCCTGTCATAATCAAATTCTGGTAGGCGCTTTCCAAAGCAACACTGCACACTCTGGAGCGCACATATCGTCCATTCACAAAGAAGTTTTGAAAAGTGCGATTGGACTTGGCATACAGCGGCTTTCCGGCAAACCCACTGACACGAACCGCGCCGTCATCATAGGAAACCGGAACCATATCATGTGCAAATTCTTTGCCGCAGACCGCATAAATAGCAGAGAATAGATCCCCGGTTCCATCGGTGCGGAATTCCATACGGTTATCCCGAATCATCTGAAAGGCTATCTGCGGATGAGAAAGTGCAATTTTCTGTACAATCATGCTGACTGCATTGGCTTCCGTTGTGTCCCGCTTCATAAACTTTTGCCGAACCGGTACATTGTAAAACAAATCCCGAATCAGGATGGTGGTACCGTCCGGACATCCAGATTGCAGCACTTCCCCGGGAACACTGGCAGCAATCGAAAAGCTTGTTCCATAGGCATCCTGTTTCCGCTTGGTCAGCACCGTAACTTTTGAAACTGCTGCCACGGAAGCCAATGCCTCACCTCGAAAGCCCAGTGTATGAATTTGTGTCAAGTCGCTTTTTTCTGTAATTTTACTGGTTGCATGGCGCAGAAAGGCGGTAGAAACATCCTCTGCCGCCATTCCACATCCATCATCCACAATGCGCATATACGTTGTTCCGCCACGCTTAATTTCCACCGTGATGTGGGAAGCGCCTGCATCAATAGCGTTTTCCACCAACTCTTTCACCACCGAAGCCGGTCGTTCAATCACTTCTCCGGCGGCAATCAATTCGGATACTTCCTTGCGCAATACATGAATTTCTGGCATATGCCCTAACTCCATTCTAACCAATCGAAATCTGCTGCATCAAATCTTCCAGGAACTCCCGGCATTCCGCATCAGATAACTCCTGCAAGTTCGTTTTTTGCAGCATCTGTATCACTTTCTCCTGCTGCATGGAAGCAAAACTAAACTGTTGTGCAGAATCTGTCTCCCGACTGGGCGCAGCAGCTGCCTGCTGTTCCATCTGGCGCAGAATCGCTCTTGCCCGTTTAATGACTGCTTCCGGCAGCCCTGCTAATTTTGCAACTTCAATGCCATAACTATCATCAATTCCGCCCGGAACAATTTTTCGCAGGAATCGGATGGACTCCCCATGCTTCTTCACTGCAATGCTGTAATTTTTGACACCATTTTGCGGCTGCTCCAGATCGATCAATTCATGATAGTGCGTTGCAAACAATGTCTTACAGCCCAGCTTCCGGCTGCTGCTGATGTGTTCTGCAACAGCTCTTGCAATGCTGATTCCATCAAAGGTTGAGGTACCTCGTCCAACCTCATCCAGAATAACCAGACTGTTCTTGGTGGCATGCTGTAAAATATCGGCAACTTCGCTCATTTCCACCATGAAGGTACTTTGCCCGGCTGTCAAGTCATCCGAAGCGCCAACCCGTGTAAAGATCTGATCCACCACCGAAATTTTAGCATATTCCGCTGGCACGAAACAGCCAATCTGCGCCATTAGCGTAATGAGCGCAACCTGCCGCATATAGGTCGATTTACCAGACATATTCGGGCCGGTAATAACCGCCATCCGATTTTCTTTCGTATCCAAGTATGTATCGTTCGGCACAAAGACTTCATCCGTGAGCATCTGCTCCACCACCGGATGCCGGCCGCCCTTAATCTGAATCACGCCGTCAATGGCAATCTCCGGCTTATGGTACTGGTTGTTCAAGGAGACGTTGGCAAACGCCGCCAGCACATCAATCTGTGCCACAGCAGTTGCTGTTTCCTGTACCTGTTTCAATTGCCCTGCGAGGCATTCCCGTACTTCCGAAAAGATAGTTTCCTCCAGCTTCAACGCCTTATCCTTGGCACTAAGCACGTCATTTTCCACTTTTTTCAGTTCTTCGGTAATAAAGCGTTCGCTGTTGGCAAGCGTTTGCTTGCGAATGTACTCCGGCGGAACCAAATCATAATAGGAACGTGTCACTTCAATGTAGTAACCGAACACACGATTGTATCCAACCTTTAATCCCTTAATACCCGTGCGTTCCCGTTCCCGCTGTTCAATTTCTGCAATCAGCTGATTGCCGCCGTTCATGATCTTTCGGAAATAATCCAGCTGCTCATGGAAACCGTCCCGAATGACACCGCCGTCTTTCAGTACAGCCGGCGGATCATCCAAAATAGCACGTTCCACCAAGTCCGAAACAGCATCCAATGTATCAATTTGCTGATACAACGTGTGCAGCAACCGAACCGAACCAAGCGGCTCCAGCAGCCGTTTCAAATCCGGCAGCTGCTTCGCAGTGGCAGACAGTGCTTTCAAATCTCGTGGAGAGGCCGTCTGATACAGCACCCGTGTCATCAACCGTTCCAAATCGTAAATGCCGTCCAGGCAATCTCGCACTTCCATCAGCGTAACCGTTTGCTTGGTGAAAGCTTCCACTGCATCCAGCCGTGCCATAATTTTAATGGGCTGTACCAAAGGCTGTTCCAACCACACCTTCAGCATTCGTTTTCCCATAGAGGTCTTGGCATCATTCAGCAGCCAAAGCAGTGACCCTTTCCGCTCCTTGCCACGAATGGTTTCGGTCAATTCCAGGTTTCGTCTGGCATTCAAATCCAATCCCATTGTCGTGCTTCCACTGCTGATATCAATGGAAAGAAAACGTCCAATGGTATTTTTTTGTGTCTCCCGAATGTAATCAAACATCCCACATACGGCACAAGCATCCGGCCCTTCTTCTGTCAATCCCAACATTTGCAAACTGCTGACCTGAAACTGATTCAAAACCAAAGTATAATTGCGCTGTGGATCAAAACAGCTATCATCCCGCAGACTTACGGTGCACTGTAACCGAAGCTTGACAAACTCCATTACCGCTTTCCAGTCCATAGCATCTGCATTCAGCACCAATTCCGCAGGCTGATACCGTGCCAGTGCATCCAATACAGCAGCCTGCCGATTGTCCATTTCCGGAACCAGCAGGGACATTTCTCCTGTAGAAAGATCCGCAAAGCAAACAGCACAGCCTGCCTGCTTCTCATAGTACAAGCAGCAAATATAATTATTGGCGCCATCCTCCAGCATGCTGCTTTCAATCAACGTACCGGGTGTGACAATTCGAATAACATCTCGTTCTACCAACTTACCGGCTGACGGATCTGTCAGCTGTTCACAAATGGCAATCTTATAGCCGCGTTCCACCAAGCGTTTCAGGTAGAGCTCCACGCTGTGATACGGTACACCGCACATTGGTGCACGTTCCGGCAAACCGCAGTCTCTACCCGTCAACGTCAGTTCCAATTCTCTGGAAACTTTGATGGCATCGTCAAAAAACATCTCATAGAAGTCACCCAAACGATAAAAAAGGATACAGTCCGGATATTTCTCCTTCGTTGCCAGATAATGCTGCATCATAGGTGACAATTTTTCTCTTTGAATTTCCAACTCGGATCCTCCGATCATTTCTGGCAGCCGCCACAGCTGCTGCAATCACCTGTACAGTGACTCAAATCCGGATGACAGGTAGAAGGATCTTCTCCATTGACACAAAGTGTAATAATGGTGTCGACTTCCTGCACCAGGCGATCCATTTGCTGTTTGGCCTGCTGAAACTGCTGCATACCGGGATCTTCCATAATTTCTGCATACAGCGTATTGACTGCTGTATCCAGCTGCATCAACTTTTCTCGATCTGCCGATTCCTTTCCCGACTCTTGCTGCAATGCCATCCGTTTCAGATGAAAAGCACCGAGCTTCTCTTGCAACGCCGCATTGGCATCGTTTGCCTGCTTGGCCTGCATATAGGCCTGATACCGTGGATCTGCCTGAATAGCCGTGCCCAATGCACGAACAGCCTCATTCACTGTCATGTTTTGTTTCATCCTTTCCATCTACCAGCACACCGCTGACTGCCCAGTTCTTTGTTTCTGTAATGCGGACATCTACAAATTGACCGATACAGTTTTCCGGGCCCTCAAATTCTACAATGATATAGGCACGATCTTTTCCGATGAGCCACCCAGCCCCTTTTTTGCTGGGACCTTCTACCAGAACACGAAGCGTTCTACCCAAATAGCGCTTATAATGTTCGGAGGCTATTTCACGCTGCAAGGCAAGCAGGCGTTCCATTCGCTCCCGCTTCTCCTGATCGGATGTTACATCCGGCATATCTGCCGCTTTGGTACCGCTTCGCTTGGAGTAGATAAAAGTGTAGACATTGTCATACTGCACCGTTCGGAGCAGATTTAGCGTACCCTGAAAATCTTCCTCTGATTCATTTGGAAATCCAATAATCAAGTCACTCGTCAGTGAGAAGTCCGGATCTTTTTGCCGCAGATAATGAACAATTTCCAGATACTGCTCCACCGTATACCGACGATTCATTTCTTTCAAAATGCGATTGCTGCCGCACTGTACTGGAAGGTGCAAATGTTTGCCAACCTTTTCACAAGTCAGGATAGTATCCAGCAATTCTGTTGTCGCATCCTTTGGATGAGAAGAAAGAAACCGAATGACAAACTCTCCCGGAATGGCATTGATTCGGCGCAGAAGCTCTGCAAAGGAAATGCCATCTTCCAAATCTTTTCCATAAGAATTGACATTCTGCCCCAGCAGCATAATTTCCTTATAACCCTGCTCCACCAGCTGCGTTACTTCCTCCAAAATGGCTTCCGGTTTACGGCTGCGCTCTCTTCCACGTACATATGGAACAATGCAGTAGGTACAGAAATTGTTGCAACCAAACATGATGGGAACAGATGCTTTCCAGGCACTTTCCCGAATTTGTGTATGTCCCTCTGCAAAATTGGCATACTCTGCCGTATCATATGCCAATTTTTTCCCTTCGTAATGTTCTAGCAGCAAATGCGGCAGACGATTCATCGCCGCCGTTCCAAAGACCAGATCCACATAAGGATAATGTGCTTTGACTTTTCCCACTGTTTTTTCTTCGGATGCCATGCAGCCGCATAATCCAATGATTAAATTCGGATTTTTACTTTTATATTGTTTGATGCTTCCCAAGATTCCATAAACACGATCTTCTGCACTTTCCCGTACTGCGCAAGTATTAAACAAAATAAGATCTGCTGCTTCATAGGAATCTGTAAAAGAAAATCCAAGCTCCTTTAAAATTCCTTTGATTTTCTCTCCATCCG
This sequence comes from Ruminococcus sp. CAG:403, assembly GCA_000437255.1. Taxonomy (GTDB): domain Bacteria; phylum Bacillota; class Clostridia; order Oscillospirales; family Ruminococcaceae; genus Ruminococcus_C. The sequence goes on from FR899085.1 coordinate 55,514, forward strand.
AAACATTCAGCTGACAGCCGAAACTATGCACATATGCTTTTGGTTCCCGATACAGCATCCGCATATATTTTCTGGTTTGCTCCAGCTCTTCTTCCGGGATTCCAGTCTTCCCGAACGGCATTGACTGCGTCACAAGCACTTCCTCGCTTTCCTAAATTCTGCATTTTATTATAGCACAAAATCTACGTGTTTTCAACCCTTTTCCACTGGTTCTTCCATTCCATTTTGCCCCATATGGACTCTTCACTCCTCACAAGTGCAATTTAAAATGTTAATAAATTATAACGAATTATGCTTATATATTGATTTTTTCTTTTTAATATGCTATAATTTTATTATCTTATAGATATAGGGAGTGATTACATATGAAACAAAAAAGAAATCTTGCAATCGCATTGGCAGCCATTTTGGCATTTTCCAGCCTGACTGCATGCGGTTCTGACTCAGATTCCAGCAGTTCCAAGAAGGATAAGGCATCCAAGTCTTCCAGCTCTGAAATTTCCGATGATGCAGACAACTCTTCTGATGAATCTTCTGCTGAAAAGAAAAATGCTAAGAAAAAGAGCAAAAGCAAAGACAAGGAAGAATCCAGCGAAGATGCATCCAGTACGGAGGATTCCAGCAAGAAAAAGTCCAGCAAAAAGAGCACAGAGGAAGCATCTGTACTGTTTGAAGATGCTACCGTAAAGATTACCTACACTGGACTGGAAGAAAGCACCTTTGGAGCAGACATGAAAGTTACCATTGAAAATCTTTCTGACAAGAATATTACTGTAAATACCCGTGATGTTTCTGTAAATGGAATCATGAGCGATCCGATCTTCTCTGTAGACGTTGCAGCCGGAAAGAAAGCAAATGACACCATCACCTTCTACGATCTGGAAGACAAGGGCATTGATGAAATCGGTGAAATTGAACTGGGATTCCATGTATATGATTCCGATTCCTGGGATACCATTGTAGACACTCCGCTGGCAGCTGTAGTCATTGACGATTCTGTCACCACAACGCCTGTTGAGGGAACTGTTGTATATGAAAAGGACAACATCAAAATTTCCTACATTGGAAAAGAACTGAGTGACTATACCAATGATTTTAGTTTCCTGATCGAAAACGAAACCGGAAAAACCATCACAGTGCAGGCAGAGAATGTTTCCATTGACGGCGTTATGTATGATCCGATCTTCTCTGCGGATGTAAAATCCGGTGCCATCGCCAATGATGCGATCTCTTTCTGGGATGATGATTTCCCGAAGACACAGAAGGAAATGGAACTGACCTTCCACATCTGTGACACCGAATCTTGGGATACCATTTTGGATACTGATCCGATTACCATTGATGTATCCAAGTAAGCCCTTGCGTTTCCTGCAATTGCATGCTTGACAAATAGCAGTGCATATGGTATACTAAATACAGCAACATAGCTTTCAAAAAATGGGGTGCACCACCACGGGTGCAGCCCATTTTCTATTTCCAAGAAACTTCTGGAATAGAATATTCATTTTCTACAGAATAGGAGGTGCATTCCATGCAAGTCAATGGAACAGAAATCCATCTGGAGGCACCCATTTCCCTTCAGGATTTTTTGACCCAACAAGGCTATTCCATGCATCAAATTGCGGTGGAACGAAATGGCGCCATTGTGCCGCGTGCAACCTATGCAGCCGTCACACTACAGGATGACGACCATTTGGAAGTGGTTCGCTTTGTCGGAGGAGGTTAATTTTCCCAACTGAAAAGCTTGCTTTTCTCTCTGCGAAATCCGCATATTCTCATCGTCTGTCTGCACAGTAATCTCACGCAGACAGAGGTTTCAACAGAAAGGACTGTTCATAATGTCAACTATTACACCGCAAAAGGACCCGCTGCTCTTAGGCGGTCATGCGTTTCAATCCCGTTTTATTTTAGGTTCCGGGAAGTTCTCCCTGCCGCTGATTCAGGCTGTTATGCAATATGGTGAAAGTGAAATTGCAACGATTGCACTGCGTCGTGCTGATGCAGACAGCCCGGAAAACATTCTGGACTATCTTCCGAAGGGCATTACCTTGCTGCCCAATACTTCTGGTGCACGAACCGCAGAAGAAGCAGTTCGAATTGCCCGCTTATCCAGAGAACTGGGATGCGGTGATTTTGTAAAAATCGAAGTCATTCACGAATCCAAGTATCTTCTGCCGGACAACCAGGAAACCATCCGTGCAACAGAAATTCTTGCCAAGGAAGGATTTGTTGTCATGCCCTATATGTACCCGGATCTCATTGCTGCCAGACAGCTCCGAGATGCCGGCGCAGCCTGCATCATGCCACTGGGTGCTCCCATCGGCAGCAACAGAGGTCTGCGTACCAAGGATTTCATTCAAATTTTAATCGATGAAATTGATCTGCCAATTATTGTAGATGCCGGAATCGGCGCACCTTCCCAAGCCTGTGAAGCCATGGAAATGGGTGCCGCAGCTGTCATGGCAAATACTGCCGTGGCAACTGCTGGAGACTGTGCTGCGATGGCAACTGCCTTTAAACTTGCCATTCAAGCTGGACGAACCGCCTACTTGGCAAAACTCGGACGGGTATTGGAACAAGGCGGCGAAGCTTCCAGTCCACTGACTGGATTCCTACAGGACTAACAGAAAGGAGCGATTTTTCAATATGGCAACCTACGACCCCATGACCTATCAACCGGGCATGGAACAAATTGATTCCACTGTTTTTCAGCAAGTAATCGACGCTTCCAACGCATTTGATGCCTCTCGTTATACCGCAAAGCAGGTACAAGCAGCCCTGCAAAAAGAGGTGCTGTCTATGGAAGATTATGCTGCATTGCTTGCTCCAGCTGCACAGCCGTTTCTGGAACAGATGGCAGCTCGTGCCAAAGCAGAACGCTTCAAGCATTTCGGCAACAATGTATTGCTGTTTACACCGCTCTATATTTCCAACTACTGCGAAAATCAATGTGTATACTGCGGATTCAACTGCCGCAATGCCATTCACCGCAGCTGCCTGAATGAACAGGAAATAGAAGCGGAAATGAAAGCCATTGCCGATACTGGCATGCGAGAAGTTCTGATTCTGACAGGAGAAAGCCCCAAGCGTTCCGATGTAACGTACATTGCACGGGCAGTTGCCATTGCAAAGCACTACTTCTCTACCATTGGCTTGGAAGTTTACCCAATGAATGTTGCCGACTATCAGAAAGTCCAGCAATGCGGTGCGGATTTTGTCACGGTTTTCCAGGAAACCTACCAGCTGGACTGCTACAGCAAAATGCATCCAGGCGGCCCGAAACGGTGTTTTCCCTATCGGGTCAATGCACAGGAACGGGCGCTGATGGGCGGCATGCGTGGTGTTGGATTTGGTGTTCTGCTTGGATTGAGCGACTTCCGCAAGGACATGTATGCAGCTGGTGTTCATGCAATGCTGCTGCAAAAGAAGTATCCGCATGCAGAAATTGCGCTCTCTTTCCCACGGCTTCGTCCCTATAAGAATCATGAAAAAACAACTGCCAATGATGTCCATGAAACACAGCTGCTGCAAATGATGCTGGCTTCCCGTATTTTTCTGCCGTTTGCCAGCTTCACCATCTCCACACGGGAACGTGCCGGATTCCGGGATCACATTCTACCACTGGCTGCAACCAAAATTTCTGCCGGCGTAAATGTTGGAATTGGCGGACATACGGACGCCGAACAAAAAGGCGATGCACAATTTGAGATTTCCGATGGACGCAGCCTATCCGAAATTCACAGTGCCATTTGTGCACAGGACATGCAGCCGGTCTATACCGATTACCTTTCTACAGGTGCAATATGCTGATCGCTGTTACCAATCGTGCACTTTGCCAGGATGACTTTCTAATGCGCATAGAAGCCGCTGCATCTGCAAAGCCATCTGGCATCCTGCTGCGGGAAAAAGATCTGTCTGATGCAGCCTATGCAGCGCTGGCAGCACAATGCCGCACCATCTGTGCCACACAGGGTGTTCCGCTGATTGTCAACCGTATACTATCCACGCCAAATCCATCAGACTGGCTTCAACTCCCGTTTCCCATTTTTCAGCAGCACCGCCGGGAAACACTTCCCGGAAAATGCATTGGCGTATCGGTGCATGCCCTAGAGGAAGCTTGCACCGCACAAAAACTGGGGGCAGATTTTCTCATCGCCGGACATATCTTTTCGACTGCCTGTAAAAAGGGATTGCCGCCGAGAGGACTTTCCTTTTTGCAAGAGATCTGCACCGCCTGTTCCATTCCGGTTCTTGGAATCGGAGGGGTCTCGGCAGAACGAATTCCTGCCGTCCTGCAAACCGGCGCAGCGGGTGCCTGCATCATGTCCGAATGGATGACACAACCCAATCCGAAGGAAATCATTCAAAAATTTCTACAGGTTTTGTAAATTACAAAAACTCGCTTGAAGCGTTATAGTTCCAAGCGAGTTTTATTTTATGCATTGATCGCTTTGCTTTCTGATTCCGGATATGGAATTTCTGTTCCATCCTTTGCCAAAAGCGTTGGCTTTTTCATACCTTCTACACAATCTGCTGTGATAACAACTCGTGCAACAGATTCCATCTGCGGTACCTGATACATGGTTTCCATCAAGATGCCCTCCATAATGGAACGCAGTCCTCTGGCACCTGTTTTCCGTTCAATTGCCTTCTTTGCAATCCCACGCAGCGCATTCGGCTCCAGTTCCAGCTCAATTTCATCATAAGAAAACAGCTTTTGATACTGCTTGACCAATGCGTTCTTAGGCTCCGTCAGAATTCGAATCAAAGCATCTTCGTCCAAATCATCCAGTGTTGTGATAACCGGCAAACGCCCCACCAACTCCGGAACCAATCCGAATTTTACCAGATCCTGCGGAATTGCCTGACGGAAAATGTTGCTGAGTTCCTTTTTAGACTGTGCAACTGGTGCACCGAATCCCAATCCAGAAGGGCTCTGCCGCTTCTGAATGATCTTTTCCAATCCATCAAATGCACCGCCGCAAATGAACAGAATGTTCTTGGTGTTAACCTGAATGCATTCCTGATTCGGATGCTTTCTTCCGCCCTGCGGCGGTACATTGGAGACAGTGCCTTCCACGATCTTCAAAAGTGCCTGCTGAACACCTTCTCCGCTGACATCTCTTGTCAACGAAACATTTTCTGATTTTCGTGAAATCTTATCGATCTCGTCAATGTAAATAATCCCACGTTCCGCAGCTTCTACATCAAAGTCAGCTGCCTGCAACAGCCGCAGCAAAACATTCTCCACGTCATCCCCAACGTAGCCGGCTTCTGTAATGGTAGTGGCATCTGCAATTGCAAATGGCACATCCAGAATTTTTGCCAGCGTCTGTGCCAGAAAAGTCTTTCCAACGCCAGTCGGCCCAAGCAGCAGAACATTGCTCTTTTGCAGTTCTACCTCATCCTCGTCATCCTCTTGGCTCAGAATCCGCTTATAGTGATTGTAAACCGAAACAGCCAACGAAATTTTCGCCATATCCTGTCCGATGACATATTCATCCAGCACTTTTTTGATTTCTGTCGGCGGCATCAGACGAATGTCTTCCAGATCTTTTGGTGCCTGTTCCGAATCTGTTCCGGACTTCTTTTCCGGCTGCGGCACCATTCCGGCACCGTACAGTACTTCATAACAATAGCAAACGCACTCGCTGCAAATATTGCTATCTCCTGCGGAAAACATGCTGTCTACCTGACTTTTTGCCTTTCCGCAGAAGCTGCATCTTTTTTCATTTTGATCTGCCATAGCTGTGCACTCCTTATCTGGATGCAATTACCTTATCAATTAAGCCGTATGCTTTTGCTTCGTCTGCATACATGTAATTGTCCCGTTCGGTATCCCGCTCAATTTCTTCAATGGGTCTGCCTGTGTTGGCTGCCAGAATTTCATTCATCTTCTGCCGTGTCCGCAGCAAATGATCGGAATGAATTTTAATTTCCGTACATTGTCCGGAAAGTCCACCGGAGATCAGCGGCTGATGAATCATAATTTCACTGTTGGGCAGGGCAATCCGCTTTCCCTTTGCACCGGAAGACAGCAAAAATGCACCCATAGAAGCAGCCATACCAATACAAATGGTGGATACATCACACTTGATATACTGCATGGTATCATAAATTGCCATACCGGCTGTAATGGAACCGCCCGGGCTGTTGATATACAGAGAGATATCCTTTTCAGTATCCTGGCTCTCCAGATACAGCAGCTGTGCGACAACCAAACTTGCAGTTGCATCATTCACCTGATCGCTGAGCATAATAATGCGATCATTCAGCAACCGGGAAAAAATATCGTAAGAACGTTCCCCACGGCTGGTTTGTTCTACTACATAAGGCACCAAACTACTCATATTCCATCTTCCTTTCCATACAAGCAACGCTTCTGCCAGAGCGTCAATCGCTTTTTCGACAGAAACTTTCTCTTTTCGTGCATTCCAATAAAACTACAGAGGGCGAACGTTTCTGTTCGCCCAATCTGTTTGTTTACTTGTTTTTACAACCGTGTCAAATAGCGCTATTATTCTGCATCAGATGTTTCAGCAGCAGCTTCTTCTGCCGGCTGTTCTTCTTCGATTGTGTTATCAACAACGGCATGTTCCTTTACGAAATCCATTGCCTTGGTAACCAACTGATCCATCTTATAATCTGCCAGCGGAATCCGTACCTTTACTTCTTCTACTGTCAGGTTATTTGCATCAGCCAGTTCCTTCAAGCTTTCATCTACTTCTTCATCGGATACTTCCAGATTTTCCTGCTTTGCAATCTGTTCCAGAGCCAGGCGCAGCTTTACTTCATTTTCTGCACGATCCAGGTAAGTTGCCTTCAGAGAATCTGCATCCATACCTGTATACTGCAAGTACAGATCCATGGAAACGCCCTGCTGCTTCAGCTGATTTGCAAAGTGATCCATCAAGCTGTCTGCACGCTGTTCAAACATGCAGTGCGGAATCGGATCCTGTACCTTTTCAATCAGATTCATAACCAGTGCATTTTCAAATGCAGTATCAGCAGACTGTTCAGCCTGTTCTTCCAGGTTCTTCTTGATGTCAGCCTTCAGTTCGTCCAATGTATCGAATTCAGAAGTATCCTTTGCGAAGTCGTCATCCAACTCCGGCAGCTCTTCTGTAGAAATTTCCTTAATCTTGCACTTGAAGACAGCTTCCTTGCCAGCATAGTCTTCCATCTGGTAATTTTCCGGGAAGGTAACGGTTACATCGAAATCTTCACCAATCTTGTGACCAGCAACCTGTTCTTCAAAGCCAGGAATAAACTGACCGCTGCCCAGTTTCAGCTGGTAATCTTCACCCTTACCGCCGTCAAAAGCAGTATCGCCGAAGAAGCCTTCGAAATCCAGTGTTACTTCATCGCCCATTTCAGCTGCACGATCATCTACAGAGATCATTCTTGCATTTCTCTTCTGCATATTTTCCAGCTGCTTGTTCACATCTTCATCGGTAACTTCCTTTACCTTCTTAGCAGCTTTCATGCCTGTGTAGTCTGCAATGTGAATTTCCGGCTTGGTTACGCAAACGATCTTCAAGGTAACGCCGTTTTCCTTATCAACAGCAGTTACTTCTACCTTCGGTGCATCCACCAGGTCCAAAGCAGATTCTACCAGCAGTGCCGGCAGTTCTACATTCAGAACAGCATTGATGGCATCTTCATAAAATACATTTTCGCCATAGGTGCGTTCTACCAATTTTCTCGGTACCTTTCCCTTCCGGAAACCAGGCATTGCAATATCCTTTTTCTGATGCTGATAAGCAGATTCGATTGCAGCTTCAAATGCAGGAGCATCAATTTCCACAATCAGTTCGGTGGTATTGACATCCGATTTTGTAGACGACTTTAAATTCATGTTCATATCCTCCATTATTCTATTCCCGGCATCGCCGGTTCTATACGCAAAAGCACATAGGAATTGATGCTAAGACCGTTCCGCACAAACTGCTTCCGTGTGCGGTTCCGAAGTCGCATCCATAGAACGTTGGTTGATTGGTTCCAAAGTTCTAACGATACAAGCTCTTATACATACTTCAACATTATACCATAATCCTTGCTTTTTGGCTAGACCCATTTTGCACTTCTACGAATGATACAAATTACAAGATTTGAAGTGGCATAAATTGTAAATAATCACCAGAAATCATGCGCAAATGGGTTTCTTCATAGATGCCTTGAAATGCATAATAATGCCCTTTTCCATGAATATGCCCATAGTAACAGCGCTGAATCTGATACCGGTGCAGCACTTCTAAAATGTCATAGTTATAGGACTGATTAAAAATCGGCGGATAGTGCAGGAATACGATCGGTTCCAGCTGTTGTGCAAGTGCCGACTGAATGGAAACCTCAAGCCGCTGCACTTCCCGTGCCAGCACTTTGGCATCTGCTGCCTCTCCCGGCATATTCACCCAGCCACGTGTGCCGCAAATTCCGTAGGTTTCATATGCATAATGATTGTTGTGCAGAATGTGCAGGGAATCATATCCATGATCGGAAAAGTAGGTTTCCATCTTGGATTTTGAAGTCCACCAGTAGTCGTGGTTGCCCTTCAAAATAATCTTTTTCCCAGGCAGACTCTGTAAAAATGCAAAGTCTGCATCCGCTTGTGCAAGCGTCATCCCCCAGGAAAGATCTCCGGCTAATACCACAGTATCCTCTTCCTGTACGGTGCTGCGCCAATTTTCTTCCAGCAGAACCTGATAATTTTCCCAGCCCTTGAAAATATCCATCGGTTTTTCCGGTACTCCCAATGATAAGTGCAGGTCACCGATTCCAAATAACCGCATGCAGATCCTCGCTTATGCCAGACCCAACTGTCCCAGGACATATGTCTGCATATCGGTTTTTTCAATGCTTTCTGTAAAGCGGCGTTCCTTGGTCTTCAAATCTGCCAATGCAGCCGGAATCGGCAGCTTGGAAGCAGCGTGCAGCTGGTCAACCATTGCATATTCATCAGCAGAAATTGCCTCCGGTTCAATGGCTTCCAAAACGCTTCCGCTGAACTTATACGGGCTTGCAGTAGAAGCAATCAAAGTCTTTGTGGAATCGCCGGTTTCCTTCTTATAATCCTCATAAACCTTTACAGCAACTGCGGTATGTGTATCACAGGTATAGCCATAGGTGTTGTAGATCTTCCGGATGGTTTCCTTTGTTGCAGCATCATCGCAGAAACCGCCGTAGAATTCCTGCTTCAAAACAGCCTGGATGGAATCGGAAACGGTATAAGTACCAGTCTCTGCCAGTGCCTGGAACCATTCCCGAATCTGTGCGTCATTTTCTCCGGTCAGCAAGTACAGCAGCCGTTCCAGGTTGCTGGAAATCAAAATATCCATAGACGGCGAACAAGTTGCATAGAATTCCCGATTCCGGTTATACGTACCTGTTTGGATAAAGTCGGTCAATACCTTATTGATATTGGAAGCACAGATCAGCTTTCCAATCGGCACGCCCATTTTCTTTGCGTAATAAGCAGCCAGAATGTTGCCGAAGTTTCCGGTCGGAACTACAACATTCAGCGGATCTCCCCAGTTGAGTTCTCCCTGCTGTGCCAAAGTTGCATAGGAAGATACATAGTAAACAATCTGCGGAACCAGACGACCCCAGTTGATGGAGTTGGCACTGGAGAAGCTCATGCCGCCTTTTTGCAGAGCATCTGTTACTGCTTCGCTGGTGAAAATCTTCTTCACACCGCTCTGACAGTCATCGAAGTTGCCCTTTACAGCGCAAACAGAAACATTGCTGCCTTCCTGGGTTACCATCTGGCGTTTCTGCATAGCACTAACGCCTTCTTCCGGATAGAAGACCATGATCTGTGTACCCGGAACATCTTTAAAGCCTTCCAGTGCAGCCTTTCCAGTATCGCCAGAAGTTGCAACCAGAATCACAATTTTCTGATCCAGGTGCAGTTTCTTTACAGCAGTTGTCAGGAAATACGGGAGAATCTGCAAGGCCATATCCTTAAATGCACAGGTCGGGCCATGCCACAGTTCCAGCATATAGGTGCCTTCAAACAGATGTGCAATTTCTGCAATGTTCTCTGTTTCAAAATTCTTGGTATTATAGGCACTTTCGGTGCAATAGCGCAGCTCAACCTCTGTAAAATCCGTCAAATACTTAGAGAATACAAATGCAGCACGCTGTGCATAAGTCATGTCTGCCATTGCCTTCATTTCATCCATTGTAATGGACGGAATGGATTCCGGTACAAACAAACCGCCTTCTTCTGAAATTCCCCGTGAAATTGCAACCGCACTTTCTACACGAATTGCACTGTTTCTCGTACTTTTGTAAAACATAGTTACCACCCTTTTCCCGGCATCGCTGCCTAAAATATGATATCAAAGCCTGTTGTATCAAAGGCGTTTTCAATATAATCCAAAGCCAAAAGCCGTGTACCATCCAGCACCACTTCCGCAATATCAAACCGAGGCTGCAAATCAGCAGGATACTTCTGCATATAATCTGCTGCTGTCTGAATGATTCGCATTTGCTTTTGACGTGTAATTGCTTCCAGACCGGACTGCATACGGTTTGGTTTTCTGGTCTTCACTTCTACAAATGCCCGATATTCTGCATTTTCCGCCACAAGATCCAGTTCCCCACCGTAAATCTGATAATTCTGCGCCACGATGCTGTAGCCATGCCGTTCCAGCCAGCGGCCAACAATTCGCTCTCCCAATCTTCCAATTTCTGTCTTATTCATGCTGCAACAGTTTCTTCAAAAAGGACGGACGGTGCGCCGGACAAGGTCCATACTGCAAAATAGCTGCACAGTGCGCTTTGGTGCCATAACCTTTGTGCGCAGCAAATCCATATTCCGGATACTGTTCCGCCAATTGCCGCATCGAACGATCTCTGGCTACCTTTGCCAAAATGGAAGCTGCTGCAATACTGGCAGATGTTGCGTCCCCCTTTACCTGCGTGGTACCGGAAACCGCCAGCGTTGGCATTCGATTGCCATCCACCAACACATAATCCGGTAAAACAGAAAGGCCTGCAACTGCTCGCTGCATTGCAAGCATCGTTGCACCCAGAATATTATACTGCTCAATTTCTACAACTGTTGCAGTTGCAATTTGAAAAGCAATGGCTGCCTCTTGAATCTGATCGAACAGCAACTCTCGCTTTTTCTCGCTGAGCTTTTTGCTGTCATTGATTCCTTCTATTGGACGATCAGGATGCAGAATCACAGCTGCTGCATAAACATCACCGGCAAGCGGCCCCCGTCCAGCTTCGTCTACTCCACAAAGCAGCGAATGCTGCTGTCGCATGGCTGCATCAAATTGATACAGTTCTGCAGTCGTATGCGTTTGCGCAGGTCGGCTCATACTTCTTTCGCCTCCGGCCACTCTAACGTAATGCGCCCCAATTTTCCACTTCGGAACTCATCCAAAATGGTAATCGCTGCACGCTCATAGTTGACTTCTCCGCCGGAAATTAGCATGCCACGATTGCGTCCCAGCTGCTCCAAAAGCTGTAGTCCATCTCCTTGCAGCTGTGCTTCCTGCATTTTATACCGTGCCTGAAGCGCTTCCGGATAATGCTGCGCCAGATATTCCAGCAACAACATAGCAAGAGACTCCAAGTCCATAATGTCATCGTGGATGGCTCCTGTAAATGCCAAACGCTTTGCTACTTCCTGGTCATCAAATTTCGGCCACAGCACGCCGGGCATGTCCAGCAGCTCCATGTTGTCACCGATTTTTACCCACTGTTTATTCCGGGTCACACCAGGACGATCTTCTACTTTGGCACGTTTGGACTGCGCCATGCGATTGATGAAAGAGGATTTTCCAACATTCGGAATTCCCACTACCATCAAGCGAATCGGCGCACTGCTCATGCCCTGCGCCTGTCGCCGCTCCAAAAGCGATGCCAACAGTTTTTCCCGTACCGCAGGCAGAAAGTTCTTCACGCCACGCCCGGTTTTACAATCCATCGGCAGCGCCAGAATGCCTTTTTTTTGATAGAACTGCACCCATTTTGCAGTTGCAGATGCATCTGCTGTATCCGCCTTATTCAGCAGCAGCATACGTGGCTTATTTCCAAGCATCCGATCCATTTCCGGATTGCGGCTGCTCTGCGGAATTCGTGCATCCAAGATTTCCACAACGGCATCCACCATGGAAAGATTGGCAGCAATCATGCGCCGTGTCTTTGCCATATGCCCTGGAAACCACTGGATGGGCTTCATTTGAATTTCAGACATACTTGTCTCCTTCTTTTCCATTTGCAGCAAGGATACGCTTAATGCAGGAATCCAAACCGCTCAAAGAACTGTGCAAGGCGGGAAGTAGACTCTCCCTCTGCCCGATAGCCGAGTGTATCATCTGCTACTGCCGGGAAAAACCGAAAGACAGCCTTCCCCAATACATCTTCTTCTGAAACAAATCCCACTGCCTGGTGCCGGCTGTCTGTGGAATTTTGTCGATTGTCCCCCATGACAAACAAAAAGCCCTCTGGAACCGTAATCGGATAGTCAAAAGCCCCTTCATTGTCAACGGTACTATTATTGATATATGGCTCATCCAGTACCTCGCCGTCTACTGTTACAACACCTGTTGTAAAATCAATGTTCAGCTCCTGACCGCCTGTTGCAATGACACGCTTGATCAAACGTTTTTCACTGGACAATCCCGGACCTTTCACCAGGTTATTGCTCTGGTTATACGTCCAGGCAGCCTTATTGTCTACAATTACAATATCGCCTTGTTTTGGCGTATACAGCAAATCTGTCATAAACAGGCGATCCTGATCATGCAGCGTTGTCTCCATGGAATGTCCCTCTACCGTTACCGGCCGAATGACATAAGCAAACAACATCACCACAACAAACACAGAGATGAACACGGTTTCCAGCATATCAGCAAGATCATCCAGGAACCGTCTTTCCTTTTTCTTTTTCTGTATCTGTTCTACAACCGACTTGCTTTCTTTTCGTTCTGCATCCATGGTCTGCTCCTATTCTGCTTACTTGAAAGCCTGTTTTGTAAAAACTGATCTCCATGATCGGGCAGATCTGAAACCATGCTGCTATGCATTCGTAACACCGTTTCAGTCATGACCTAATAAAAAAAGGACATAACGTCCCCTTTTTACTGCTGATCAGCAGGATATCGAAAGCAAAAACAGGCGGCAAGAACGTAACTGCGTCCTGTTTTTGCTCCACACCTGTTTTTCCTTAGCGGATTTGTTCTTTTACCTTAGCAGCCTTACCCACTCTATCACGCAGATAATACAGCTTTGCTCTCCGAACTTTACCACGGCGAATCACTTCTACCTTTTCCACAACAGGGGAATGCAGCGGGAATACACGCTCAATTCCGCAGCCGTGTGCAACACGACGAACCGTAAAGGTTTCATTCACACCGCCGTGCTTCTTTGCGATAACAGTACCTTCAAAGATCTGGATACGGCTCTTGTCGCCTTCCTGAATCTTAACGTGTACCTTAATGGTATCACCTACGTTAAATGCCGGTACTTCTTTCTTCATGCTGGACTCGCTGATTACTTTTAATGCATCCATTCTAATTTCCTCCTAAAATTTTAAGACATTCATAAACGTGCGGCAAACCTCCTGCGTTCAGCTTTCGCAGCAGTGCCGACTAAAAAATAACCGTCAGCGGACTGTCTCATTCCTGTCATCCTGGCATTCTACTCATCTGCACAAAACAGACGGATTTCCAGATGCTTTTATAGCATACCATACTTTTCAAGAAATTGCAAGTACTTTTTAAAAAAATTCATGATTTTTCATTTTTTCTGGTTGCAGCATTCTTATGAAAAGAGTTCTGCCGCAGTCAGATACAAAACTGTCCCATAAAATGTAAAATTAGAAAACCCTGCCAGCAAACCAACAGCAATACCGATTCCGGAACAGCCGATGCAAATGCCACGCAGCATTCGATCGGCTTGCAACGGAGAGCCGCATTTCCAAAACAGCAGTGTATGCAAAATGGAACCACCGTCCAGCTGCCGATATGGCAG
>FR899085.1:69520-78857 GCA_000437255.1 Ruminococcus sp. CAG:403
CAGCTGCCGATATGGCAGCAAATTGAAAAGTCCCATTCCAATATTCAGCAATGCGCCAACCGATGGGCCTGTCAGTACATACAACAAAGCGCCTGTCAAAAGATTGATGCCCGGGCCAGCCAATAAAATGAACAAATCCTGCCAAAAGGCAGACAGTCGGCAATCGGAACAAATGGAGATGCCTGCTCCATAAAACGTAACCTGCCGCATTCCCTGTCGGCAAATTCGCATAGCAAGCAGATGCCCCAATTCATGCAGCATACACACTGTCAGAGAAATCGTTAGATATTGTCCGGCATCCACCAGGCAAAGCAACGAAAAAACCGCAAAGAAGCTGAAATCAAACCGCACTTGCACACGGCCAATCCAAAACTGAATCATCTATGCCTGTTTGATCCACTGCTCAATCTGCTGGATCCAATTTGCCAGCCAGGCAGGAGCCGGTTCCTGCACATGCTGTACATACATCTGCTGCAGGGAAGCAGAAAAGTCCGCCCGAATCCAATGCAGCACAAAAATAGAAAGCAGCAGCAAGATACAAAAAATGCACTGCATCATCCACACATCATCTGCATGCTGTTTCTTTTTGGGAATCGTTTCCGGCGAATCCGTCAGCACCAGCGGCTCTGCGGCGGACTTTTCCAATTCCGATTCTTGTTTTGTTTCTTCGATCTGCTGCATTTCTGCTCCATCCATTTTACAGGCCCTCCTATTCGTTATGATGCAGAATATGCAGTTCGTCCCATCAATAGAACATGCCGCAGTTCCTTTCACAAAGAACTGCGGCATGTTTCAGACATGTATGATGCGCCGGCTTTTTACAAATTAATTTTCCGGCTGCTCTTTTTTGATTTTAAAAATCATTCGAAAGATTCCGCTGAGCACCTTTGGACTTTTGACCACGACAATTTTCATCGTACACCCTCCTAAATTTGAAAAAATGGATGGCGGCAAGTTTGCTGTTTGCGGTAGATTTGCCGTCTCACCATTAGTATATTCCAAATTTGAAAAAAAGTTCAGTCCCTGGAAGCAATCACCAACAAAACTCCCTCTTCCACCGTAACCGATGCCAATTCCTGCAAAATCGAATTGCTGATACCAAGCGGAAAGTTTGCCTGTAAGGTACCATGCGTGAGCGGATACTGCACCCCTGTTGTGGTAAGGATACATTGTTCCGTCATGGCAAACAACGAAAAGTTCCAGCCTGCTCGTCTGGGATACTGACGAGTACCAGGAAATTGTAGGCTGGCACGATTGTTTTCTGACAAGAGTTCTGCCCAAACGCCATGTTCTGCCAGCCATCGAAGTGCCTGCAAGTTGGCAATTGTATGATCTAGACGACCACCCAATCCGCCATAAATCGTAACGGATTTCACACCTTTTTCCACTGCATACCGGCAAGCAAGCATCAAATCCGTATCATCCTTTTCTTTGGGATAAACCTGTACCGCTTCCCCAGCTGGAATGCTGCCATAGGAATCAAAATCCCCCAACATCACATCTGGATGCAAGCCCAGCTGTTCCGCATACCGAACCCCTCGATCCGCACAAATCAGCAGTGCATCCGCAGGCACCTGCACCATGGTATAATCTGTAAGGGGGCCGCCTGCCAAAATTACTGCTTGCATAGCACTTCCCAATCCTTTCTCTGCTTGATGGTTTCATACATGGTACAATAAGACTGATGCCGGCTTTTCGCAATTGCACCTTCTCGCACTGCTTCCAGAACCGAACAACCCTTTTCACAAACATGTGCACAGTCTTGAAAACGGCACTGTCCCAAATAGGGTGCAAATTCCGGAAAGCAATCTGCCAGCTGCTGCTTGTCAATCGTTGCATACTGCTCCAACTCAAAAGTTGAAAAGCCCGGTGTATCTGCCAGATAACCGCCCCGACAGGGATACAGCGTAGCTGTCCGGGTGGTGTGTCTGCCACGCCCCAACTTCTCGCTGATCGTACCTGTTTCAAGCTGCAAAGAATGATCCAATGCATTCAGCAGTGTGGACTTTCCCACGCCAGAATTTCCCGTCACAGCACTGACCATTCCGGGAAGCAGGTTTGCAATCGCTTCCACTGTTTCTGGCTTATCATAATCCACTAGATAAACTGCGATTCCAGCTGACTGATAGATCATCTGCAAGGCAGCAGCATCCGCCAAATCCGTCTTGGTAATGACCAGAATCGGACGAATGGACTTATAGACTGCTACCGCAAGAAACTGATCCAGCAGAAAGTAATTGGGAACCGGCTTGCAAGTGGACACAACAAACAAAATCTGATCCAGATTGGCAAGCGGCGGCCGAATGATGCTATTCTTCCGGGGAAGAATTTCCTGAATGACATGATCGGCATCCACCTGTACCCAATCCCCTACATAGGGAGAGATTCCACGCTTTCGAAAGATACCACGTGCTTTACAGGTGTGAAGACCGGAAGAGGACTCTACCGTATAGAGTCCTCCCACTGATGATAAAATTCTGCCTGATTCTAATTGCATTTGTTCCATGTTTTTTACTCCGAAGCAGCATCATCGGATGATTGCTGCGGCTGCGTTTGCGGCTGTGTATTTTGAATTGTAACGGCTTCAAAGGCAGCGTCAATATTTTCGCTGGTTACGGTAAAGGTGCCGTCTGCAAATAGGAAGTTATACGTTCCCATTTTAGTGGTTGCACCACTGTTGGCACTGGTAACAGAAACAATCACCTGCTTGGTACCGCTTCCTTCAATGGGAATGGTGATATATCCATTTGCACTTTCTGCAATAAAGGTGTAAGACTTAATAATATCTCCATCAGAAGAAGTAAAGTCCAGCGTATACTTTCCGGATGCTAGACCCGGTACATCCATTCCAAACGTAATGGTTCCCTTTGGTTCTTTTCCGCTGCTGATTGTAAAGGTAATCTTACTGCCTTCTACCACATAGGAACCGGCTTCCAGATCCTGTTCCAGAATCTCGCCTTTTTCCTTTTCAGAATCTTTTTCGACTGTTTCCACCTTCAGCTTATACTCTTCGCAATCAATTTTTGCATCTTCAATTTGCTGTCCCACAAAGTTCGGAATCTCTACTTCCTCTACTGCGACACCAGCGCTGACATAAATCACAACTTCTCCGCCTACTGCAATCTCTGTATCTGCTGCCGGTTCTGTCCGAATAACATGATTCTTTTCAATGCCTTCGGTGCTTTCCTCACTCAATAAGCGGCAAGTTAAGCCTTTATCGTGCAGTTCCTTCTGTGCTTCCTCTGAAGTTTTGTCTCTCAAATCTGGAATTACAACTTTATTCAGTCCCTTGGAAACCGCAATTACAACAGTAACTGTCCCATTATCATCCAGGTCTACTTTTCCAATCGGACTCTGCTCATAGATGATATCCGCTTCATACTGGTCACTGTAGTCCTGCTTTTCGATTTTAAAATTGATGGTACCCTGATATTCTGCAATGGCATCCTGATAGGAGGTTCCAATTAAATTCGGCACCTCATACTGATTGGATTTTGTCATACCCGTCTTTACAAAGTAGACAATCAAAATGGCTGCCACTACAATGACCACGAGGGTAATTGCCATCAAAACCGGCACCAGCGGAGATTTGCTGTTGGTTTCTTCATAGGCAGGCGATCCGTCTTCTTCGCCTTCATAATATAAATCCTGTTCCGATGCACAAGGATATGGCTCCTGCATCCGACCGGCTCCTGCACGAACGGGTGCTGCTCGGTTGGGCATTGGCGCTGCCGCACGGTACTGCGTTCTGCCCATCCGCACTTCCTGCGCCTTGGGAACACCATAATATCCAAAAACAATCTGATTGTTCTGCTTAAATGCTTCCAAATCCCGAATCATATCCGCAGCCGTCTGATACCGCTTGTTGGCATCCTTTTCCATGGCGTGCATGATGATTTCTTCCAATCCAGAAGGAATATTGGGATTGATATCTCTCGGACGAACTGCTGCATTCTGCATATGCATCACAGCAATGGAGACCGGATTATCTGTATCAAACGGCTTCCGACCAGTCAGCATCTCATAGAACATAACACCAACGGAATATAGGTCACTTTTGGCATCGGTCACATCTCCACGCGCCTGTTCCGGGCTAATGTAATGTACCGTTCCGATTGCCTGATCGGTTGCGGTTCGGCTTTCATCCCGTGCAAATTTTGCAATGCCGAAGTCCATTACCTTAATGGTACCGTCCATCAGCAGCATAATGTTCTGCGGTTTGATATCCCGATGTACAATGCCACGCATATGCGCATGCTGCAAGGCACGAAGAATCTGAATGATGAAATGAACGGCATCCTTCCAGTTCAATACACGTTCACTGTCAATATAATCCTTTAATGTAATCCCTTCAATATACTCCATGACAATATATTGAATTTTCTCAGAAAACCCAACATCATAGATCTTGACAATATTCGGATGGGAAAGCAGGGCAATCGCCTTGGATTCATTTCGAAAACGGCGCAAAAACTCTTCATTTTCCGAGAACTCCACCTTCAGAATTTTTACCGCAACGACTCTATTTTCCAGTACATCTGTGGCTTTATATACATTTGCCATGCCACCTTCGCCGATCAACTCGGTCAGCTCGTACCGGCCGTCCAGCCTCTTTCCAATGTATTTGTCCATATCCATCATATTCCTCCACATGATTATGATTCAGTCACAACGGCCACAGAAACATTATCCCGACCGCCTTTTTCCAGTGCCAGCGCAATCAAACGATCCGCCAGCGCTTCCGCTTCCAAATCCTGTTCCAGAATCTGCTGAATCTCTTCCTCTTCGCAGTATCCGGACAAGCCATCCGAGCAAAGCAACAGTTTAAACGCCCCTTCCGGATGAATCTCAAAATAATCCGGTCTCACTGTTCGCTCTACGCCAACGGCACGTGTCAGCATATGCCGCTGCGGATGGGTTTTGGCTTCTTCTGGCTGAATTTCTCCTTGATCCAACAGCAAATTGACAACGTTATGATCCTTTGTCAACTGTGTGAGCTGTCCGGATTGATACAAATAAGCCCGGCTGTCCCCTACGTTGACAACAGCAATTCCATTGTCACTTAAAAATGCTGCAACACAAGTGGTTCCCATTCCAAAATTTTGGTAATTCATTTTTGCAGTTGTATAAATAATCGAATTCGCCGCTGATACAGAAGACAATAGCAAGGCACGAATGGCATAAGGATCCATATTGGTCTGATAGGATTCTTCAAAATGCTCAAAAAACACTTCTGCGGCGAGTCTGCTTGCCTCCGAGCCGGAACGTTCTCCGCCCATTCCATCGCACACCAGTGCAAGGATGCGGTCTTCATAGGTGCGTGCATCTACACGATCCTGATTTTCTTCCCGTAAGTAGCCGATATTCGTCTGCACGGCAAATGTCAACACAATCACCTCATTTTTCCTGTGTCATCACATCTCGGCGAAGCTGCCCGCAAGCTGCTTGAATGTCGCTGCCGAGTGTGCGGCGTACCGTTGCATTTACGCCATATTGCGTCAAGGTATCCTGAAACAGCTGCACCGTCTTTCGCAACGTTTTATAGTTTCGTTCCCGGATGGGATTAACCGGAATTAAATTGACATGAAAATTTCCGCCGCGTAGCAAATCTGCCAACTTTTTGGCATCCGATCGCGCACTGTTTACATTGTCCATAACCGCATATTCAAATGTAATCCGGCGACCGGTTTTCTGTACATACGTCCGGCAGGCATCCATCAGCACTTCAATGGGCCAGGTGCGATTGACCGGCATCACTTCACTTCGGGTTGCATTCTCTGGACTGTGCAGGGAAACAGAAAGCGTAACACCAAGCTTCTGATCCGCCAACTCCAAAATTTTCGGTACAATGCCGCATGTACTAACGGTAACATGCCGCAAACTCATGCCAAATCCCTTTGGATGCGACAGCAGGGAGAAAAAGCGCAGTACATTGTCATAATTATCCAGCGGTTCTCCAATTCCCATGAGTACAATACTGTCAATGGGCCGCTTTGCATCCAACTGTGTTTCATAAATTTGCAGCAGCAATTCCGACGGCTCCAGATTTCGAATGAAACCTGCAATAGCAGATGCACAGAAGCGGCACCCCATTCGGCAGCCAACCTGTGTGGAGATACAAATGCTGGTTCCGTGGTGATATTCCATCAAAACCGTCTCCACAAAATTCCCATCCGGCAGCTGATATAGATATTTTACCGTATTATCAATAGAAGATGCAAGCTTTCTTACAATATTTAGTCTTTTTATACAAAATTTCTCTGATAACTCGGTTCGGAATTGTTGAGATAAGGTGGTCATTCCGGTGAAATCCAGTACTTGCTTCTCATGCAGCCAGGAAAAAATCTGTCCAGCCCGATACCGTGCAGCACCCATGGCCTGCATTTCCTGTTCCAATTCCTCCAGCGTCAAAGACAGCAGATCGATTTTTTCCATCTATTTGCCCTCTTTCTGCTGCTTGCTTTTACGGCGCAGCTTTGCCATAAAAAATCCATCACTGTTATAAAACTGCGGCAGCAGCGTCACCATTGGCGCATCGAAGGGTGCTCCCAGCTCCGGCAAAACCGGAATCGCTTCAAAGTCCGGATGCGTGCGCAAAAATGCTCGTACCACCTGTTCATTTTCTTCTTTCAAAACAGTACAAGTGGAATACAGCAGCGTTCCGCTTTCTTTTAAGTACTGTGAGGCAGTTTCCAGAATGCGAAGCTGAATGACTGGAAGTTCTGCAAGCTCCGCTGGATTTTTCTCCTTAATTTCCGGCTTTCGTCGAATGACACCCAAACCAGAACATGGCACATCACACAAAATACGGTCTGCCTTTGGCAGCTCCTCCCGGTAAACCGCAGCGTCACCCTGCGCTGCTGTAATGCAGTGCAGATGCAGCCGCTTGGCACCCTCCTGAATCAAGCTAACCCGTGCAGGCTGCAAATCAAATGCCAACAGCGTTCCGGTATCCTGCATGTACTGGGCAATGGTAAAGGTCTTTCCACCTGGTGCCGCACAGAGATCCAAAACCGTTTCTCCCGGCTTTGCACCAACAGCAAGACTGCAAAATTGAGATGCAAGATCCTGGACATGAAACCAGCCTTCCTGAAACCCTGGAAGTGTCTTTACATTTGTACCATGCAGCAAATAAGCGTCCGGCAAAACCGGATGTGGATTTGCACCGGGAACCGCTTTCTGAAAGGCAACCGTATCCCCCATCTGCACATTGCGCCGAATGGTAATTGGCGGTGTTTGCAGCGCATTTTCCAAAAAGGCATGCGCCGCCTGTTTTCCGTATTGCTGCACCAGCTTCTTTTCCAACCAGATCGGAACTGCGTACAGGACGGATGCTGCCTCTAACGGATCATCTGATTCCGGAACTTTCTTTTCATCCCGCACATACTGCCGCAGAACGGCATTGACAAAACCAGATGCACTGGATTTTCGGAAACTTCTCGTCAGGGCAACACAGGTATGAATGGCTGCCGCCACAGGTATGAATGCCTGCCGCATCCGGCACACGATCCATATATTTCAACTGATAAATGCCGATCCGCAAAATTTGCAGCACAGCTGCGTCCAATTGATGCAGCTTTTTCTTGCTGTAGTGCCGCAGAATATAATCCAGCGTAATCCGACGCTCCATAACACCGTAATACAGTGCTGCACAGAATCGCCGCTCCTGTTCCGGCAAATTCGACTGATCCAGTGCATGATCAAGTGCCAAATTGGAATACTGATTTTGTTTTTCTGTTTGCATCAAAAGCTGTACAGCTAATTTTCTTGCATCCATTCTAATCTCTTCTCCGTCCTACAATACTCAACAGTCGAAGCAGCTGCAAAATTGCATTCACCATTGCTGCCACGTATGTCATGGCTGCTGCCACCAGAACTTTTCTGGCTTTTCCGATTTCATCTCCATCTAAAATATAGTTGGATTGCAGCGTTTGCAGGGCACGGCGGCTGGCATTGAACTCCACTGGAAGTGTCAGAACCTGAAACAGCACCACTGCTGAAAACAGCAGAATGCCTGCATATGCCAATGTATTACCCAAGCTTGTGTTTAAGCCAAAAATCAATCCTGCGATAAAAATAAAATACCAAGCATACGATCCGATTTGCGCCACCGGAACGAATGCATTCCGCACTTTAATCGGCACATATCCAACAGCATGCTGTACAGCGTGTCCGCACTCATGCGCTGCAACGCCAATGGCTGCAACAGAAGTAGACTGATAAACCGAATCAGACAGCCGAACCACATTGCTTTTGGGGTCAAAATGATCGGTTAAATTCCCGGAAACACGTTCAATGGAAACCTGATACAAGCCGTTTTGATCCAAAATCTGGCGGGCAACCTGTGCTGCCGTATAGCCACGGCCATTGCTGACCGTTTGATAGCGGCGAAATGTTGCATTGACATTCCAGGATGCCAGCAAACTAATCACCAGGCCAAGAATTAGCAAACCATACATAGTCATCATGTTCCTTTCTCATTCAACAGAAGGATATGCAAAATTTCGTTTCTTATCCCAATACCGTTCCGGCAGCAAGCTGCTTCCCACGAAGGAAGTCCGCAGCCTGCATTCTCTTTTTGCCTTCCGGCTGTACCTCCAGCAACTGCAAATAGGTATTGGCACCACAGGCAACCACCAATGCTTTCGGATCTACGATGGTTCCGGGAGCCGCCTCCTGCCAAGCGCCATCCTTTATAACTTTAGAAGCATACACCTTCAGGCGCTTTCCATCCAACATGGTATATCCGGTAATGCCACGAATCACATTGTGCAGCTGCGCGGCAGACTTGGAAAAATCCAATGCTGACTGCTCTTTGGTAATCCGAGTCGCATAACAGGATGCTGCATCATCTTGCGGCTGCGGATGCAATGTGCCAGCTTCCAGCTCCTGTAGTGTTTCCAGCAACAGATTGGCCCCCATTTCAGACAGACGATCGTGCAGCTGGCCGGTTGTCTCATCCGGATCAATTGCAGTCTCTGCTTTCAGCAGCATATCCCCGGTATCCAGTCCCTCTGCCATCAGCATGGTCGTAACACCTGTTTTGGACTCTCCATTTAAAATACACCAATGAATCGGCGCCGCACCTCGATAAGCCGGCAACAAAGAGGCATGTACGTTGATGCAGGCATACCGCGGCAAATCCAGCACACACTTCGGCAAAATCTGTCCATATGCAACAACAACGATCACATCTGGATGCAGCTGCTCCAACACCTGCATAGCCTGCTGCGCATCCTCTCCTTTTCGAAGAGACTGCGGCTGATAAACCGGAATGTCATATTCCTGCGCTGCCTGCTTAACCGGCGTCGGAATCATCTTGTAACCACGCCCTTTC
>FR899085.1:78906-85918 GCA_000437255.1 Ruminococcus sp. CAG:403
AAAACCAGCCGTTACCGTATGCTGACTTTCTGCCAGTGCCCGCAGACAGGGAACAGAAAAATCCGGCGTTCCCATAAATACAATGCTTAAACTCATTTTACTTCCTCCGGCTGCACAAATTCTTCTACCACATCCACAAACAGCTGCCCATCCAGATGCGCCGTTTCATGGCAAACACACTGTGCACCCAGTTCCGTAAAGGTCTTTTCAAACCAATTTCCATTCCGATCCTGCGCACGCAGCTTGCACTTTTTCGGCCGTGTCACATAACCCCATTTATTCGGGCAGGATAAACAGCCTTCCAGCACATACTGCTTTCCGCTGGTTTTCAGGATAACCGGATTGATGGCTTCTACCTGCTCGTCCTCCAAATGCATGATAAAAAACCGCCGGCAGAAACCAACTTGCGGTGCAGCAAGTCCCACGCCCTCTGCCTTGTCCAAAGTTTCATGCATATCATCCAGCAGTCGATGCAGCTTTTCATCAAACTGATCGACCGGACGGCAAACCTTTCTTAAAATCGGATCGCCCTCTTTTACAATATTCCGAATTGCCATAATCCAGTTCCTCCTATTGATTAAATTCCAATATCGCCGTTCATATCCGCATAGATATGAACTTTTCCGCAACAGCCGGAAGCATATGCCTCCCGCAAAACGGTGCGGATCAAATCACGGTATTCCACTGTGTTTTTACATTTTAGCAGCAAGCGATACCGATACTTGCCGTTTAATTTTCCATACGTACAGGCAGTTGGTCCCAGCATCCAAAGCGGCTTTCGAAATCCGGTTCGCTGGATCACATCCTGTACGCACTGCGCCGTGCGTTCTGCTGCTTCTGCAACAGCTGTTTCCTTGGTGCCGGTAAATCCAATGGTGCAGATATCACAAATGGGCGGGAAAACCAATGCACGCCGCATGGCAATTTCCTGCTCATAAAATTCCTTATAATTTTGCTGCGCCGCCAGCTGCAACACATAGTGTTCCGGCTGAAAGGTTTGCAGAAAGGCTCTGCCCGGCTTGCCGCCTCGTCCGCCTCGCCCAACCACTTGTGTAATCAAGGAAAACGTTCGTTCGTAACTGCGAAAATCTCCGGAAAACAACGCTTTATCCACGGAAAGCACACCCACAAGTGTTACATTGGGAAAATCCAAGCCCTTTCCAATCATTTGCGTGCCCACCATGATGTCATATTCCCCGTTCCCGAATGCCGTAAAGTTTTTTTCATAGGCATAACGGGACATTGTGGTGTCAGCATCCATTCGCAGAATGCGTGCATCCGGAACCAATTCCTGTAATTCTTCCTCCAGCCGCTGCGTACCAAAGCCCATTTGCCGCAAGTGCGTGTTTCCGCATGCCGGACAAACCGTCACCATTGGCTGTGTGTGTCCGCAGTAGTGACACATCAAGCTGTCGTTCACCTTGTGATAGGTCATCGGGACGCTGCAATTGGGACAATAAACCGGCTGGTTGCATGCCGTACAGCTGATAATGGTATGATACCCACGCCGATTCAGCAGCAAAATTGCCTGTTCCCGGCGAGTCAGTGTTTCTCGCAGTGCCTCGACCAGCGCCGTACTGAATTCGGAGGAATTGCCTGCCTGCCGCTCCAAATTCATATCAATCATTTCCACCTGTGGCAGCGGCGCATTGCCATAGCGCTGCTTCAACTCCAGCAAGGTATATGCCTGCTTCTCCGCATAATAATAACTCTCTATGGATGGAGTTGCCGAAGCCAGCAGAAGGGTGCAATTGTGCGTCCGGCATCGCTTCTTTGCAACTTCGATGGCATGATACCGCGGTGCACTGTCGGATTTATAGGAACGCTCTCCTTCCTCATCCACGATAATCAAACCGAGCATTTGAACCGGCGCAAAAATAGCGCTGCGTGTTCCAATCACAATCTTTGCCTGTCCGGACTGAATTTTTCGGTAAGCATCCTTGCGCTGTCCCAGCGACAGGGCACTGTGTACCACCGATATGGCATTGCCGAATAAGCTGTGAAACTGCCCGACAATCTGCGGAGTCAGCGCAATTTCCGGAACCAGCAAGATCACCTGCTTGCCCTGCTGAATCGTGGTATGAATCAGCTTTTGAAAAACACTCGTCTTACCGCTCCCTGTCACGCCATGCAGCAGAAAGCACTGCGGCTTTTCCTGCGCAATTTGTGCAGCAACCACTTCATAAACCGCCTGCTGCTGCGGGGAAAGCACAATGGAAGATGGATCCCGAGAAACTTCCTGCTGGGTATATGCTTCCCGAAAGCACGGCTCTGCATAGCATTCTACCAATCCGGCACGCTGCGCCGATCGTATCACGGCAGCAGTCATACTGCATAGGTAACAGGCTTCCTTTTCGGATACCGCATCCATTTCTTCCAGAAGCTGCACCAATCGTTTTTGTTTTGGAGTCATCCGAACTGACTTGGTATGCAGCTGCCAGTCCTTTCCCAGGCGAATCATTTTGGTTGCAGCATCCTGCACTTTTTCTTTGGTACAGTTCTTCACCAAAAGAACACCCTTCTGCTGAAGCTGTTCCACCAAAGCCGCTTTCTCGTGATCAGTTCCATATTCTGTCAGTAGGCGCTGGAACTCTTTCTGCGTTTTGGCTTGCTGCAAAAAGCCGAGCAAATTGCGCTCTGGTTCGGAAAGGGAGTCCAATGCCGGCAGCTTTTTGGCGAGCGTAAGTGTCTGATAAAACTGCAACTGCATACCAGCCGGAAGAATGGTCTTTACCGCATCATAATACGTACAAAACGTCATCTCTTTGAGCCAAAACACCAAATCAATCAGTTCTTGATTCAAAAGCGGTGTTTCGTCTAAAACAGATAAAATGGGCTTTAGTCCTGGCTGATCCTCCTGATTAGGGGCGATTTCCAGAACCATGCCCACTCTCCTTGCATTACTTCTTCCAAACGGCACCACAACACGACAGCCCGGCGCAATCGGCACAGCCGACAAATACGTAAACAGCTGATCGAAAGAAATTGCGGCAGCGGAGACCGCTACGCCAATTCGATACTCCCGTCTCTGCATACCGCCACATCCTTTCTATCCACCCTGCAAGTCAAACAACATGCAGCAGCTTACTGATGCTGTTCTCTGTTTGGTTCGATGATCTTGTACTTTCCGGATGCCAGTTCTTCTACAGCAGTCTTAACCGGCTTTTCCTCCAATGTTTTTCCCTGCTCATACAGTTCATCTGCAATTTCTCTTGCACGCTTTGCAACGCCGATAACCAGCGAATAGCAGCTGTCGTTCTTTCCGATTAACTGATTGATAGATGGTCTTAACATATTCATTTTGACAATACCTCTTTCACTAATGATGTTTTATCCATAGACTGGATCCGTGTTGTGCGCATCACAGCCTGCAAATCTGAAACAGCCTGCGGAACCTGATCATTGACCAGAACATAGTCATACTGATCCGCCAACTTCATTTCCTCAACTGCACGGGCAATTCGTGCCTGCACAACTTCTTCTTCCTCTGTCTGACGACCACGAAGCCGACGCTCCAATTCCGACAAGGACGGCGGCAAAATAAAAATCAAAACGGCATCCGGACGACAAGCACGAATTTTCATGGCACCAACCACTTCAATTTCCAAAATGACATCGTGTCCGGCAGCCAGCTGATCCTCTACCGGCTTTTTCGGGGTTCCATAAAAGTTTTCACAATATTGTGCAGATTCCAGCATGCCGTCCTGCTGCACCATTTCCTGAAATTTTTCTGCTGTCATAAAGTAATAATTGACCCCGTCCACTTCGCCGGGTCTCGGCTCCCGTGTGGTTGCAGAAACAGAAATATGTACCGTAGGATCTTTTCTGATCTCTTCCAAAACAGTTCCTTTTCCGCAGCCGGACGGCCCGGAAACGACAAATAATGTTCCTCTTTGCATGCTGCTCACTCCTATTCAATATTTTGGATTTGTTCCCGAATTTTCTCAATTTCCGCTTTCATATCCACCACATATTTCGTAATGGAAAGATCCTGGGCTTTGGAACCAATGGTGTTGACTTCCCGATTCATTTCCTGCACCAGAAAATCCAGTTTTCTGCCAATCGGTTCCCCGCTTTCCAGCAGCTGCCGGAATTGTGCCAAGTGACTGCGAAGCCGAACCGTTTCTTCATCCACCGCAATCTTTTCCGCAAAAATGCCTGCTTCTGTAACCAGACGACTTTCATCAATTGTAGTATCTGCCAGCAACTCCTGCAACTTTCGATACAACCGGTCATAGTACTGTTGAACCGTTTCTGGCGACAGTGCCTCCACCTGTGTTACCATCTGTTCAATGGCATCCAAGCGGCCGACCAAATCTGCCTGCATTTTTTGCCCTTCTTTTTCCCGCATCGCAAGAAAACGTTCCAGCGCATCCTGCACCGCAGGCTGCACAGCTGCCCAAACCACTTCCTCTTCTTCCGGAACCTTTTGTACGGTAAATACATCCGGCAGGCGCAGCAAAACCGATAAGCTCAGGTCGTCCTGCAAGTGCAGGCTGTTTTGTTCCTCCCGCAATGCTTCTACATAGCGTTCTGCCAGCGCATGGTTGAGCCCAACCGAAACATTGCCAGTTTCCAAATTTTGAATGGTTAAGGAAACCTCTACTTTTCCTCTGGAAATGCCTGCTTTTAAGATCGATTTGATCGGCTCTTCCAGATTGCTGTACATCCGTGGAATTCGTGTTGCCAATTCCAAAAAGCGATGGTTCACCGACCGAATCTCCACTAAGATATCCCGCTCTGCAGTCACCACATGTGACCGGCCGAGTCCAGTCATACTTTTTACCAATGCATTCACCTTTTTTCTTTATGTCCCGTTCATTGCGGCAGGCTGCTGTTTGATCTGCCGATACCACAATGTCCAATGCTTGTATTACAGTTAATTTTTATTATACCATTTCCTTGCAAAAAAATCAAGTCATTTTGTGCGAAAAAGCACGAATCCACTGCGCCTGCTCCATAGAGAGAAAAAACGAACTGCTGTACCATTTGTTTGGTACAACAGTTCGTTTGCATTTTATTTCGTTGCTTTTACCGAATTGGAAGCTCATTTGCCTTTCCGATTAGGAAGGACAGCAGTGCTGTAACATCGTTGGCATCTACAATCGAATCACTTGCAGACTGATCACAATCTGCATTTGCTACCTGCTGTGCATTGAATTCAATGGCACCACGCTGCTGTTTCTGGAAGGTAATCAAATCTGCCAGAGTAACCGAGTTATCCAGGTTTACATCTCCGTACAGAACATTGCCCGGTGTTATTGTATTCGTTGTTGTCGTGGTTCCCGGTGCTTCTGTAGTTGTTGCAGCAGTTGTGGTAGTTCCCTCTGTCACAACCGTGGCGGTTGTTTCATTCGTTACCGTTGTAGTTGTTTCCTGCTCCGTAGTGGTTGCGGCAGTTGTCGTGGTGGTCTGCGCTTCTGTTGTCGTGGTTGCCACAGGAGTAGTCGTCGTAGTTAGCGGCGGTACATCCAATCCATCAATGATGGCATAGAATGCCGGCTTTGCCTTGTAGTCCGCACCGAAGAGCAGCGGATCCCGATCAGCTCTCCAGCTTCCATCATCAGTTGTCCCCCAAAGTACAACAGCGGAAATATGATCCTTGTTTTCTACAATGGCATCAAAAATATCGCTGTAGTATTGTGCCTGCTTTTCATAGCCTGCTTCTGATTTATCAGAAGTGGTTACATCCAACTCTGTGATCTGTACATCCAGACCAGTGGATACGAACTTCTCCAATGCTTTTTTATAAAGACTTGCAGACGGGTAGCTTACATCCAAATGAGACTGCATGCCGATTCCGTCAATCAATCCTTCTTCCTTCAGTTCCATTGCCATATCATAAATTGCATTGGTCTTTCCGGAAATGTATTCATTGTAGTCATTATAATACAGCTTGCATCCGGCAGGTGCATATTTTCTTGCATATTCAAATGCCGGCTTGATAAAGGAATTGTCTCCGAATACCTTTACCCACGCAGACTGTCCACTCTTTTCATTGTTGGAGCCTGCGTCTCTCGGTGTACCGTCATCCTTCCAAGCTTCGTTAACAACATCACATGCATAGAAATCAACATCCGGATATTCCGTAGTCAGAACGGTAAAGTAATTCTTGATATAGTTTTCCATTCGTTCCAGCATTTTTTCTTTGGAAACCCAATCGCCGTCACTCTGGAAACCTTCCTTAAAGAACCAGTCCGGTGTCTGGCTGTGCCATACCAAGGTATGTGCTCGAACCGGAATCTTGTTTTCACTGCAATAATCCAGAACGCTCTTTGCAGCTGCAAAAGAAACCTGCGGATTGGTATCATCTCCGCCATTTGCTTCTGCATAGGCAATGGATGCCTTCTGATCCAATACAGAATCCGGCTTCATTTCATTGCCCAGCGTAATGCTGCCGCTGAAATGCTTCTGAACCAGTTTCATGGTTGGTTTGGAAGACAAATCAGATGGGGTAATGGCTGTTCCAATCTTAAAGTAACTGCTGTAAACATCTTTCAAAGAAGGAATGTCTTCCTCAATCGGAACATCTGGTGCTTTTGACAGGGAAAAGTCATCAATATATAGCTTGCATTTTGGATCAGAACTTTCCACGTAAACATAAACCTTCGATACATCACTGGTAAAGCTTACCTTTACATCTGAGAAGGAATTCCAGCTGTCTCCGGAAGCAGACTTCAAATTGCTGTAATGCCGTTCACCAGCCGCATCTGTATATTCCATGCTGAGGTTGATGGTGCTATACCATTCAGATTTCGCGCATACGCTGACAATATACTGTTCATTTGCTTCGCAAAGTCCATCAACATCCAAACGGAACTGCGGACCATTCCAGCCTTTTTCACGGCCGCTGACACACATAGAATAATTGCCGCTGTATGCCTGATCAGTGGTTGCTTCCATTACTTCTACGCCGCCACGTCCGGTAAATTCAGAAATGCCCTCTCCATCTTCAAATCCGGTAGAGAATAAAACATCTCCGGCA
Source organism: Ruminococcus sp. CAG:403 (assembly GCA_000437255.1). Classification (GTDB taxonomy): domain Bacteria; phylum Bacillota; class Clostridia; order Oscillospirales; family Ruminococcaceae; genus Ruminococcus_C. The sequence continues at coordinate 85,892 of FR899085.1, forward strand.
TCTTCTGCTGCTGGCTGCATGGCAGGT
>FR899085.1:85926-89737 GCA_000437255.1 Ruminococcus sp. CAG:403
TGCATGGCAGTTGCCGCCGGCAGTGCCGTACAAGCCATAACTGCACCCAGCAAGCCAGCGAGTACTTTTTTTCCATACTTTTGACTCATAGGATTCGCTCCTCTCAAAATAATAAAAATGATTCATTTGCAATCGATTTCTGCTGCTGTTTGTAAATTATATATCTGCAAACTGAAAAGATTGCCAATCGAATTTATTATAGCATTTCTTTTCCGGAATGTCAATGGTTTGTACAAAAAAAGATTCGGATTGAGAAAAAATTCGTAAAATTTATATAAACACAATGGTGCATTTTTAGAATGGATGATGAAGAAAAAAGAGTTCAGCCATTGCATGACTGAACTCTCTTTGTCTATCTATATCTCAAGTTTTGTTTTCAATTTAAACCTTTGGAAGGGTATCGGTTCTTCCAATCAGGAATTCCAGCAAAGCAGTTACATCAATAGAATCCACACCAGTTCCATCTGTCTGATCGCAGTCTGCATTTGCCAGCTGCTGTGCATTGAAGTCAATGGCTCCACGCTGCTGCTTCTGGAAGGTAATCAAATCTGCCAAGGAAACGGTATTATCCAGATTGACATCGCCATAAAAAGCATTGGACGGCGCTGCGGTTTTTCCGGTTGTTGTAACAGGTGCTTGTGTGGTTGTCTGCTGACCGCCAGCTGTGGTAACCGTTGCCTTTGTAGTTGTTGTAGCAGCCGTTCCGGTGGTTACAGTGGTGGTAACCGGCGGATCAATTGAACTGGAGTCACCCAACACTGCTCCACGATACGTATAGTACTTGCTGGTTTCTGCTACCTGCATAAATCCATGCACATTGATGCTGCCGTCTGCATTTCTCCAAACAGTATCAAAGTCGGTTCCAACAGCAGGTGCTGTTACACTGATGAAGTCACTGTCTGTCGGACCACTGACATTGGTACCGACACTCTTGTTGTTTACAGCAGTCGCATCGGCAACATCCCAATATTTTTTGGAATTATAGAAGATTGCATTGGAAATGGTTCCAATGAACTTATCACTGCCCAGCGTACTGCTGCTGCCGGTATAGGAAATCAAGTGATCGTAGGTGGTTGTTCCATTGGTGCCACGATCCATCTGGAAGTTTGCCTTTCCGCCACCGGTAGAGTTATTGTAGGAAGTACAATAAGAAAGACTGCCTACCTGCGGATTGCTGTTATCTGTAAATCCATGATGCAGGTTTTCAAATGCCAGACAATTCTTTACAACGTGTGCTGTTGGAACAGAAGAACCACCCAGCTTGAAACCGTTTCCGTCACAGTTGTTGTCACCACGTCCGTCTTCTGTCCGACCATTTCGGAATGCCACACAATTTTGCAGCGTTACAACACCAGTCGGGCCTGTTTCTGTTTTAGCAAATAAATCCCATCCATCATCACTGTTGTTATAGGACATACAGCCGTCAAATACATTTCCTTCTCCGCAAGTCAGCTTTGCTGCAAATCCATCCGCATTTTCCATGGTCTTATCGTCACAGTTATTTTTTGCTGTACAATTGAGAATCAGATTATCGGACGGCCAAGTATCAATGGTTGCATTACTCGTCTTATACCGGGAAATCTGCAAGCCGCTGTCCTGGTTGTTGTTGAAGATCATGCGTTCAATCTTATTGTGATCGCCGGACAGCAGCATGCCATTGTCGCCAGCCTTTGTAATTTCAAAGCCATAAAAATGCCAGTAGTCACCGTCCAGTACAAACCCACGATTGGAAGGATCAATCTCCATTGCAGAAAAATCAAAGGTAACATCTGCGCCCGGATAAGCAGACAAATTCTTATAGGCATCTGCTGTTCCGCAGTTGGTATCCGAAATCAGAATCGTGGAATCAAAGGCATAGGTTCCTTCCAGCAGATAAATAGTCTGTCCCGGCTGAACTTTTTCAATTGCCGTCAACACATCCATCGGATCTTCCATCGTACCGGAACCGGTTGCACCTGGCGCACAATACAGCGCACCGGTAACAGGGATAACCTGTGTGGTTACAACTGCCGCAGTGGTTGCACCGGATGGTACTGTCGTAATCTTTGTGGTGGTAGTGGCAGATGCGGTTGTCGTTACAACTGGTGTCGTTGTTGTACCAGGCACCACTGTTCCGCCATTCTGGAAGTCGCCTCCAATGGCAATTACAGACGGCTGATAAGCCTTCAAAGCAGCCATCAATTTGGCATTGACTGAATAATCGGTATCATCTGCTTCTGTAAACGTAAATTGGAAGTCCCCACCGTTTAAACGGCCTGCTTTTTCTGTGACAAGTTTCGGTACATCTTCTGCGGCATCTGCTGTGTAACTGTACATCACTGATGCATCCGTGTCGAAATTGTTGTAGGTATTGTTTCCGGTTCCCTTTTTAATTTTATTACCGTCAGCCGGCTTGGTCTTTACACTGCTCGGAACCTTTTCTTCTCTGGAAGAGGCAACATATGCATCAAATTCCGTGGAATCTTCACTGTAAGATGTGAACAGTTTCTGCCCTTCCATATAGTTGCCGTATGCCTTGATGACACCAGCATCCTCATTGCTAAACGTACCGCCGGTTTCTACATCGGAACCCTGCATAGAGCTCAGCATCGGATATTTGCAGTTCCGGAAGTAGTTGCCCTCTGCAAAAATGGAACAGCCTCTTGTGGCACCAATTCCATACTTTGCATTTCCGTCATAGTAATTGTTATAAACATGAGCGGAATAGAACCGTACACGAGGATGTCTGGAATCCGAATGATCGTACCAGTTGTGATGATAGGTAATATACAGTCCATCTGTTGTTTCTTCGCTCAAACCAAGCAAATTACATTTTCCGTTATCCCAGAAGTGATTGTAAGAGAATGTAACATAAGTCGATTTTTTACAGTCCAGTGCACCGTCACCCTTGGCCTGGTCGGCATCGCTGCCAGCTAGCCCATAGAAGGAATCACAATTATGCACCCACACATGATCGCAAGACTGCTGCAAACTGTAGTTATCCCCCTCGCCACTGTCAACCAGCATGACAGCAAGGTTTCGGATTTCCAAACTGGAGATATTCTTTGCCCGAATGCCAAATCCACGAATGGTTGCATCCTCGCCAATACCTTCCAGAGTAATGCCGCAGGAAAGCCGCTTGCTGTCGCTATTTCCACTCAACAGCAGATCCCCTCCTTCGGTAACAGCCGGATCTGTAATGGTTCCAATGAAACGAACCGCCAACGGACGGCTGTCATATCCTTTTTTATAAGCATTTAATATTTCTTGGATACCAGTTGCAGTAGTGGTAGCACCTTTTGCACTGGTTACAACATCCATGCTGACCGTATCCTTGGTTTTTTCTGTCACATAGAGCACCACTGCATCTTTTTTCAAGGTACCATCTGCCTGATAGGCACCACAGGAGCCGTCTGTTCCTGTGAAAGCAAATCCGGTTCGATCATATGCAGATGCTGTAACCATTGCTTCTGCCACACTGGCAGCATCTTCTTTGCCATCCTTAATCGGAACAACTTCCAACGTATGTACGCCTTCCGTTAAGCCAACAACATCTGCACGGAAATAAGATGCATACTGCCGAATCAACATGGTATCAATTTGTGTACCATCACAATATACATGATATCCAGTTGCATCTGCAACCGGTGCCCAGGTTACATAGGCAGCATTTTCATATCCCACTGCCGTTTGAATAGATACGGCCGCAGCCTGTAAAATCTGCTGCTGTTCCTCTGTATCCTGCGGCAAAACCGCCTCTGCTGCATTGGCCGGCAAAATTGTCAGCGCTGTAGACGCTGCCAACACCGCAGCCACCAGACAGCGATTTGCT
>FR899086.1:0-10654 GCA_000437255.1 Ruminococcus sp. CAG:403
CCAGCAGCTTTTCGTTTGCCTTTAAGCTGAAGTGTCCGATTCTGCCGAAGTGACCGAAGAGCAGGCCAACAATCAACGGGCCGCCAGTGGAACCCAAATTAAAGGAAGAACCGCCGCCGAGCGGAATGTTGATGCTGCCCAGCACCAGACCTAGTATAATTGCCAGCGCAAATACACCCAAACCGAATTTGTCCATATGGAATAACTTTCCATCATACTGCTTCTTTTCGCTTGCTGATTCTTTATTTGCCAGGAGCGCACGTTCCTTGGCCATATCTGCATGCATCAGCTTCGGAACAATCTGTACAAACAATACAACACCGATGACGCCAAACGGATAGGCAACAGCCTGTCCAACTGCAATTTGGCTAAATACATCTGCTGTTACCTTTCCTTCCAGGGCGCCTCTTGCAGCAGCAAAAGCAGGTGTACTAGTCAATGCACCAGACAACAGACCAACGCCCATTGCGGAGTTCATCTTTGGTGCAAATAGGATAATCAATGCACAAGTGCCGGCACCAGCTGCAATGATAATGGCGCCGAGTGTAACATAGGACTTGGCATTTTTCTTTAAGTTCTTGAAAAAGTTCGGCCCTGCGATCAAACCAACAGCAGTCACAAATAAAACCAATCCTAAATTTTGTGTCAGGTTAAAATAGTTTTCTACCTGTGTGGCACTTTCTGCCCAGATGCCGTCTTCTCCACAGAGAATGCCTTCAAAGTGTCCGGCAATTAAGGCAATAAAAAAGACAGCTGCGCTGCCGAGCGTAATTCCTTTGACGGAAACTTTTCCAAGTAAATAGCCAACTACGATAATTGCAAACAGAAAGAATAATACAATTGTCATTGGTTTCATGTTGTAAAGAAACGTACTAGCTACTTCAAACAATTGAAACTTCATTTTTTCTTTCACTCCTCACAGTTTTGAGACGAGTTTGTCTCTCTTTTGATTTTTGGCTTGTTTCAAAAAGGAATGAGGCAGTGCGCCGATCATGCCTCTTCTTTTCAAACAAAAAACTTGTTCTCATAAGAATCAGCGTGCGCATGCTTTTGCAAAATGCAGAACCAACCAGCCGAAAACCACAGGCATATTGGGTGTCTGGCAAGGTTTCCGATGCAGGATGCAGTCATTTTTCAAGAGATGCGTGCAGAGCCTTATGAGAACAAGTCCTAAACCTTAACAATTATATCATGATTTCAAAGCACTTGTCAATTGCAAAATCGCCGTTTTTTTCCGAAAAAACAACAGATGATTTATGCATGTTTCTTTCAAATGGCGAGAACTGATTCATAACATCAAAAGAATCAATAGGTTTCCACCTATTAATTCGATTTTGATTATATGTGCTAACAAAATAAATGGAATTGCAGAAGTTTACATCTGGAAAGATTTTTTGCTTGCAGAGCACAAAAAAGTATGCTACACTAAAAGAACCCAAAACAAGAGTTTGTGGAAATTTTTTTATAGATATTTATAGATAGGAGTGGGATTATGTCTCAATTGACCCAACAAGAATGGGAAACTGTGCGTCGACTTCGTGAAAATTGGGGTGCATCCGATGCAAGGCGAGATATCGGTTGGCAGCAGCCGAGCACCATTACCGTGCAGCAATTTTGCTATGGAACCCTGGAACAAGAGCAAGCATTGGAGCTCTACATTCCGAAAACGCTTTCTGCGCCCTATCCGGTGATCGTGAGCATTCATGGCGGCGGTTGGTTTTACGGAAAGCAGAAACAATATCGTCCCTACTGCATGGATCTTGCTATGCGTGGTTTTGCTGTGTTTAATGGCAATTATCGATTGGCACCGGAATTCCCATATCCGGCAGCATTGGAAGATATTTGCACCATGATGGCGTGGATCAAGCAGCATGCAGAAGCACTGCAATTGGATTGCAGCCGTCTTTATATGGTAGGGGATTCTGCTGGTGCACAGTTGGCGTTTCAATATTGTACCATGGCATCCAATGCTGCTTATCGGAAGCAGTACACCATTCCAACTTGCGATCTGCTGCCGCAGGCGGTTGGACTGAACTGCGGATTTTATGAGGTACATACATTGCCAGATCCCATGTTTTTGAATTGGTATTTGACAAAGCCTTCCAAAGAACCGGAAACCACCTTGCTGCTGGAATGTTTGCAGCATGTAACATCTGCATTTCCGCCTGCCTATTTGGCATGCAGCGCCAATGATCCGTTGACAGTTTGCACCAAACCGCTTGCAGACCGACTTGCAGTGCTGCAAGTACCGTTCGAATATCATGTTTACGGAGCCGGAACACCGGAAGACGGCCATGTCTTTCACTTGAATTGGAAAAGTGAGAATGGACGGCTCTGTAATGATGCACAGTGTGCCTTTTTCCGGCAGTTTCCTAAATCAAATTTGTCCGGAAAGTAAGATCTCGGTATTGCTTTGGTGTGTACCCGGTTTGCGCACGAAAAACCTGAATAAAGTGGCTCTGAGAAGAAAATGCCAGTAAATCTGCAATTTGCGTATAGCTTTGGTCGGTAAATTGCAGGGTACGTTTTGCAGCTGCAATTTTTTGTTCCAGAACATAATGATGAATAGAGCATCCCATTTGTTCCTGAAACAAACGAGAGAGGTAATTGGGATGCAAGTGCACGACGTTTGCCAAGTCCTGCACCGTAATTTTGTCATGCATGTGGCTGTAAATGTAGTTTAAGCAAATGATAATGGGTTTTGCGGTGATGGAGGCTTTTCGAAGCTGCCGCATGCGTGCCGCATAGTCCAGTCCCATTTCTGCAAATAGCTGTTCTATTTCATCAGAAGACTTTGCAGCGTCTACCTTTTGAATATAGAAGTCACTCAGCCGATAAGAGAGTTCAGATGGAAGTCCAGCTTCGGTGCAGTATCGGGTCAGCATAGCTGCTGTTACAATGAAGTGATACCGCATGTTATAAAGCGGATCCGCAGAAAGTTTTACAGCCTGTGTGGTTTGGTAAAATTTTCGATTGGTAAGGCGCTTTTGTAAGCGCTCTACTTCGCCTTGCTGAACCAGTTTGTAGTAAAAAAACTCACTTTCCGATTCTCCATGTTCTGCTCGGGTTTCTTGGCGCATTTGTTCTGTTTTTAACCAGTCTTCTTGGTGCTTCATAGATAGCTTGCCTCCCTTTCTCTTTTGATATTCTATCACATTTTTGATAAAAATACAATAAATCTGATAGAACAAAACACGAATTTTGGGTAAAATAAAGATGTTGATTGAATCAAATAGATGGTTTCTTGTTGGACGTGCAGGTTTGCACATTTGTCCCAATTTTATATTCCTATCCCATGAAAAGCAGATACGCTCCCCCCTTTGCGTACCTGCTTTTCCCTTTTTATAGGATGAAAAAACGCCAAGTGCCTGCATGTTTGCAGTCGCTTGGCGTTTTATTTGGCGTTCCCAAGGTGATTCGAACACCCGACCTACCGCTTAGGAGGCGGTCGCTCTATCCAGCTGAGCTATGGGAACATGGGAAACCTGCTCGGCTTTGAGCAGGTTTGAAATTATATTTACTGGGTAATGCCATATGCTGCACGATAGGCGAGCATGGCATCTAAGTATTCTTTTCCAGGAATCAGATCATCCTGAATCGCCTGAATGATATCATTCATGGTAACGATGGAATAAACCGGAACACCGTACTTTTCATACGCATCCTGTACCGCCGAATGTTCGCTGTTGAGCGCCTTTTCCATTCGATCTACCGTAATAATCATGCCTGTAATATTTACATCAGCAGCTGCTTTCAGTTTGGGGTAAACTTCTGCCAGTGCTTTTCCGGAGGTCATAACATCTTCAATGATGACGACCTTTTCTCCGTCCTCCAGTTTCTTTCCAACAAACATGCCGCCTTCGCCGTGATCCTTCACTTCTTTTCGGTCAAAGCAGTAGTTGACGTTGACCTGGTAGCTGTCTGCCAATGCAACTGCGGCACTGACTGCAAGCGGAATGCCCTTATAAGCCGGGCCAAATAGAGTATCCACTGCGATCTGATGTTCTTGGATGCAGGCAGCATAATATTTGCCGAGCTGTGCCAGCTGGGTACCGGTTTTATAGTTTCCGGTATTGATGAAATACGGAGCTTTTCTACCGCTTTTCAGGGTGAAATCGCCAAATGTTAAAACACCGCAGTCTACCATAAATTGGATAAATTGTTCTTTGTAGGTCATTGTGAAACAATCCTTTCTATTCTATTTTGCAGCAAGCGCATCCAATTCCTTGAGCCAAAGAGTGGCACAAGCATCGCTTGGCATTCGCCAATCGCCTCGTGGGGAGAGCGTAACGCTGCCCACTTTCGGGCCGTCCGGTAAGCAGGAACGTTTGAATTGCTGCATGAAAAAGCGCCGATAAAAGGTACGCAGCCACTTTAAAATGAAAGCAGGCGTATAGGTTTCTGCAAAGGCAAGAGAAGCCATTCGGAAGATTTTCGTGGGAGAAAATCCATATCGAAGCATATAGTAGAGGAAAAAGTCATGCAATAGGTAAGGACCGACCAAATCCTCTGTTTTTTGTGCAATGGTGCCATCTTCTTCTGGAGGAAGCAATTCCGGGCTGACAGGCGTATCCAAAACGTCCCGTAGCACAGTAGCAAGGAAGTCTTTTCCATGATCGGCTTCATACTGTACCAGATAACGTACCAATGTTTTGGGAATGGAGGCATTTACCGCATACATACTCATGTGGTCTCCATTATAAGTTGCCCATCCCAGTGCCAGTTCTGAGAGGTCACCGGTTCCCACAACGATACCGCCTGCCTGATTGGCGAGATCCATCAAAACTTGTGTGCGTTCCCGTGCTTGTGCATTTTCATAGGTTACATCGTGAACCGATTCTGATTGCCCGATGTCTGCAAAATGTTGCCGGACACTTTTTTGCAGCGGAATTTCCCGCAGTGTGGCGCCATACAGTTTTGCAAGTTGACAAGCATTTTGATAGGTGCGGTCTGTGGTGCCAAAGCAGGGCATTGTTACAGCCAGAATGCCGGATCGATCCAGATGCAGCAAATCAAACGCACGAATCATGACCAGAAAGGCGAGGGTAGAATCCAATCCGCCGGAAAGTCCGACCACAGCTGTTTGGCAGCCAATATGCCGGAGACGGGTTGCCAGACCGGTTGCCTGTAACATCAGGATGCGTTCGCAGCGTGTTTCCAAATCTGTTTTTCCAGCAGGTACAAACGGTGTCGGATCAATGGCATGTTCCAAAATGGTTTCCTGCATGGGAAGCGAGAAATAGGTTTCCACTGCTTGTCTTTGCGAAACAGCAAATGTATTGCTGCGCCGCCGGTCTGCCTGCAACTTCTGGACATCGACATCTCCATATAAAATGCCGCTGGAAAACAGGGGAGACTCTGCTACAACCGAGCCGTTTTCCAAAATCAGATTGTGTCCGGCAAACACCATATCCTGTGTGGATTCGCCGAATCCAGCATCTGCATATGCATACGCACAGAGTAAGCTGCCGGATTTTGCTTGCAGCATCGTGCGGCGGTATGCCTCTTTTCCAATGATTTCATCGCTACAGGAGAGATTGACGATAATGGTTGCGCCCATTTGTGTCATTTGAACCGATGGCGTATCTCCAACCCAGACATCTTCACAAAGTTCTACGCCGAAGGAGAAACCCGGCAGCTGGCTGCAAGTAAAGATTTGCTGTGCACCAAACGGACAGGAGAAACGAGTGCCATCCTGAAACAGCTCGCCGGGCTTTGCCGGGTTGCCGGGCGTAAAATGACGCATTTCGTAAAATTCCCCATAATTGGGAAGATTCGACTTCGGAACCAATCCCAATAATTTTCCCTGACAGAAAACCGCACCGCAGTTGTAGAGCGTGCCTTTCCAGGAAACTGGCAATCCAACTACGCCGACTGCATGCAGGGAAGCGGTAGCTTGTATCAAATCTTCCAAAGCATCCAATGCACCTTGCAGTAGGGAAGCCTGAAAGAACAGGTCTCCGCAGGTATACCCTGTGATGGATAATTCTGGGAATACCACCAAAACAGCACCATGATTGGCAGCTGTATGCATGGCATCTGCCATCATCTGGCTGTTATACGTGCAGTCTGCAACGTGCAGACTTGGGGTGACGCAGGCAATTTTGATCCATCCGTCTTTCATGGATTGAACTCGTCTCCTTCCAAATTTTTCTGATTGTTTTTATTATACCCGATTTTTCCAATTTATGCAAGTTCTTTTTGGAAGAAAACAGAGAAAACGGAGGCTTAGCAGTATTTGTCATAGGGGCCGGTTGGAATCGGGTGTTCCAATCCCAATACCGTTGGCCATTTTCCGGTGTCGTCAATGATAAAGCCCATCAGCATGCCCATATGACTGTGTAAGTGTCGGAACTGTGCCAGAAGCAGTGTGAACTTTGTGTATTCGCAGTGCGGGGGATAGAGAAGCAGCTGATCGTCTGAAAGCTGTTCCACATAAGCAGTGATTTTTTGTGAGACGGTTTGCAGGTATTGATTGATTTCAGTACGGGTCAGTTGTTTGGAAGAGACAAAATCCAAATTGTTGAGCCCCGGTTCATGAATGGAAGGCTCCTGATAGTTGGGATCCCGTGGATTGATCATCCATACATCCAAGGAATGCAGCATATGGTAGATATGCTTCCAGCATGGCATTCCGCAATATAAATTGTCCCACAATGAATCCGGTACACAGTCTATTACATTTTTGACTTCCCATAAGGCACGTGCTGTTTGATCCTGTAAAATGGCGGAAAGTGTATGTTGTTCCATTGAAAAAGCGCCCTCCTTGTTTGCATTCTGCTCCTATTATATCATATGGTGCATAAAAATGCAATTTCTTTGTAATAGAAAAGAAGAATGGAGGAAGTCTTGCAAAAAGGTGCAGTTTATGGTATACTGGATCAGGTAAAAGAATTTATGGTTGACACCAAGCAGAAAGAAGGCACAGTATGGATCCGCTGCAATTGCTACAGCAATATTTCGGACATTCTACATTTCGCACCGGACAGCAGGAGGCAATTGATGCCATTTTACGGCAAAAAGATGTATTGGCAGTCATGCCGACCGGAGCTGGGAAATCGATTTGCTACCAGATTCCGGCGCTCATGCTGCCCGGTATTACGCTGGTTATTTCTCCTTTGATTTCCTTGATGCAGGATCAGGTGGAAAATTTGCGACAGTCCGGAATTCCAGCAGCTTGCTTGAATAGTTCGATGTCTTTTGAGGAATATCAGCAAGTGCTTTCCGGTGCTGCGGCAGGGATGTTTCGATTGATTTATGTAGCACCGGAGCGGCTGACAACAGAAGCCTTTCTGCGATTTGCTGCACACAGCACCATCAGCATGATTACGGTTGATGAGGCACACTGCGTCTCACAGTGGGGACAAGATTTTCGCCCTAGTTACCTGGAAATTGCAAAATTGACACAGCAGCTGCCGCAGCGACCAATTTTGACTGCGTTTACGGCAACGGCAACGGAACAGGTGAAACGAGATATTATCCAGCTGCTCGGCTTACAGGATCCAGTTTCCATTTCTACAGGATACAATCGTTCCAACTTGTATTTTGCGGTACAACGTCCGCAGAATAAAAAGAAAGCGCTGCTGGATTTGATGCGGAAATTTTCCAAGAAATCGGGCATTGTGTACTGTTCCACTCGGAAACTGGTGGAAGAGGTTTGTGAAACGCTTCAGGATGCCGGAATTGCTGCAACTCGCTATCATGCCGGACTGCCGGACTGGGAACGCACTGCCAATCAGGAAGAATTTTTGTACGATCATGCACAGGTCATGGTGGCAACCAATGCATTTGGAATGGGAATTGATAAATCCAATGTTTCTTTTGTCATTCATTATAATATGCCAAAGGATTTGGAAAGCTACTATCAGGAAGCTGGGCGAGCTGGACGAGATGGAGAGCCGGCACAGTGTATTTTGCTTTACAGTGGAAGGGATGTCCGTACCAATGAATTTATTTTGGAGCAGGCGGCAAAACTATCAGAAGGGCAGCAGCCGGATTTGCAGGAATCCCTTTTGCGAAAAAGTAAGGAACGGCTCAAGTATATGACATTTTATGCAACAACGCCGGACTGCCTGCGGCATTATCTGTTGCGATATTTTGGAGAAGAGGCACCTTGTTCTTGCGGAGCTTGTTCCAACTGCCTGGCACATTATGAAAAAAAGGATATGACTTTGGAGGCGAAAAAGATCATTTCCTGTGTTTACCGTGCGGCGCAAAATCGGTATCACCTCAGCCGAACCCTGGCTGCTTCTGTTTTAACCGGCAGCAAAAAGGAAGTTGTTTTGCAGATGCATTTGGATCAATTGTCCACGTATGGCATTCTGTCCGATCAAACGCATCAGCAGGTGGTTCAGATCATTGATGCATTGGTGGCAGACGGCGATCTGGCATTGCAGCCTTATCGGGATTATCAGGCATTGACGCTGACCAAAGCTTCTGCCGCCGTTCTGCGAAACGAAAAGCAGGTGGAACTGCGTCTGCCCAAAAAGGAACGAGTTTCCCACAAACAGATGGAAGAAACCGAAGATCCGCTGTTCCAGCGGCTGCGAGAGTTCCGGCAGAAATTGGCAGATTCGGAAGAGATTCCGTCTTATTTGATCTTTACCAATGCCTCTTTGCGGGATATGTGCCGGAAAAAACCGTTGACCATGTCGGAATTTCGGCAGGTTTCCGGTGTTGGTGTCATCAAGAGCCAAAAGTATGGTGCATGCTTTATCAAGGAAATTCAGGCATTTCTTGCAGAACAAGAAGCTGAAATGTCAAAGAAATAGAAAGGAACGAAAAAATGAAGAAAAAAGTAGTGATTATTGGAGCCATGCCGTCAGAGTTGGTGGATATTCGGGCAGCGCTTCCGAATTCTGAGATTGTAAAAAAAGCAGGATTTTCATATTATGTTAATGAGCTGGAAACGGTTACGGTGATTCATGTTTGCAGCGGCATTGCAAAGGTCAATGTAGCCGTCTGTGCACAGGCTGCCATTGATGCTTTTCAGCCAGATGCAGTCATCAATGCAGGAATTGCAGGCGGTATGCAGCAGGCTGTAAAGGTTTGTGATATTGTCATCTCCAACGAAGTGCTTCCGCATGATCTGGACTTGCATTTTTTGAAGGACTATCCGCCGTATTGTGGCATTTATCCATCGGATCCGCACTTGATGCAGCTGGCTGCGCAGGTATGTGAGAAACAGGGTGTAACACATCATCTCGGCAGAATTGTTTCTGGTGAAGCCTTTATTTCAGACAATGCTGTTAAAGCAGAAATTTGCAGCAAGCTACACCCATTTGCGGTGGATATGGAAAGTTCCGCAGTCGGACATTGCGCCTACTTGAATCAAGTGCCGTATGTCAGCATTCGCTGCATTTCCGACAATGCAGATGATGAGGGCGCAATGTCGTTCGATCAGTTTGAGAAAATTGCTGCAAAACGTGTTGCAGAGATTGTTTTGGAACTGGTTGAGCAAATCTAACAGCTTTACAATACGTTTGAAAGAACCTGCAAAATAGAAGCAGCTGCCTGTTCTGCTGCATGAGAAAGCAGGGCTTCTTGATAGTATGGCTGCGTAACGGCATCGATTTTCGCCGCAATGGACAGCATCCCGGCACTTTCTTGAAACAGGCTACGGATGATGCTGCGGTTAAATGGTGCATGAACGGCTTCTTTTTGCCGAAAATCCTTTTGGTAAAAAGTGTGCAGGTTGTATCGTGCCTGGGCAGTTCCAGGATATGGTGCGAATAAATTGGAACTAAGAAAAGCAGTTTGTATCTGCGGAAGCAATAGATGGCAGGGTGTTGGCTCCAAGAGACAAGGATTGTAACTTAGAATGCAGTGGTAGCCACGCTGCTTGGCGGCAGCGGCAAGGTGCTTGATGCACAGTTCGCCAGCACATAGCCAATCGTCTTCTAAGACAAAAATATTCCAATTTGCTGGAAGCGGTGCAATCTGAAATCCAGAAGGTGTATGGGCAGCAAGCTGTCGAATGGAGCAGGAACCAGGTGTCGCTCGAACGGGGAATCGCTCTGCAAGCTGCTTTCTGCAAAAGGTTTGGCAGGATTTGCTTAGAATTCCTTGCTTATTGTGCGCAGCATAGGAAGTGCAAAGCGATTGAGCAGCTGCTTGCAGGGAAGTTGCACGTCGTCGGTAGGTTTGGTATTCCTTCCAGCTGTATTGCAAGACAGCTTGGTGCTGTTGTAGAATGGCGGGCTGCATCCAGCTATGCAGGCTGATCCAATGCGTATGTAGAGCCGGACAGCTGGAAAAGGAACGCAAATCGGATTCTGCTGCCGTGAAAAGCAGATTGCTGCTTGGAACATAAATGGAACTGCAAAGAAATGGTTGTTCCGGCTGTGCAAAGAGTTCAGTGGAACGGGGTTGCAGCTGCTTCCAAATCGTATAGAGCACAGTATGGCGAAACCATGCAGTTGTATCGCACAGATAGCAGACGGTAAGCGGCTTGGAATTGGATGCAGCAGATTCTGAATTCCATGGATCGGAGAAAAAGAAACCGGTGTGCATGACGATCCCCCTTTGGAGCCTGTTTGAATCTGGTATGGATAAATTCTGATCAATTAGAACAAGTTTGTGCCTCTGGTCACAGGCTTTTTCTTTTATTGTATGCAAAATGGATCACATTGTGTCAAAAAAGAGGCAGATCTTT
>FR899086.1:10719-15225 GCA_000437255.1 Ruminococcus sp. CAG:403
TATGAATTGTAATTAGTTTGCCAAAACCGGAATCTGAGAAAGGATGGTTGCACCGTTCTTTTGCAGTTCTACGGCAAATTGATCTGCCTGACTGGTGCTGCATGCAGCGATGATGCATCCATTTGCAGCAGTTTGTTCAACTGTTACATCGCAAGCGGTTGCAGCCTGCTGGAATTGTTCTGCGTTGCAGGCACTGGTACGGAAGCACCATGGAGCAGAGAACGCTTCCATGCCCTCTACAAAATTGTTATCGGAAACAGAAACCCAGGACTGTGCAGTTACGGTTCCATTTGCCTTTACAGAATCGATGATATCTCCCAATACAGCGCTGGCAGTCGGAAGCTTTCCGGCGCCTCTGCCGTAGAACATGATCTGATCGAATCCGTCGCCCCATACCATAACGGCATTGAACACACCGTTTACATGGTGCAGCAGATTGCTGGACGGAACGAGCATCGGCATAACGGTCGGAAGAATATCACCATTTTCCAGACGCTTTACCTGTGCGATCAGCTTAATCGCGCAGTCGAACGTGTTTGCCAGTTCCACATCTTCCAGTGTAATGGTTTCAATGCCCTTTGTATAGACATGTTCCGGGTAAACATGACGGCCAAAAATCAAAGAGGAGAGAATGCAGATTTTACGGCATGCATCGTGACCCTCTACATCAGCTGCGGGGTTACGTTCTGCATAGCCCTTTTCCTGTGCCAAGGTCAGTGCATCAGAGAAGGACATTTTATCCCGAATCATCTTATTGAGAATGAAGTTGGTGGTACCATTTAAGATACCAGCTACTGCGGTGATGTCATTGCCTGCCAGGCAGGTATGCAGCGGACGGAGAATCGGAATTGCACCGCCAACGCTTGCTTCAAAGAAGAAGTTTACATTGTGTGCCTTTGCAATTTGCAGCAGAATATCACCTTTTTCTGCAACCAGCTGCTTATTAGAAGTGGAAACGCTCTTGCCAGCTTCCAGACAGGATTTTACGAATTCAAAAGCAGGGTGTACACCACCCATGCATTCTGCTACATAGCAAACTTCCGGATCATCCAGAATGATCTGAATGTCATGTACCACTTTCTCTGCATAAGGATCTCCCGGGAATTCCCGCAGATCCAGAATGTATTTTACATCCAACTGGCAAGAAGCATTGGCTTCAATTTTCTTTTGGTTGGCATAGAACAACTCTACAACACCGGAACCTACTACACCATACCCTAAAACTGCAATTTTCTTCATCTTTTTCATTTCCTTTCCCTTTTTATTCTCCAGACAGTAATTTTACCGAGACCACGCCATCCAGTTCTTTGAGTGCATGGGTAATGGTTCTTGGATCAGCAGATTGTTCTTCCATTTTTAAAGAAATGGAAACAGCTGCCACACCGTCTGCCGGAATATTTTGGTTTACAGTTAAAATATTTGCTTGCATTTCATATAAAACGGTCAAAGCGCTGGAAAGAATACCAGCCTGATCACGCAATATCAAAGAGAGATTGATGATTTTTTGCGTCATTTTGTCATCATAAGCAAAAACAAAATCACGGTATTTATAAAATGCGCTGCGGGAAATCCCCACTGTTTTACAGGCGGAGGAGAAACTTCGCTCGGATTGGTTGGCTACGAGCTTTTTTACTTCCAGTACTTTTTCGAAAATTTCAGGCAGTACAGAAGTGTCAACAACAATATATTTTGCTTGCTTGAACATGCTTGCTTCAGAGCCGACAAAAAATAAGGTCGGTTCGCTCCTTTCTAAAAGTGATTTCCACGAAACAGGCTGAAAAACGTCCGCTTCTGAAAAACAATTGTACTCTAACAACAGCAATTTATACTATACCATGATTTAGATGCTTTGTCAAGGGTGAAAGTGCTGCTTTCCGTTATTTTTTCATATTTTTTCTGAAAAAAAGGAGATTCAGAAGCATTTTTATAAGGAAAATAGTTCCTTTTTGATAGTAAAAAGAAGCATCAGCAGAACGGAAGCCAATCCAAAATGGCGCTATGAAAAATAAAAAAAAACGAAAAAAAACTTTGAAATCGTTTCTTTTCCGGTCTATTTGATTTTTTTTTCAACGCAATTTGAAAACTGCTTGACAAATTTCCGGAACTCCTGTATGATGATATTGTAATCATTCACTTGTTGCATCACACTGAACAGGATGGAATGATTCTGCACGATTCAGAATATGTTGAAACAAAGACGTTTCATGGAAGTCATTGCGGAAAAAACCGCTATTCAACTTATCATGTGACGCCTTTTATTTTTAGGAGGTATTATTTATGTCGAAAGCCAATGTTCCTGAGTATTTTGCGTGTAATGTATTTAATGATGAAGTCATGCGGGCAAGACTGCCAAAGCCGGTTTATAAAGCTCTGGCAAAAACCAAGAAAATGGGAACACCGCTGGATCCTACCTATGCTGATGTAGTAGCAAATGCCATTAAGGATTGGGCAATTGAACGTGGTGCTACACACTACACACACTGGTTCCAGCCGATGACAGGTTCTACGGCTGAAAAACATGATTCCTTCATTTGTCCGACCGACAATGGCATGGTAATTATGAACTTTTCCGGTAAAGAATTGGTAAAAGGGGAACCGGATGCTTCTTCTTTCCCGTCCGGTGGTCTGCGTCAGACTTGTTCTGCAAGAGGTTATACGGCATGGGATCCGACCTCTCCGATTTTTGTAAAGGAAGGTTCCTTGTACATTCCGACTGCATTCGTTTCCTATACCGGTGAAATCCTGGATAAGAAGGTACCGCTGCTGCGTTCAATGGATGCTTTGAATGAACAGGCTCTTCGCATTCTGCGCCTGTTTGGCAATACCACAGCAACCAAGGTAACTTCTACTGTTGGCCCGGAACAGGAATACTTCCTGATTGATAAAAAAATGTATGATCAGCGTGAAGATTTGATCATGACAGGAAGAACCTTATTCGGTGCAATGCCTCCAAAGGGACAGGAACTGGAAGACCAATACTTTGCAAACCTGAAGCCGAGAATTGCAGCTTACATGGCAGATCTGGATGAAGCGTTGTGGAAGTTGGGCATCTATGCAACAACCAAGCATAACGAAGTTGCACCGGCACAGCACGAAATGGCACCAATTTTCTCCACCACCAATATTTCTTCTGACCAGAACTCTCTGGCAATGGAAGTCATGAAAAAGATTGCGGTAAAGCATGGTTTGGTTTGCCTGCTGCATGAAAAGCCGTTTGCTGGTGTCAATGGTTCTGGTAAGCACAACAACTGGTCGATGAGTACCGATGATGGACAGAATCTGCTGGATCCTGGCAGCACACCGATGGAAAACATGCAGTTCCTGACTTTCCTGTGCGCCGTACTCAAGGGTGTAGATGAATATGCATCTTTGCTGCGAATCAGTGCTTCTTCTGCTGGTAATGACCATAGACTGGGCGCCAACGAAGCACCGCCGGCAATTATCTCCATTTTCATGGGCGAAGAATTGCAGGGTGTTCTGGATGCACTGGAAAACAATACCACCTATAAGAGCGAATCACGGGAATTCAAGATTGGTGTACACGCACTGCCTGATTTCCCGAAGGATTCAACGGATCGGAATAGAACGTCTCCGTTTGCATTTACAGGCAATCGGTTTGAATTCAGAATGGTTGGTTCTGCTGACAACATTGCTTGCCCGAACCACATGCTGAATACCATTGTTGCAGGAGAACTGTGTGAAATTGCCGATGCAATGGAAAAGGTTGCACCGGAAGAATTCGAAGCAAAGCTGAAAGAGCTGCTGGTATCCATCATTAAGGAACATAAGAGAATCATCTTCAATGGAGATGGCTATTCTGATGAATGGGTAGCAGAAGCAGAACGGAGAGGCTTGCCGAATTATAAGTCTACAGTAGATTGCGTTCCGCATTACGCAGATGAAAAGAATGTTGCGCTTCTGGAAAAGTTCGGAATCTTCACAAAGGCAGAGATTGACAGCCGTGTGGAAATCCTGCTGGATAATTACAGCAAGACCATCAATATTGAATCTTTGACCATGATTGATATGGCAAAGAAGAAATTCGTTCCGGCTGCTTTGAGCTACTGCAAGGAACTGTGTGACAGCATTGCTGTAAAGAAGAGCCTGGGAATTGCTGCTGATGTAGAACAGAAGCTTGCAGAAAAGATCACTGCTCTGACCGGCGATGCTTATAAGCTGGTAAAGGAACTGGAGAATGTTACATCTGCTGCCGCTGCTGAATCTTCTGTTATGAAGATGGCACGTGCATACAGAGACAATGTATTTGCTGTAATGGGTCAGCTGCGTGCATGCGTAGATGAACTGGAAGTCATTATGCCTGCTAAGGAATGGCCGGTTCCGGCATACAGCGACATCATCTTTAATGTGTGAGTCGATGGATTGTAAGGCGCATTTTTGAACTGATAAACTGATACCTCTATAAAATGAGAAGCTGCATCGGTGGAACGAACGGGTTCTGTCGGTGCAGCTTCTTATTTTTCCAATTGGAAAAAAGAAATGGGGTTC
>FR899086.1:15248-27609 GCA_000437255.1 Ruminococcus sp. CAG:403
AAAGAAAACCGGACTGTCACTAGAGTGGCAGTCCGATTTGTTTATCAAAATAATCTACTTAATTGGAAGCGTCTTCTTTTTTGTAGAATGGAACTTTTCCTTCTGTAGCCTGCTTGCCAATCGGAGAAGCCAGCGGAACAATTCCGTTCGGAACATTGTTGGAATACGGATTGGCAATATTTGCAATCGGATCAAACAGCGGACGCATATCATTCTGTACATCACAGTCAATGATCAGCAGATAGCTGTCCTTGCCGTTTGCACGCAGTCCATTGATATAGGCAGCACGGATTTCCGGAACAGTTTCAAAATGTTCCTTCAGTGCGTTCATCAAGTCCAGCGGAAGGGTGTCCAATTCCTGTACTTCAATGTGATTTTGCAGGGTTGCAACCATCTGTTTTGGAATGGTCATGGATTCACCAAATGGGTCAATAACCAGTCCAATTGCTTCATTTTGCTGCTGTTGCATCATATGTGCATACTGATCAAATGTCAAAACGATAGACTTGCAGTCCGGAATGTTCTTCCATTTTTTCAGTTCTTCCAAGTTCGTAAACAGCGGGAAGAACTTATGTACTTCCTTCTTTTCGCTGTCCTTTACTTCTCTTTGAATCATGATGAACTTGACCTGTGCCTGATGGGATTTTCCATCCTTTAAGTTTATGTTTTTATCCAGGTCTTCCATCAAAACCGGTGCAACATAGCGTGCATTGCGGATCTGTTCTGACATAATCTGTTCATTTTCCGGAGACTGTTCTGCCTTGAAAGCAGCAATTGCCTTTGTCAATTCCGGATTTGCAACCTGATTGCTGCCAAACAGTGCGCTGCTTGCATCCAAAACCGGCTTTTCTACCTGCGGAACCGGAACGCCTTTGATTTCAGCGAGCTTTTCCTTGGTAAATACCATATTGTGTTCGGTTGGATTGATGACAAAACCGGAAGCTTCACCATTCTGACGCAGGATCAGAGCACAGTACTGATCAAATGACAGGGTAACGGTTTTACAATCCGGGTCATTTTTCCATTTTAACAGTTCCAGCCATTCTGTGAAAGCAGGGAAGAACCGCTTTCCATTTTTCTGCTGTACCATCATAAACTTTGCATTTGCCTGATATTCCTGACCAGGCTCCAGGTCATCCGGCAGATCGTCCATAATAACAGGAGCAATTAATTTTGCATTTTTTACAGCTTCGATCATTGCTTTCTCTGTGCTTTTGTTCATATTTGCTTTGAAAGCAACCATTGCATCGACCAGTTCCGGATTTTTAACAGTAGGTTTTTTAATTTGTGCCAATGGGTTCACCTCATTTATAAAATTCTATTCAGAATCGAATATAGTATAGTATAGCACAGGTTTCACAAAAAAGCAAGCAAAATTTAGAGATTGTTTGAAAAAATCGTATAAAATGAAAAATCAGGAGGTTCAGAGTCACTCTGAATTTCTCCTGACGATTTCAGAAATTGTGTTTTTCAAATAAATGAATGCAGATTTTCCAGCAAACTTTTTCGAGTACTGAGCAGCTTTTTCATAAAAATCCACATCAGAAACGAGAAAATTTGCCGAAAAGACGCATCCCAATTTCATAGACCGAGTTTTCATCGACAATGGGAAAACTCATACATTATGCACGTTCCACTTTGCCGGAGCGCAGGCATCTGGAACAAACGTATACATGACAAGGTGTTCCTTTTACGATTGCCTTTACACGCTTTACGTTCGGCTTCCATGTTCTGTTTGAGCGTCTATGAGAGTGAGAAACCTTAATACCAAAAGTTACACCCTTACCGCAAAATTCGCATTTCGCCATACTACTGCACCTCCTTAAACAAACTAACATATCTATTCTATCAGATTTCGAGAAAAAAAGCAAGCTTTTTTTTGATTTTTTCAAAAAAAAATTTTTGGCATTAGAAAAATGGTATTTTTACTTGAAATTTTATCATACTTCTTGTATAATAGTAAGGACATGCAAACAAAAACCATGTGATATGGCATGCAAGCAATGGTAGACTTGAAGAAATAGTTTGTTTGAGAGAATTTGAATTGAGGTGGAACGCATGCGTTTTTTACATTTAGACGTTTATACGATAATTGCACGGATTGCAATTATTTTGCTGATTCTTCCGCTGCATGAATTTGCACATGGATGGGCAGCCAAAAAATGTGGAGATGACACGGCTTCCCTGAGTGGAAGATTGACTTTAAACCCATTTGCCCATGTAGATCCGGTCGGTGCAATTTTGTTGTTGCTGACGGGCTTTGGATGGGCAAAACCTGTCCCCATCAATCCAACCCGTATGCGAAACATGCGCAGAGGGGTGATTTTAACCTCTCTGGCAGGGCCATTGTCCAATTTGCTTGCTGCATTTGTTGGAATGCTTCTGCTTCGTGTTTGTATCGCTTGTTCCGGTGTTTCGTTTTTCATGCATCAAGCTACTTTATATTATGCCGGAGAAATTAGTCAAGCATGGCATACGATCATTATGATTCTGTTTTTCTTTATTTTAGTGAATTTGGGCTTGGCGATTTTTAACTTAATTCCCATTCCGCCGCTGGACGGATCGAAAATTTTAATGGGATTTTTGCCTTACAAACCGCTTCGCTGGATCGAGCAGAACCAGCAGATCATTTCCATTGTTTTCATGATCCTGGTTTTGACGGGTGTACTGGGCACGCCAATTGGCTGGCTGGAAAATCGTATTTTTGTCTTGTTCTGGTATGCAACCAATTGGATTGGTGCGCTTTTGGGTTAAGGCATGGCGCAAAAAATTTCATTTAAACTGGAAGTATTTGAAGGTCCCATGGATCTTTTGCTGCGTTTGATCAGCAAACATCAGTTGAACATCTACGACATTGAGATTACCAGTTTGTTGGAGCAGTACTTACGCTATATGGATCAGTGCCGGGAACAGGATTTGGAACTTGCAGGAGAGTTTCTGGAGATGGCAGCCCGGTTGATCTACATTAAAACAGCGTCGTTGTTACCGCGTCCGGAAGAAGCACAAAAAGAAAAGCAAGCGTTGCAGGGCGCATTGATTGAGTATGCATTGTGCAAACAGGCAGCTGTTTCGCTGCAAGCTGCTTTTGTGGGAGATCAGATCTTTGTTCGACGTCCAATGCAGCTGGATGGACTGGTGGTGTATGCCCATCAGCATCATCCGAATGAATTGCTACAGGCATATCTTGCAATTGGACAGAAGCAGATCATGCAGGAACCACCGGTACAAACCCGCCTGCAAACAGTTGTCAATCGAAATGTCGTTTCTGTAACGTCAAAAGTTGTGTACATTTTGCGGCATCTGCGGCAAACAGAGCACGTTTATCTGGACGCTGTTTATCTGGATGTCCGGGAACGTTCGGCACGAGTTGCAGTGTTCCTTGCTGTTTTGGAATTGACCAGAACGGGAACCATTTGTATCAGTGAAGATAATACCTATATTTACTTGCGACCAAAAGAAGAAAAGGAGTGACCAGCATGCCAGAACAACAACAAACAAAAGAAATGGCACGGCTGGAAGCCATTCTGTTTGCCTGCGGCGATCCTGTTTCTGTTTCTCGTTTGGCGGATGCTTCCGGATTACCGGAAGCATCCATTCCAAATTGGATGCAGCAATTGGAAGAATTCTATCAGCAGGCTGGAAGTAGCTTAACGGTTCAAAAGTTGGGCGAAAGTTGGCAGCTGTGCACCCGGGAGCAGTATGCAAATTATATTCGATTGGCACTGGTAACCAAAAAAGCAGCACCGCTTTCCAATGCTGCGATGGAGGCGTTGACCATTGTTGCCTATAACCAGCCGGTTACCAAAAGTTTTGTAGAGCATGTCCGTGGAATTGACAGCAGTTCCATGATCAATAGCTTGGTGGAAAAAGGGCTGCTGGAAGAGGCTGGACGACTGGAGATCCCAGGGCGCCCGATTGCCTATCGTACAACGGAAGTATTTCTGCGTAGTTTTGGGCTTTCCACATTGGAAGAGCTGCCGCCCTTGCCGATTCAGCCGCTTGCAGAGCAGCCGCAGACAGAAACAGAGTCTGAATCCGAATAAGCATTTTTTACATGCGTTTGGCAAAAAAGATGTATAGAGTTTGAGAAAGGGAGTTACACTATGGTAGGATGGCTCATAGTAGGCGGCATCATATGCTTGCTGGCTGTTATGCTTTGGATGCCAGGTGTGCTCCGTATTTCTTATCAAGAGCAGGAAACGATTGTTCGCTTTTCTTACTGCGGTATTTCTATCTATGATTCGCAGCGTGCACCGAAGCAGAGAAAACTACGCAAAAAGCGTTCGAATCGAAATCATCAGAAAAAAAAGCAGTCTGTCTCCGAAGCGGACAAGCAGAAAAAAGAAAAGAAGCAATCTCTGAGGGAGCAAATTGCTTTCTGGAAACCAATTTTGGGCGATATTTTACATGGACTGCGTTGGTTATGGAAAGGCATTTCCATTCGGCAGCTCAAATTATATATTGCGGTTGGTCGATTTGATGCAAAGGATTGTGCACTTGCATATGGAACAACCAATCAGATTGTGTATCAAACACTTGGCTTTTTCAAGTCGTTTTTTACCATAAAAAAGGAAGATATTCGAATAAGGTGTGTGTTTGGGCAAGAAGAAACAACCTACACGTTGCAGTTTTGCATGAAACTGCGTCCGGCTGCTGTCTTGGCAGCTGGATTGAGCTTCTTTTTGTCCATGCTGGTGCGTATGGTGCGAGAACAGTGGCAGCATACAGCACAACAACAACGTCAAAAAGGAGAAGTACAACATGAAGGAAACGCATCAGATTCATGATTTAATGGGTGTTACAATGGAAAAAATACGGGATATGGTAGACGTGCAGACCATTATCGGCGATCCGATTGTGGCAGCACCGGGCATTACCATTATTCCGATTTCCAAAGTTTCTTATGGATTTGCATCCGGTGGATCCGATTTACCTGCCAAAAACAATCCAAAAGATTTATTCGGCGGTGGTGCTGGTGCCGGTGTTTCTATTCAGCCGGTTGGCTTTTTGGTGGTACAGGATGGAGATGTCAAGCTCCTGCAAATGTCCGAAGGGGATGACACCATCAGCAATGTCATTCGTGCTGTGCCGGATGTCGTAGATAAAGTGGGCAATTTTGTAAAAAAAGGAAAATCAAGCGAGAAAAAATCAGAAGCATAATTGTATAAAATCGATCCATTCTCATATACTAGTTTTATGAAAAACAAGCTGGCATGTCGTTTGATGCCGGGAGGAAAGGGTCGATTTTACATGAAGCGATGGATGTGTGTGCTGCCGTTGTGTGGCGTACTGCTTTGGATCTACCATTTGCCCGCTGCTGCACAGGAGGCACCTGTTTCTGTCAGCGCAAAGGCATGCATTTTGATGGAAGCGTCAACGGGAGAAGTCCTATTTGAGCAGCAGGCAGAAGAGATGCTTCCAATGGCAAGCACCACCAAAATTATGACTACTCTGCTTTGTCTGGAAAGCGGAGATCTGGACACCGAATTTGTTGTGGATGCAACCGCTATTCGGGTGGAAGGTTCCTCCATGGGATTGGTGGAAGGGGATCTTGTTACCAAACGTGCGCTTTGTTATGGCATGCTGCTACCATCCGGAAACGATGCGGCCAACGCAACAGCTGTACGTTTGGCAGGCAGCATCCCGGCCTTTGCCGATCAGATGAATGCAAAGGCAAAGCAACTTGGTCTGACGCATACGCATTTTGTAACGCCTTCCGGGCTGCACGATCCAGAGCACTATACAACAGCGCATGACCTGGCTCTTTTGGCGGCGGCAGCGATGCAGAATGAAACTTTTCGCACCATCTGCAGCGCTTCTTCCGCAAAAGTGACTTTTGGCAATCCGCCATATGATCGATGGCTGGAGAATTCCAACAAGCTGCTGACAATGTGTGAGGGTGTGATTGGTGTTAAGACTGGTTTTACAGATGAAGCAGGTCGATGTTTGGTTTCTGCTTGTCAGCGAAACGGTATAACATTGCTTTGCGTGACGCTGAATGATCGCAATGATTGGCAGGATCACGAGAACTTATATGCATATGGATTTCAGCAGCTTCAGCCGACCGCTGTTCCGCTTCCGGATCTGGAAACCGGTATCGTTGCTGGCGGAATCACTGATACGGTACCGCTTCAGCTGGAAGAAGACGACTTTTCTTGGACAGTTGGCACACGAAACGGAACGCCGCCTGATGTAGCATGGGCGGTAGAGTCGGCGCCGTTTTTCTATGCGCCGGTTACCAATGGGCAGCAGGCAGGAACTTTAGTTGGAACCTGTAACGGACGGGAAGCCATTCGCATTCCGTTGGTAGCAGCACAAACTGTGCCGGCTGCCTCCAAAGAACAACAAGTATCCGATTCTGGTATGCAGCGATTGCTGCATCGAATCAAAAGAATATTAGAATAGAGGAAATAACGTGGAAAAAATTAGAATTCAAAAACTGCTGGCAGATGCAGGGTATTGTTCCCGCAGAAAAGCGGAAGCCCTGATTGCAGCAGGAAAAGTAAAAGTAAATGGACACCCAGTCAAGCTGGGCGATCAGGCAACTTATAAGGACCTTTTGACAGTAAACGGAGAACGAGTTGCCATTTCTCGAAAAAAATCTTATCGGTATTTGATGCTGTATAAGCCACGGGGCTATGTCACCACGACTTCAGACGAATTGAACCGCCGTTGTGTGATGGATTTGCTGACAGATGTGGAAGAACGGGTCTACCCGATTGGACGATTGGATAAGGATTCTGAAGGATTGCTGCTGCTGACCAACGATGGTGCGTTTGCCAATGCCATTATGCACCCCAGCCGGCATATCAGCAAAACCTATCGGGTTACCATTCGCCCGGATATTACAGAAGAACAGTTGGTGACACTTGCCAGCGGCGTTGAGCTGGATGGAAAGAAAACACTTCCGGCAAATGTTGTGGTAAAATCCAAAGAACCGGGACGTGTGGTACTGCTGATTACCATTACAGAAGGACGCAACCGGCAAATTCGCCGTATGTGTGAATCACTTGGTTTGGAGGTCGCAAGACTGCGGCGCACCAACATTGGCCCGCTGAAACTCGGCATGCTGAAGCCTGGTACATACCGTGATCTAACCGCAGAAGAACTGCGTGCCATTCGAAACGCAATCGGAAAAGAATCGTAATCGAAGGCTTGCACACTGCTCCAGATACACGGAGGAGGGAGGCAAGTCATGCAAAAATCCAAACAATATGCTGCGCAGCAACGGCTGGATTTGCTATTTGATACCGGAACGTACCAGCAAATGGAGCGAAAACGAGAAGCAGGCGGCACACCTGCCGGACTTCTCTACGCTTATGGGCGGGTGAATGGAAGACCAGTTTGTGCATTTGCACAAGATCACGCCTGTCAAAGCGGTGCACTGGGCATGGCACAAACAGAAATGCTTTTAGAGCTATATGCATTGGCGGAAAAAATAGGCTGCCCAATTGTTGGCATTTATGACTCAGATGGAGCATGGGTGAAGGATGCAGCCAGACCGCTTCGGGATTATGGAACCCTGATGCAGCGAGCCGCTTCTCTATCTGGTTTGGTGCCGCAGTTTTCGGTTGTAGCAGGGCCTTGTTTGGGCAGTGCTGCCATTTGGGCGGCATCAGCGGATTTTTTGTTGATGACGCAGGAAGGTCGTCTGTACCTGACCCCGAATGCAACAGAATCTCCAGAATCGGCTGCTCACGCTGGGATTGCTGCTGCGGTGTTGGAAACAGTCGAGGAAGCCATACAATTGGTGCGTCAACTGTTGGTTCGCCTGCCATCGAATAACTTGGAGTCTGTTTCGGTTGCACCCCCTGTTCCGCCGGTGCAGCAGCAGGCAACATTGGCTGGACTGGTGGATGCCGGAAGCTTTTCTTCTCTATGGGAAGCGTTTGGTTCCGGTGTAACAGCAGGACTGGCTGCTATAGAAGGCATTTCGGTTTGCATGCTGGTCTTTTCCGGTTCGCTGCATTCGACGGATTGTTTGAAAGCAGCACGTTTTTTGCGCATTTGTGATGCATTTTCCATTCCAGTGGTTTCTGTTTTGGAACATGTGGAATTTGTGGAAAACAACATTGCAGAGCTGCGGGCAATGACACGTCTGGCAGGCTGTTATGGAGAGGCAACTACCGGTATGCTTTCCATTGTAACCGGAGAGGCAATTGGATCCATTGGTGCAATTGTATTGGGAAAGCCAGCGGCTGATTGGAGGCTGGCAATTCCAGAGGCTGTCATTGCACCTATGGCGCCGCTTACTGCGGCAGAGTTCTTTTATCACGATGCCTTACAGGGAACAACTGATTTGCATGCTGCACAAAAGCAGCTGGCAGATCGGTACCGAACGGATGTTGTTTCTGCTCGTGCAGCCGTAGAAAGCGGACTGGTGGATCAGATTGTTTCTACGGAACAGCTTCGGCAGGCAACTGCATCTGCACTGACTTTGTTGCGGCGCAAACGGATGGCAACACAGCCTAAAAAACATCATACCATACCATTTTAGAATTGGTTTTCTTAAAAAAGTGACACTCTTTTTTGACAGAACAATCTTAGAAGGAGGATTTCACATGAGACGATTTCAAGTAACAGTCAATGGTACGGCATATGATGTTGCGGTGGAGGAAACGGCATCCGATGCAGGATCTGTACAGCCGGAAGTAGCTTTACAGCAGGAGCATTCCACTGAAAAGCAGGCTGTTCCAGATGGCACGCCAATCTCAGCGCCGATGACCGGAACCATTCTGGAGTTGCAGGTACAGGTGGGTGATGCTGTACAGAGCGGTCAAACTGTTGCGGTACTAGAGGCCATGAAGATGGCAAATGATCTGGTAGCGCCGGAAAATGGCGTGATTGCAGCGATTCTGGTGCAGAAAGGGGCACAAGTCCAATCCGGACAACCCTTGCTGATTTTACAGCAGGAGGGATAAGCGATGGGACGACTTCGTATTACAGAAACCATTCTTCGAGATGCCCACCAATCGCTATTGGCAACCCGAATGCCGCTATCGGACATGCTTCCCATTCTTCCGCTGATGGATCAGGTGGGATTTCATTCTGTAGAGTGCTGGGGCGGTGCAACCTATGATGCCTGTCTGCGATTCCTGGGAGAAGATCCCTGGGAGCGGCTTCGTATTTTGCGGCGGGAATTGCCGCACTGCAAGCTGCAAATGCTCTTCCGGGGACAGAATATGTTGGGCTATCGGCATTATGCAGATGATGTGGTAACGTATTTTGTGCAGAAAATTGCTGCTAATGGTATGGACATCATTCGTATTTTTGATGCGCTCGGAGATTTGCGCAATTTGGAAACTGCAATTGCCGCAGCGAAAAGGGAAGCTTCCCTGCATGTACAGGTTGCCATTCCGTATACCACTGGAGCTGTTTTTACGACAGCATACTATGTGTCTGCTGCCAAAGAAGCGGAAAATGCCGGGGCAGATTCCATCTGCTTAAAGGATATGGCGGCGCTGTTGACGCCGTATCGGGCAGAAGAATTGGTTCGTGCACTCAAGCAGGCTGTTTCCATTCCCATTCAGCTGCATACGCATGCTACAACAGGACTGGCTTCTATGTGCATTTTGAAAAGTGCAGAAGCTGGAATTGACGCGGTAGATACTGCATTGTCTCCTCTTGCGCAGGGAACTTCTCATGCACCGACAGAGTCCATTGTGGCGGCCTTGCAGGGAACCCCTTGGGATACCGGGCTTGATTTAGCGAAGCTGTTTGAACTGCGGCAATACTTTATGGAATTGCGGCAGCGCTATATCCAGCAGGGGTTGATTGATCCCAAATTGCTGGCGGCGGATGCACGGGGACTGCTGTATCAGGTGCCGGGCGGCATGCTCTCCAATTTGCTTTCCCAGTTGAAACAGGCAGGCAAGGAAGAACTGCTGGATGCGGTTTTGGAAGAAGTTCCACGTGTGCGAAAGGATGCCGGACAGCCGCCGCTGGTAACGCCGTCTTCGCAGATTGTAGGAACGCAAGCGGCTTGGAATATCATTGCCGGGAAACGTTATCAGGTGGTAACAAAGGAATTTAAAGGCTTGATTCGGGGAGAATACGGCAGAACACCGGTTCCAATTGATCCGGAATTTCGAGCCTCTATCATTGGGGATGCAGAGCCGATTGACTGTCGGCCGGCTGATTTGCTGGAGCCGGAACTGGATGCACTGCGGCAAGCTTGTGGGCAATGGATGGAGCAGGAAGAGGATGTTCTGAGCTATGCACAATTTGGACAAACAGCAGAGCAATTCTTTCAAAAGCGCAGAGATAAAAAATATGGAATTGATACACTGCACAGTCATCCGGAGCGAGGGATTCATCCTGTTTAAGAATAGCATTCATATTGATTTGAAGTGATTTTGCGCATGCAGTGCAAAAAGCTGCATGCGTGTACAATAAAAGAAGGAGGCGATCGCAATGCCGATTTGTATTTCACCGGAATTGCCGGCTTATCAGGTTTTGCAGAAAGAACGAATTTTTGTTATGACAGAGGACCGGGCTGCCCATCAGGACATTCGTCCGCTGCGGGTGCTGGTGCTGAACCTGATGCCGAAAAAAATTGAAACAGAATGTCAGTTTCTGCGGTTGCTGAGCAATACGCCCATTCAAGTAACCGTAGAGTTTTTGCATGTTTCCAGCCATATTAGTAAAAATACTGCTCAGAATCACCTGGAAACATTCTATCGAACATTTCCTGAAATTCAGGATGAATATTATGATGGATGTATTATTACGGGTGCACCTGTTGAGCATCTGGACTATGAGGCAGTTGACTACTGGCAGGAAATCTGCGAGATTATGGAATGGACCAAAACACACGTATATTCTACCCTACATATTTGCTGGGCAGCAATGGCAGGGCTTTATTATCATTTTGGAATTCCCAAGTATCAATTGCCGAAAAAAATGTTTGGTGTGTTCCAGCATGCTGTAAAGACACCGTATGTGCAGCTGCTGCGCGGTTTTGATGATGTCTTTCTGGCACCGCATTCCCGTCATTCTGAAGTACATCGGGAGGATATCGAACAGGTCAAGCAGCTTCAGATTTTAACAGAATCTCCGCTGGCAGGCGTGCATATTGTTGCCAACAACAATGGACGGCAGTATTTCATTACCGGTCACTTTGAATATGATCGGAAGACGTTGGCAGAAGAATATTTTCGGGATTTGCAAAAGGGCTGCGCCATTGATTTGCCGTATGGATATTTTCCGCAGGATGATCCGACGCAGGAACCGTTGTATACTTGGCGGTGCAGTGCAAACTTGCTGTTTTCCAATTGGCTCAATCATTGCGTCTACCAATTGACACCGTATGATCTGCACGCATTGCAGCTGTACAATTGGAATTGGGATGCTGGATTATAAGAAAATATCATTTTTAGATTGGATGTATGGATTGAAGGAGGTTGTTTGTCATGTTGGATTTGAGAAATCGATTGTTGATGTATCAGAATGAATGGGGAGATTGGGCGTTTACCAAAATTGGAGAACCAACACCGGATGGCTGTTGTATGGTTTACAATGAGCAGAAGCCTGCAATGGTTACGAAAGTGCTGACGCACTTTTGTGAAGCACCCGAACAGGAATCCTATCAGCAGGATGCTCAAGTAGTTTTGCAGCGGATTCAGACGGTACAGAATACACCGGCTTATTTGCAAAGCTGCGTATTTTGCAAACTGTTTCCAATTTACGGGGAACGACAGGAAACGATCGGATATGATGCAGTGCTTCGTGTACAGAATTTACAGCATTGGACAGACAAATATCCATTGAATCGTACATATGAGGATGCATTTGTATTGAATTTCCTGAAAGCTGCCGGAATTGGGCTGCGCAATGCCGCAGAAGCTGGCCTGTTCTATGACGATTTGACACCGGAACAGATTTATTTCCAGGAAATCAATGGGGAAGAAGCGCCTGTCTTTGGTTCCTATGGTACATCGGTACTGCTGTTGGGACGAGAAAAAAGCAAATTGCAGCAAAGTGTATACACGGCTCCAGAAGTTGCCGGCAATCCATCTGGTGCAGTCCGTACCATTCAGACGGAGCTGTATGCAATTGGATGCATGGCCTACCAGATGTTAAACGGCGGTAATTTGCCGTGGACAGAGGCGGCGCGTTATAGCGGAGAAGCAATTCCGCTGCCGCAAAGCGGTGCACCGGCTCTGCAATATATAGTTCTGAAACTTTGCGCCTATGAACCTACGCAGCGTTATGCATCTGCAATGGACATGCTACAGGATTTGAATCATGTGCTTGCCGGTTCTGCACAGCACTTGTGGCCGGAGCAGGTTTTAACCGGAAAGTATACAGAAGCAGCGCAGTCTGGTTCAGCTCCCTTTTTTAATCCATATGGAAATTCGAC
>FR899086.1:27685-30488 GCA_000437255.1 Ruminococcus sp. CAG:403
GGCTGCGTATCAGTCTCCCTATCCGCAGCAAGCGTATGCGCCATATGCAGCGGAAGGGATGGTACCGGTTCAGCAGAAAAAGAAAAACAGAAAAGGCGTCTGGATTGGTCTGCTGATTGCAGCATTGTTATTGGTGACAGCCGGCTCTGTTTGTGCCATTCAATATGGAACGGCAGAAGATCCGGAAGAAACTGTGATTGGCAGCATTTTGCAGGTATTCCAGGGAGATCACACAGACAGCGAAACGGAAAGTTCCGATCACACCAAAATAGAGGCTTCTGTGTCCGACTCTGAGAAAGATGCTTCTTCTGAGGCAGAATCTTCATCCGATTCCTCCAGCCAAGAAGAGCAGGAAACAGAACCGATTGTAACCACTGCACCGATTCAAAACAATGCCACCCTGACAAAGGCACCCATTGCAACAACAGCACCCATACAGACAACGGCAGCGGCATCTTCCTATCAGATTCAAATTGGAAAATATTCTTGGAAGGATGCAGAAGATTCCAGCGTGAAAAATGGCGGACATCTTGCAACCATTCATTCAGATGCAGATTGGAATGCTATGATTGACTTGCTGAACAAGACCAATGCCACCCGTTCGGAAAGTGAGCAGATTAAATACGTCTGGATTGGCGGAAAGACATCAGTAAATACTTCCAACATGGAGATCACATTCTCCTGGGTCGATGCTTCGGATGTTTCCTTTATCACGGATCCCAAGCAGCTGGAAAAATATTGGTACTATAACAAAGAATTTGATGTACGGGAGCCTTCCGGAGTAGACATTGCAGCATACCGAAACCAGGGGACCATCATAGAAGAACCCTATCTGATGCTCTGGTATGTGGATGGTAAGTGGTCTTTGAACGATAACAGCGATGCCATTTTCAATTACTCCTATTATACAGATGCGAATATGGCATATATTTGGCAAAACTAAGAAAGTTGTGGTAGGATGAAAAAGAAGCAAATCAATGGATTTTTAATCGGAATGCTTTGCAGCATTTTTCTGATTGGCGTGATTGCAGCAGGAATCATTGGCATGCGTGCCTATCAGAATGGACAGCAGTATCAGCAGGCGCTGGATGATATGGAAGCAGGGGAATACGAACAGGCAAAACGCATTTTGCTGGATTTGGGAGACTATAAGGATAGCAAACAGCTGAGCCGTACATGTGACACCATGTTGGAAAACGGTCAGTCTGATTCGGATTCGGATTTGGAAAGCGCTACAGAAGGTACCACAAAGAAAAAGGCACAAACTGATGCCGCATCCGCACAGTGGAAGCAAACTATTTCCATTTCAACTGCGCAAAACCGTGTCACCACTTCCAGTGAGACAACGCAGAAGGAAGATATGCCTGGTGCCGGTGCAACTTCATTGGGGAATGGCACTTCCTCCTCCAATATCATCAATGGCGGATTTGTAGCAGCAGAGAATGGATACCGCTATTATCGTGGAGATGATGGCATGCTGTATCGGGAGGATCAGGCTTCTAAAGCAACCAAACTTTTGCTGCAAAAAGCGATTTGGTACATCAATGTACAGAATGAATGGGTTTATTTTTCCAATGAAACCGACGGCACGGTGGAACGAATTCATACAGATGGTTCCGATCGTCAAGTACTGTATCAAGGTGCTGCACATGAAGTAACTGTTTATCAGGATTGGATTTATTTTGGAACAGCAGATGCAGTCTATCGGATGCATCTGGATGGTTCTTCCCTTACCAAATTGCTGGATGGAAATGTATGGTATCTGCATGTAACAGATTCCGGTTTATATTATTGCAGGATTACAGCAGATAACCGGGCACTTTGCAGCTGTGCATTGGATGGCAGCAAGGTGCAAACGCTGATTCCTTCTGATGTATATGCTGTCAGTGTATTTGGGGATCAGATTTACTATACATCCGGAGCAGAACGCTATTTATACAGCATTTCCCTGACTGGAGCCAATCAGCAGCTGGTCTCTAAGCAATACTTTCGATGGATTGCAATTTATAACCAGTCTGTATTCTTTACCAATGAGGTCGGACAGGGCGCCAATGGAGTTGGATATGGCGGTGCGCTGTACCGGATGGATCTTGCTACCCAGGAAACCTATCAGTTGGCAGATCAGGAAGTAGAAGGTATTGTCATTGTGGATGGTGTTCTGTATTATATGAATGCAGACCGTACCTGTACCGCAATGCAAATTGGTTCTTAGCGCCTGTTTTTAAGCTTCCAGCAAAATCAAAATGAGGTGATTACATATGAGAAGATCGAAAGGCACGGTATTGCTGGCTGCTGCTTTGGCAGTTTGCACATTGTTTTCCGGCTGTAAAAAAGTAGAGCAGGGAGAGCAGTCCTCTGCTTCGATTGCATCCCATGCTGCGGATGCGCAGCAAGAGGATCCCACCGATCCGATCGATGATTGGACTCGGCAGGAAACCGGTCAAAAGTCTGTTGTGGTTGGGAAGGTTTCCGGAGAAGCCGGGACGACACCCGCTGATTCAACCACGACCGCATCTTCCAAAGAAGTGGATGCCCTACTGAAACAGATGACATTGCAGGAAAAGATTTATCAAATGTTTCTGGTCACACCGGAAGCCATTACGGGTGTAGATACGGTGGTACAAGCAGGAGATGCCACAAAAGCTGCCTTGCAAGAGCAGCCGGTTGGCGGATTGATCTATTTTGCAGCTAACTTGGAAACGCAGTCGCAGACAAAAGAAATGCTGACTACAACGCAGGACTATGCAAAAGCCTCTTCCAACGGGATTGGACTATGGCTTGCAGTAGACGAGGAGGGTGGCAC
>FR899086.1:30497-32290 GCA_000437255.1 Ruminococcus sp. CAG:403
GACGAGGAGGGTGGCACAGTTGCCAGAGTGGCCGATCAGCTGGGCACCACTGCTTTTTCGGATATGTCGGTTTACGGTGCAGAAAATGACAGCACGCAGGCGTATTCCATTGGACAAACCATTGGAACCGATATTCATGGACTTGGGTTTAATCTGGACTTTGCACCGGTTGCCGATGTAGATATTTGCAGCGAAAATGAATTGGGTGGCCGTATTTTCAGTGATGATCCAAATGTTGTGGCAAATATGGTGTCCAATGTTGTGAAGGGCTTGCAGAACAGCGGCGTTTCTGCAACATTGAAGCATTTCCCCGGACTGGGCGCTGAGAATGGAAATTCTCATTATGATGGTGCAGTTCGCATTGATCGTTCCTTGGAAGAGCTGCGCAGTACAGAATTTATTCCGTTTTCTGCCGGCATAGAGGCAGGTGTTGATTTTGTAATGGTTGGGCATCAGATTATGACAGAAGTGGATGCCGATACACCATCTGACCTTTCCCATGCTGTGGTAACGGACTTGCTGAAACAG
Organism: Ruminococcus sp. CAG:403; assembly: GCA_000437255.1. Taxonomy (GTDB): domain Bacteria; phylum Bacillota; class Clostridia; order Oscillospirales; family Ruminococcaceae; genus Ruminococcus_C. The sequence continues at coordinate 31,026 of FR899086.1, forward strand.
GAGCTTGGATTTAAAGGACTTGCCATTACCGATGCGCAGAATATGAATACCATTTCAGCAAATTATTCCTCTGGGGAAGCAGCCGTGCTTGCCATTCAGGCAGGCATTGATATTGTACTCATGCCAGTGAACTTGACGGAAGCAGTAGAGGGTGTTTATCAAGCCGTTCAGGATGGCACCATTTCAGAGGAACGAATCGATGAAAGTGTTCAGAAAATCTTGCTGCAAAAGCAAAGGGCAGGGCTGCTATAGAGTCGATTTTGACGGTAGACAGGAATTTTTTCATTGACGTGTGCATAAATGTATGCTATAATGTGAAACGGATCTCCATACTGTGAGATAGAAAGGATAGCATATTATGTGGGAAATTATAAAATCAATTATTCTTGGTATTGTGGAGGGCGTGACGGAATGGCTTCCGGTTAGCAGCACCGGGCACATGATTTTAGTGGATTCTTTTTTGCATTTGAATGTAGATTCGGATCCGGCAGCAAATGAAAAATTTAAGGAAATGTTTCTGGTCGTCATTCAGTTAGGTGCTATTTTAGCAGTTGTACTGCTGTTCTGGCACAAGATCTGGCCATTTGGAAAGAAAAACAATCGGGTTCCGCTTTCCAAAACCGGATTTGGAGCGTACTTAAAGATGGATATCGTGCGGATGTGGTGCAAAGTAATCGTTGCCTGCGTTCCGGCTGCCATTGTGGGACTGCTTTTCGATGAAAAGATTGACGAACTGTTTTATAATCACTGGGTTGTTTCCATTACATTGATCGTATTCGGTGTTGCATTTTTGTTGGTAGAACGCTGGAACAAAGACCGTACCCCGAGAATTTCTCATATTGATCGGCTTCCATATCGTACCGCCATGCTGATCGGTGTATTTCAATTGATTGCAGCAGTATTTCCGGGGACTTCTCGTTCCGGAGCAACCATTGTCGGTGCACTTTTGCTCGGCGTTTCTCGTGTGGTTGCGGCAGAGTTTACCTTTTATCTTGCCATTCCGGTTATGTTTGGGGCAAGTCTTTTGAAACTTGTAAAGCATGGATTTGCTTTTACAGGACTGGAAACCGCCGTGCTGTTGGTTGGCATGCTGGTTGCTTTCCTGGTATCTGTATTTGTAATCCGCTTCCTGATGGATTATATCAAAAAGCATGACTTTACTGTATTTGGATGGTATCGAATTGTATTGGGTATTTTAGTCATCATCTGCGGTCTGACAGGTGTCATTCAAGTATAAATCATTTTTTAGCGGACAAAACAAGAAC
>FR899086.1:32299-33949 GCA_000437255.1 Ruminococcus sp. CAG:403
ACAAAACAAGAACCGCCATGGAATGGACTCCATGGCGGTTTGCTTTTTCTGAGAACGCTTGCAAATTTTTGGAAGCGCTTTTTTATGTGTTATGCATGCTGCACCATGTCCAGAAAATATTGATGTACACGCAGGTCATCGGTTAGCTCCGGATGAAATGCAGTCACCAATTGATGCTCCTGCTGAGCAGCCACACATTTTCCATCCACGGTTGCAAGTGGACGTGCGGTTCCGGAAATACCGGAAATATAAGGTGCTCGAATAAATGTCATCGGAATGGTACCGATTCCATCAAATGCTGCTTCTGCGGAAAAACTGCCGAGCTGCCTGCCATAGGCATTTCGCTTTGCTGTAATATCCATGGTACCCAGCTGCACCTTGCCTTGTTCTACTTCCTTGGCAAGCAGAATCAAGCCGGCACAAGTTCCGAACACCGGTAAGCCGTTTAAGATGGCTGTTTGAATGGGTTCAAACAGGGACAGTTCACGAAGCAGCTTTCCCATTACGGTGCTTTCTCCGCCTGGAATGACCAGTCCGTCAAAATTGTCCTCCCAGTCGCTGCGCTGCCGAATCTGCACAGTTCCTGCACCGAGCTGTTCCAGCATGGTCTGATGTTCTGCGAATGCGCCTTGCAGCGCCAATACTGCGATGCGCATTACTTGCCCCGTTCTGCCATCAGCAGGGAGATTTCCTGTTCATTGATGCCGACCATTGCTTCGCCCAGGTCTTCAGACAACTCAGCAATCATCTTTGCATCGGTATAGTTGGTAACAGCCTTTACAATTGCCTGTGCACGCTTTTCCGGATTGCCGGACTTAAAGATACCGGAACCAACAAAGACACCTTCTGCACCCAGCTGCATCATCAAAGCAGCATCTGCCGGTGTTGCAACACCGCCAGCAGCAAAGTTTACAACCGGCAGTTTTCCGTTCTGATGAACAGACAGTACCAGATCGTACGGAACCTGAAGCTGCTTTGCAGCGTCAAACAATTCATCTTCCGACATGGAAACCAGTCGGCGGATTTCGGACTGCATCATTCTCATGTGACGAACAGCTTGTACCACGTCACCAGTACCCGGTTCTCCCTTGGTACGAATCATGGAAGCGCCTTCGTTGATACGACGCAGTGCTTCGCCCAAATCCTTTGCACCGCATACAAACGGAACCTGGAATTTGGTCTTGTCAATATGATATCGGTCATCTGCCGGGGAGAGTACTTCACTTTCATCGATATAGTCGATTTCAATGGCTTCCAGCAGCTGTGCTTCTACAAAGTGACCAATTCTGCACTTTGCCATAACCGGGATGGAAACGGCATTCTGAATGCCCTTGATCATCTTCGGGTCGCTCATTCTGGAAACACCGCCGGCAGCACGAATATCAGCCGGGATCCGTTCCAATGCCATAACAGCACATGCGCCGGCAGCTTCTGCGATTTTTGCCTGCTCCGGTGTGGTAACGTCCATAATAACGCCGCCCTTGAGCATCTGTGCCAGGTTTTTATTCAGTTCATAACGATTTTCCATGAGAAAATTCCTCACTTTCCTTTTTCTGATGTGCTTTTATCATAGCACAGATCTGATATGGTTACAATGCCCAGTTTCCTATATTTTTATCATACCAGATGAAGAGCCTGCTTGAAAAAGCA
>FR899086.1:33983-37264 GCA_000437255.1 Ruminococcus sp. CAG:403
CGGAAAAGTATTATGAAGTGCTGGTCGGAATGGCTCGGTGTATTTTTCGGCTGACCCAAAAATAGCAGACAACCAATGCGGCAATGGAGACAATCCATGTTACAGGGTATGCCAGATAGACCATTTCGATGCGATGAAAGGCAGGGGATTGGAAGCCTGTTGCCAGCCAGAGCAGCCGAAGTCCGCATACCCCAAACAAGGATACCAGCATGGGTACAACGGAATAACCCATTCCACGCAGTGCACCAACCAGAACGTCCATCATTCCGCAAAGTGCATAGGTGCGGGAAATAATGCCAAGACGAATCATGCCGGCAGCAATTACTGCGGAATCATTGGAGTAGATCTTTAATAGGGAACCGCCAAACAGTACCAGTAAGTTGCCGAGAATCAGTCCGACCATGGTAACGAACAGTTCGCCGGTCAGCGTGATACGCCGAATGCGGCGGTACTGTCCAGCGCCGAAATTCTGGCTGACGAATGAAATGGTTGCCTGATAAAATGCATTCATCGCCATATAAACGAATCCTTCCAGGTTGGCAGCAGCAGAGTTTCCGGCAACGACAATATTTCCGAATGAGTTGACGGAGGATTGAATTACGACATTGGACAGGGCAAAAATAACGCCTTGGAATCCTGCTGGAAGTCCGATTTTTAAGATAAACCACAATTTCTCACGATCGATTCGAATTTGATGGAAGTTTAAGTGAATGCTGCCTGGTTCCCGAATGAGACAGCGTAAAATCAGTCCGGCGGAAACAATTTGGGAAAGGACAGTTGCAATGGCCACACCAGCGACATCCAGATGCATACCAATGACAAAAACCAGATTGAGTACCACATTGATTATACCGGCTGTCAGCAAATAGTAAAGCGGTCGTTTGGTGTCTCCAATGGAACGCAGCAGTGCACTGCCAAAGTTATAGAGCATGGTAGGCATCATACCGAGAAAATAAATGCGCAGGTATGTGGTCGCAAGTGGGAGTACTTCTTTCGGCGTCTGCATCCAAATCAGCATTTGCTTGGCACCCAGTACACCGACGATCGTTAAAAGAAATCCGCTGGAAAGGCTAATGGCAATTGCAGTGTGAACCGTTTTTTGCAGGTCTGCTTCATTTTTCGAGCCGTAATATTTAGCGGCTGNNGAGCCGTAATATTTAGCGGCTGCTACATTTGCACCAATGGATAGCCCAACAAATAAATTGACCAGCAAATTGATCAAAGCAGTATTGGAGCCGACTGCTGCCAGGGAATTATCTCCTGCAAATTTCCCGACCACGATGATATCTGCCGCATTGAATAGCAGCTGCAACATACTGGATGCCATAAGCGGCAGCGTAAAACACAGCATTTTCTTCCAGATGGATCCGCTGCACATATCCATCTCATACTGTTTGGCTTTTAACCGCATGTAAGCGCTTCCTTTCCGGATTTGAAGTTTTGTTCTGGAACCTGTTTTTACCATTTGGATTCCTATTATAACACTGGCAGTGAGAAATGTCAATCAATCTTTCAAAAGCAAAAGCGACTGAAATAGAATTGCAAAAAGGAAAAAACTGTGCTATAATAAAAATGGAGTTCGAAAAAAGAGGAGAAAACAGAATGAAACAACATGCATCAAATTGGCTCACGAAGACGTGGGCAGTGGCACTGGTCGCTTTTTTATGTTCAGCCCTTTGGGGAAGTGCATTTTCCGGCGTAAAAATTGGATATACGCTTTTGAAAATAGAAGCTTCTGACTGGGCGTCTCAACTGGTATTTGCCGGTGCACGTTTTTTCTTAGCTGGCTGCATGGCATTTCTCATGGGCAGTGCTGCACGGCGAAAGCTGCTGCTTCCCTCTGTACAGGCAATGCCCAAAATTCTCATTATCAGTTGTTTTCAGACCATTTTGCAGTATCTGTTTTACTACATCGGACTCGCACATACAACAGGGGTCAATGCAGCCATCATTGTAGCAGCCAATGTATTTGCTGCTATTTTAATTGCTTCTTTGCTGTTTCGAATTGAAAAATTGACAGCAGCAAAAGTCATTGGATGCATCATTGGATTTTCTGGTATTTTACTGGTACATTGCAGCGGTTTACAGGGTGGTATGCATCTCAATTTACTGGGTGATGGATTTATTTTCCTTTGTACCATTGCAAGCGGATTTTCTTCCGTCTTCATGAAAAAATATTCTGCGCAGGAAAATCCGGTCTTACTGAGCAGCTGGCAATTTTGTCTGGGTGGTTTGGTAATGGGAGTGGTTGGTTTGCTGTTCGGCGGAAGCATCCAGCTTGTCACGCCGGCAGCGTGGGGCATTTTGCTGTATCTAGCGTTTGTTTCGGCAGCTGCCTACTCTATGTGGGCTTTGCTGCTCAAGTACAATCCGGTTTCGAAGGTAACCGTATTTGGCTTCTTGAATCCCATCTGCGGTGTTGTGCTCTCCGGTATTTTTCTAAAGGAAACCAGTTCTTTTGGTATTCTGGGGATGCTGGCATTGGTTTTGGTTTGTGTTGGCATCTTTATTGTAAATCGCTGTCGGGAATCGTAGATTTGATCCATAGAGGAGAAGCAGTCTGTTTCCCGTACATAGAGCGATTTCCATTGCAGAGTCTTGCAAGCGTGCAGACCACTGCAAAATAGGGAACAGCAGCAAAGCCAAATACTTCTGCTCCAATGCAGATCGGAGCAAGTAATGTATTGGATGCACTGCCGAATACGGCAGCATAGCAAAGAGCAGCGGCAAGCACGGTCGGAATTCCGAGAATGGGTGCCAGTGCAGTGCCGAGACAAGCGCCAATTGCAAACAATGGTGTTACTTCGCCGCCCTGAAATCCAATGGAAAGCGTCAAAACAGTGAAAAGCAGCTTACAGAGAAAATCGAAGGAATAGACGGTTCCGTCGGTGCAGGCAAGTGTGATAAGATTGGTGCCTAAGCCAGTATATCGTCCGGTTCCGCAAACGCCAAGCAGGACGGCTAGAACAGTTCCGCAAACGGCAATCCGGATGAGCGGATTGGGAAACCATTTTGCAGCTTGTTTTTTCCCATATTGCAGGAGAACTGTAAACAATCCGCCAATGATTCCAGCTGCAACGCCGAGCAGCAGGATGCGGGGAGAGAGGGGAGACAGATTGCAAGCTGGAAGTGCTACTTGAAAAGACTCCAGTCCTAAAGCAGCAGACATTGCATTGGCGGTAATTGCTGCCAGGGAAGCAGGGAGCAGGGCACGATATTCCAGTTTGCCAACTGCCAACACTTCTAGTGCAAAGCAAACAGCAGCCAATGGTGCATGAAAC
>FR899086.1:37286-63522 GCA_000437255.1 Ruminococcus sp. CAG:403
AAGCCGCTGAATCCGGCTGCCATGCCGGAAATGGTAAGAAGCTGCACTGCATCCGGAATGGTTCGGAAGATGGGAAATCGGCGGCCGATGTTGTGTGCAGTGGCAGCACCAAGCTGAACGGCAACGCCTTCTCGTCCGGCACTTCCGCCGCAGAGATGGGTTAGCCAGGTACTTCCGATTAAAAGCGGAATCAAGCGGATTGGAATTCGTTCGGCTGTTCCATGGGCGGCATCGAAGATCAGTCCCATGCCCTGACTGCTTTCTTTTCCATAGGCTTGGTAAATCCATACCATACAGACTCCGGCAAGCGGCAAAAATGGCAGGAACCAAAATAGGTGTTCGGTGCGAACGGTTCCAATCCAAAGCAGAACACGTCCGAAGCCGGCTGTTAAAGCACCGGTAATCGTTCCAGTGATCACGGCCAGCAGGCAGAGCAGCAGGGTTGGCAAAATTGAGCAAGAGAAAAATCGTCGCATAGGAATCCTTCTTTCTAGAAATGATCGGGAATATTGGGGAATGGGCACAAAAAAAGCTGATTCTCCCGTTTGCATGCAAACAGAAGTCATCAGCTTAGAAAAGCGGTTTCGGAGTGATTCCGTGGGAGACATTCATTCCCAATAATCAAGTTTAGTTTAACAGATTTTGTGACAGTTGTCAAGTACATTTGACACAATTTCGAAAATCAATATGTGTAAAAAGGAGAAATGCAATGCTGGAATTAAAAGGCATTCAAAAAGATTACCCGGTTGGAGAAGGCGTGGTACATGCTCTGAAAGGCATTGATCTGCGGTTTCGGACCAATGAATTTGTTGCAATTTTAGGCCCATCCGGATGCGGAAAAACAACCATGCTGAATATTATCGGTGGTTTGGATCAGTATACAGCCGGTGACCTGATGATTAATGGAAAGTCTACCAAAGACTTTAAGGATCGGGATTGGGATACATACCGCAATCATTCAATTGGATTTGTGTTTCAAAGTTACAATCTGATTCCGCATCAAACGGTTTTACAGAATGTGGAACTGGCACTGACACTTTCCGGTGTTTCTAAGGCAGAGCGAAAAAAACGGGCTGTCAAGGCGCTCCAGGAAGTTGGACTTGGCAGTCAATTATCCAAAAAGCCGAGTGAGATGTCCGGCGGACAGATGCAGCGTGTTGCAATTGCCCGTGCATTGGTGAACAATCCGGATATCATTTTGGCAGATGAGCCCACCGGAGCGTTGGATACGGAAACCAGTATTCAGGTAATGGAGTTGCTGAAAGAAATTTCAAAGAACCGTTTGATTATTATGGTAACGCACAACCCGGAACTGGCGCAGGCGTATGCTTCCAGAATCATTCGCATGCTGGATGGAGAACTCAAAGAAGATTCTGCTCCGGTGACCGAGCAGGAGTATCAGGCAGAACAAGCAAAGGATCGGTTGGAACTGGAACATGCTAAGACGTTGAAAAAACCGTCCATGTCCTTTGCTACTTCTTTTTCCTTGTCCCTGAAAAATTTGTTTACCAAAAAAGGACGAACGACACTCACTTCTTTTGCCGGCAGCATTGGAATTATTGGAATCGCATTGGTGCTTTCGATTTCACAAGGGTTTACCACCTATATTGATACCATACAGGAGGAAACGCTGTCTTCCTATCCGCTTTCCATTCAGAAAACCAATACGGATTTAAGTGCTCTGATGGAAACATTCATGGGTTCTGCTTCTTCCGGAGAATCCCACGAAAAGGATGCGATTTATAAAAAAGCTGCTATCTATGATATTATGGATGCGCTCACCAATACGGAAAGCTCTGAGAACGATTTGAAAAGTTTTAAAACTTATATTGAGCAGGAACGTGCAGATGCAGACAGCTCCACAGGGCTGCATGATGCATTAAACGGTGTTCAGTATGGGTATGATTTGGATTTGCTGGTCTATACCAAAAATGTGGATGGCACCATCATTCGTTCGGATACGCAGGAATTGATGCAGGAAATGGTCATGCAGTATATGGGCGTAGATCTGGCTGCCATGACACAAGCCAGTGCAAGTGTGTTCGGAGAGGATGCTGCATCCATGATGTCCTTTGGCGGCAGTTCTTCTAGTTTATGGCAAGAATTGCTTCCGGATGATAGCGGAACAGGTATCAATGAACTGGTGAAGAAGCAGTATGATGTTGTATATGGCACTTGGCCCAGTGCGTATAATGAAATTGTTTTGGTACTGGATGAGAACAACGAACTGGACGATATGACGCTGTATGCGCTTGGCTTGGAGCCAAAGGAAAAAGTAGATGCGATTATGCGAGCTGCTTTGGATAAGACCGAACTGGAAAACGATCATCAGCAGTGGGATTACGATACCATTTCGAAGATGGAATTTCATACCGTTTTGAATGCGGACTGTTTCCGCTTGGATGAGCAGACCGGTTTTTATACCGATTTGCGGGAGTCCGATGCCGGATTGCAATATCTTTATGACAATGGCATTCCGCTGAAGGTAACGGGAATCATTCGCCCCAATGAAGATACCACAGCACCGATGCTGACCGGCTCCATTGCCTATACCAGTGACTTGACACGATATGTAATCGATCATACGCAGAATGCAGAGGTGATTCAGGCACAGAAAGAAAATCCTTCCACAGATATTCTGACGGGGTTGCCGTTCCAGGAATCTACAGGAACGCTTACTGATGCGGATAAGGCTGCTGCCCTCCGCTCCTATCTGAATGGATTGGATGAAGTAGGAAAGGCACAGGCATACGTACAGATCATGAGCATTCCGTCAGAAGAACAACTTCAAGCTTCTGTACAAAGTGCAGAAACGGGAAAAAGCCGTGCAGATATGGAATCCGTCATTGCACAAGCACTGACTCAGCAGATGGGTATGCAGGAATCTGAAATGCAGGCATATACCGCTTCTATGGAAGAGGACGAAATCAAACAGACCTATACGCAAATTATAACAGAACAGATCAAAGCACAGTATGCCCAGCAGATGCAGGAACAGCTTGCCTCCATGCAGCCAAAGGAATTGGCGGCTGCCTTGGAGCAGGCGATGCAAACCGATACGGATGCGCAGTGTGCACAATATTACGATTCCATTATGACATTTTCAGATTCGACCTATGAGGAGAATTTGACAAAGATGGGAGAGATTGATCTGGATACCCCTGCATCGATCAATCTTTATGCAGCTTCCTTTGAAGATAAGGACGTCATCGAAGATGCAATTGCTTCCTATAATGCAGATAAGGACGAGCTGTCTCAGATCAAATATACGGATTATGTTGGTTTGATGATGTCTTCCATTACGACAATCATTCACACCATTACGTATGTACTGATTGCATTTGTTGCCATTTCTCTGATTGTATCCTCCATTATGATTGGTGTTATTACGCTGATTTCGGTACAGGAGCGTACCAAGGAGATTGGAATTTTGCGGGCAATCGGTGCTTCCAAGCGAGATGTTTCCAGCATGTTCAATGCAGAAACCATTATCATTGGATTGGCTGCCGGTTTATTGGGTGTATTGGTGACGTATTTACTTTGTATTCCAATTAATATTGTGGTACATCATCTGACTGGCATTCAAAATCTAAATGCCATCCTACCGATTCCAGCGGCATTGATCTTAATTGCAATCAGTGTGCTTTTGACCTTGATTTCGGGCTTGATTCCTTCCAGAAGTGCAGCGAAAAAGGATCCTGTTGTAGCACTTCGTTCGGAATAAGAAGAACATAGATCTAATAAGAGGAGCGCGTTTTTTCATGGATACAACAAACAATCATCTGCATACCCTGCATGGAGAATGGATGCTGGCGTTGGCCGTATGCATCAACAGCCTGGGTGTTGTGCTGATGTTGGATTCCGGAGCGGGTATTTCTGCTATTTCCAGTGTGCCGTTCGCCTTTTCGGAAGTGCTTCCAAAATTGACTTTGGGCACATGGACATATCTGTTTCAGGGACTTTTGGTGTTGAGTTTGATGGTGCTGCGGAAACGATTTGTTCCGCCGTATCTGTTCAGTTTTGTAGTTGGTTTCGTCTTTGGTGAATTGCTGGATGTGCATGAAATGTGGATGCGCATTTTACCAACGGCACTACCTTGGCGGATTCTGTATTTCATAATCAGCTATGTGCTGATTTGTATTGGCATTGCACTGTCTAACCGTTGCGGACTGCCCATTATTCCGACGGATCTTTTCCCACGGGAATTATCAGATATTACTTCTATTGGCTATCCCAAGATTAAGATTGGCTTTGATGTAACCTGTTTGGCAGTCACTGCGGGATTGACGCTGTTCTTTCTGGGACATTTGGATGGCTTAGGCATTGGAACCATTCTGGCAGCTTTTACCATGGGCAAGGGCGTTGGAATCTGCGGAAACTGGATAGACAAACACTTTCAATTTGTAACGTTCTTAAATCGGCGAAAAGGAAAAACAACATGAATGCGCTGTCTCTTTGTGCGGTGTATAAATTTTAAATATTTGGCAAATACTAGAGCATGTTCCCATTTTGATGGAGACATGCTCTAGTTGTTTTGTCTGCATGGAAAGGAATTACAAAAAAGAAAATGAGAAAGGAAGCGGTATCATGCAGGAGATGTTTTGCTTTCAGTGCCAGCAAACAGCACATAATACTGGATGTGAGGGAAAGGTTGGGGTATGCGGCAAAAAAGCAGCCACTGCCAATTATCAGGATGAATTGGTGGGTGCGCTGATTGGTTTGGCTCGTGCAGAAAAAGATGGTAAGCCAACGGATCAAACCGATGAATGGGTGCTGAAAGGATTGTTTACCACCTTGACCAATGTCAATTTTAATGATGTTACCATTCGGCAGATCAAATCGGAAATTGAAAAAGAGAAGGGACGCATTAACAGCAAAAAATTTGAAGATTATTCATTAGAGGAAATCTGGGAAGCACATGAAGATATTCGTTCCCTGAAATCACTGATTCTGTTTGGGATAAAAGGCATGGCAGCCTATGCCTACCATGCACGTGTGCTTGGAAAAACAGATCCGGAAATCAACCAATTCTTTTATAAAGCATTGTATGCATTGGGCGAACCGGAAAGCAGGATGGAGGCACTCCTGTCGTTGGTGCTGGAAGTGGGCAGTATGAATTTGAAGTGCCTGGAGTTGCTGGATCAAGCCAATACGGAAGCATATGGAAATCCAGTTCCAACAGAGGTTCCGCTGACCATTGAAAAAGGGCCGTTTATTGTAGTGAGCGGACACGATTTGCATGATATGAAGCTTTTGCTGGAACAAACAGCAGGCAAGGGCATCAATATTTATACGCACAGTGAAATGCTTCCGGCGCATGGGTATCCGGAGCTAAAAAAGTATCCGCATCTAAAAGGCAACTTTGGAACGGGTTGGCAGAATCAGCAGTCAGAATTTCACAATATTCCAGCTCCCATTTTGTTTACGACCAATTGCATTATGCCGGTTCGGCAAAGTTATTGCGACCGTGTGTTTACTACTTCCATTGTGTCCTATCCGGAATTGGTGCATATTGGAGCGGACAAAGATTTTACGCCTGTGATAGAACGAGCGATCCAATGCGGTGGCTATGAGGAAGACAAGTATATGACAGGGATGAATGGCGGTCATACGGTTACAACCGGATTTGCCCATCACGCTGTGCTGTCTATCGCAGAGAAATTGATTGAAGCTATTCGAAGCGGTGCGGTTTCACACATCTTTTTGATTGGCGGCTGTGATGGCGCTGCTCCCAGCAGAAGTTACTTTACAGAGTTTGCAAAGCAAACGCCAAAGGATAGTTTGATTTTGACGCTGGCATGCGGAAAATACCGCATCAACGACCTGGATCTGGGAACCATTCAGGGGATTCCAAGAATTCTGGATATGGGGCAGTGTAACGATGCCTATAGTGCCATTCGGGTTGCTTTGGCATTGGCAGATGCTTTTTCGTGCAGTGTGAATGATTTGCCATTGACTTTGGTGCTTTCCTGGTACGAACAAAAGGCAGTTTGTATTTTGTTGTCTCTGCTTGCACTTGGTATTCAAAATATTGTATTGGGGCCAACTCTGCCGGCATTTTTGTCTCCCAATGTACTGGCATATTTGGTGGAACAGTATCATATTACACCGACCCAAACGCCGCAGCAGGATTTGGAACGGATTTTATCCAAGTCCTGATTGCTGAATCGGAAAAACGGACATGCCTCCTCTGCTTGCAGCAGAATAGAGGCATGTCTGGTTTCTTTTGTAAGGACGAGGGCAAATAGAATCCGAAATTCTATTTGCTGCTTTTTTCATTTTAAAAACAAATCCAGTGCCGAATAAGCGCTTAGAATTTGTTTTACACCAATAAAATGATAAAAAGCGTGCATATTTTTATTTTATTCTACACATTTTGTTGGGAAATGAAATTGGAATGATTTCGCTGGTACTGTGACGTACCAGGGCGGACAAACAATCCATTTCATCGATTTTTTCTTTTTCTTTTTATTCTTATCCCAATGCTGAACGGGGATCTGTTCGATCCATTTGATCCGTCTCTCTTTTTTTCTTTCTTTTTATTTACGAGAGATCAGATATTGGAGAGAGGAAATTGTTAGAATGTGATGGAACAGATTAAAATGAGGGCATCGTGATGGTTGGCGAAGCATTGCAGCAATATAAAACGTTGCTCCTCCAATAAAACCTTTCTTGCAGCTTTATTTGGGCAAGGTTTCACTGGGGGAGCAATCGAAAACATTGTAAGGATTTCTGCATGCTTATTTTGTCAAAATGGAGGATGCAGTATCGTTTGCCAAGCTAATTTTGCCAGACAAGTTGCGTCAGTATGTAGTAAGATGTTTTGATACAATATGTTGCCTTTTCTTTGGAGTATGGGAAATACAACGATCACTTTGTGCCTTTTGATCCATGGAAATGCCATTCCATCAGAGACATTTCTTTTTTCCTCTGTTGCGTTCCAATGTTTCAGCGGACAAAGGAAAGCACATATGCGGAGATGTTGCTTACCGCTTCTTCATTTTTTTCAAAGCAGCCGGTGCTTTTGGCTGATACTGCCACCAAACACAAGCCGATTCACCTGTGAAAAGTGCTGTGCGTTCCGCAGCCTTTGTCATGGATTTTGCAGCCATTTTCTTTGCCATTTCTTGTACCTTCATTTGAATTACCACCTTTTTAAAATTTAGGATTGCTCCTATGTTTTGTATTATACGACAGAAATTTTCAGGAATCAACCCATTTTTCCTCTATGCAATTATATTGCCTTGAATGCAATTGTATCACAAAATAAAAATTGCTTTTTCGTTTATTTTTATATAATGTGACAAATTGATTAAGGAATGGGAATGGTTACTTCAACCAGAAAAATAAAGTTGTTTTGTTCGGTCACCAACAAACCATCATACTTTTCAACGGTGGAACGCAAAATGGATAGTCCAAGACCCATATGATTTTCCTTTGTAGAGCGGAATTTTTGTTTGCCCTCCGGTACAACAGAATCAAATGGATTTTCCATGTTAATAACAAGAAAACCATTTACTTTCTGCATTACAAATAGGATATGGCGCCGGTCAGGTGCAAGCTTGGCGCAGGCTTCAATGGCGTTGTCCCAGAGGTTGGCAAATAGGGCAGTGATATCCAGATCATTCAAAAAATCCAAAGAAATATCATCTACTTTTAAGTCCACTTCGATTTGCTCTTTTTGTGCAATTTCCAGTTTTTGACTGAGTATGATGCTCAGAATGCGATTGCTGCATCGAAATCCGCAAAATAAGTCATTCATTTCATGTTCAATGAGCGAACCATATGCTGTTGCCGATTCATTGTTGATGTGTTCCAATTCTGCTAGTACAGAGAAGTGCTTTTTTAAATCATGAATGACCTTTCTGGATTGCTGATATTTTTCCTCCAGATTCTGGTAATGCGTTAGTTGAATTTCATTTTGTTTTTGAGAGAGGGACAGCTCGTATTTGTATTGATAGGCAATGGAAATTTGTTCAATCATATAGGTGATGTAAACGTTTACAATTAGAAACCCAAATAAAATTAGCAGAATGGCAATACCATCATTGGTGCAGGAGACTTTGCTCATAAAGTGGTAAATGACAAAACATTCAAAAGTCGCCATGGAAATCAGGAAGATTAATTCCTGTTTTTGCACCACTTTCATATCATTTTTGCAAAGAAAGGCGAGCACAATTCTATACCCCAAAAACATCACCAGGATGTTCAAGAGATTGCTGATCGCCGTAAGTTCTTCCTGCAATATGATTTCCCCGTAGCTGTCTCCCCGAATGGCAGACCAGAAAGAAAATGTAATGGCATCTGAGAAAAATAAAATCAATAAAAAAATGAGGTTATACAGCCAGAATTTTTTAAAATCTGCCCGAAATAACCATACGCTCAGTACATCCATATATACAATGGTGTACAATAAATTGACTGGTGCAATTTGAATTTGATTCACCAAAATCATGGCAGTGACTGCACCGATATAAGCCACGCCGTACAAAATTCGACTTTGATATTTTTTCCCATATACTTTGTTGAAAAAAGAGAAAATCAATATGTTTATTACACAAGTATTGATCGATTGACTGACTTCAGATAAGAACAGCTTTAACACTCTTGAAACCACCTTTGCGAGAACGATAAACTTTAAAGTTTGCTTCTAAATCACTGCTCGTTTATTTCCATGTATTTCGTTCCCGCAGCTGTTTAGAGAGGCAATATAGAAAATCCTTTTGTTTTCGTTGAGACAGCGGAAGCCAGGCACCGTTTTGCATGACAATGCCATTGCCTTTTTCAATGGTTTCCACGTATTGCAGATTGGCAATGCAGGATTTATGTGTCATATAGAATTGATTTGGGTCTAATTTTGCAAAGATATCCGATAAATTTTCTTTTACAATGTATTCTTTATAGATGGTACTGATTTGTACCGTTCGTTTTTCTAAAATGAAAAAATAGTAGATTTCGCTGATTTTTTGTATCACGATGCCCTGCTTGGTGACAAGCGGAATTACACGGTCATCTTGATGATCCTGCGAAGAGGCAAGAAAATCACGTAAGACACGAAAAATATCATTGATATCAAATGGTTTGATGATAAAGTCAAAGGCATGTACTTTAAATGCCTGGTTTTGAAAATCGGCATAGCTGGTTACATAGACAATCGGAACGACACGATTCTTTCGACGAATGCGTTCCGCTGTTTCGATTCCATTGACGAGTTTCATTTCGACATCTAAAAAGATAAAGTCAAATTTTTTATGGGCTTGCAGCAAAGCAGCACCATCTGAAAAAGTATGAACATGAAATTGTACTTCATCATGTACTTCAAAAGATGCGATAAACTGTCTGATTTGTTCTGTGACGCTTGGATCGTCGTCACAGATGGCAAGTTCTAACATACAACGTCCTCTATTCACTATAAATTCATAAAGTAAATCCTTTATTTTTTATTATATCCTATTATTCTTGAAAAGTAAATAATTTATATGCAATTTCTACGTTTTCCCTATAAGAATCACATAACTTGACAAAAATATCTTCTGCAATTCGTAGAAATTTGTCGTATTTTGTAAAAAGCAGCTTAAAATCAAGCGATTCTAAGCTGCTTCCCGTTCGGAATATGGATTGTTTTTCAGGGATTTGCGTGCTGTCATGTTGCATGTTTTTTTCGCATTTGCTTGAGCCGTTCTGCACTTAAAAGAATACCTGTGGTGGAAATGGATAGCATAGCTGCACATGTGCCAGTATGCAGAGCAAGTACATATAAAATCAAGACAAAGCCACATTCAATCAGCAGCATGCAGCGGGTTCTTTTTTTGAAAAGCTGCTGTTCGGAGGCATCCAGGCGCTTATTTTCCGTATCAATAGGCGCCAGCATCCAGATACATCCAGCAGAAAGTAGCGCCAGAAGCAGCAGCGGATAGAGTACCATTGGATGATCCGCGGACCACTTGATGATGCTAAGTACCAGAAGGGTGGTCAGCATGGATTGGATCAGGCATTGCTTGCGTGTATCGGCATGATAGCCGCCGGCAAAGGAACGCAGGGGAACAAAAAATGCCATGAATAAAAAGCATGCCCAAAAACAGCCGATTAGAAGCCCCAATGCCAGTGTAGCCAGGAAAAAAATACTTTTTAACAGTAAAATTTCCAATCCATATCGTACAATTTCTGCTTGTTCGGAATCCAATTCTTCCTCTTTCGAAAGAAATACCATGATTTTGTTTAATATTTTTTCCATATTTGTACTCCTTTTTTGAATTCTATGTGAATATATTTTAGTATAACAGGCTTTGACAAAAAGTCAATGCAATCGCCTTGAATGCACAAATATCGCCCTGAATGCAGGAAAATTGGGTTTTATGGAAGAATGGTGGGAAGGATTGCAATTTAAAAAGGAATGTGCTATAATAAAACAGAAAAATACGGTTTAGGCAGAAGGAGAGCCATAAAAATGAAAAAAGAATATATCATGGGGAACAGTGCCATTGCACTGGGCGCTCTGGCAGCTGGTTTGAATCTTGCTGCTGGTTATCCCGGAACGCCTTCCTCTGAGATTATGGAAACGCTGGAACGCTATCCGCATGGAGAGGTTCATCTGGAATGGTCAGTCAATGAAAAAGCAGCGTTAGAAGTAGCTGCCAGTGCAGCCTATGCAGGTGCACGTACCATGGTCACTATGAAGCAGGTTGGGTTAAATGTTGCTTCGGATCCTCTGATGTCGCTGGCATATGTTGGTGTAAAAGGCGGCATGGTTGTCGTTGTGGCAGACGATCCCGGGCCAATTTCTTCCCAGACGGAACAAGACACCAGAATGTTTGCACAGTTTTGCAGAATTCCGGTTTTCGATCCTTCTTCTCCAGAAGAAGCGTATCAGATGATTCAGGATGCATTCGTCTGTTCCGAGCAATACGGAACACCTGTTTTGTTTCGTCCCACTACTCGAATTTGCCATGCCTATGCTTCTGTAGAAGTAGAAGAGCACCCTGTTCCCAAGCAGTATGATGGATTTGAAAAGGATTCCAGCCGGTGGGTTATTTTCCCACGGCTTTCTTATCAAAATCACATTCAGATCGAACAGCGCAATCCGAAAATCGGGGAGGCATTTTCTCAATATGCAGGCAACTTTGCCTATGGTTCCGGAACAAAAGCAGTCTTTACATCTGGTGTCAGCTATGCTTATGTCAAAGAGTATTTGCAGGATCGGGAAGACGTTCGAGTTTGCCGCATTGCAACTCCATATCCATTTCCGGAACAGCTGGCTTGTTCTGTTTTGGATGAAGTGGAGGAAGTACTCTGCATTGAAGAATTGAGTCCCTTTTTGGAAGAAACCTTGCAGCGTTTAGTAGGAAAGCATCATTTGTCGGTTCGCATTTTGGGAAAACAAACGGGACATGGTGCATTGGCTGGCGAAAATACTGCGGATTCCGTTGCAGCACTGCTTGGTGCATTTTTAGGAGATGCGCCGCAGGAGACCGGAATGGATTGTTCCGATCTGCCGGCACTTCCAATTCGTCCGCCGGTTCTTTGCGCAGGATGTCCGCATCGTGCCTCCTTCTATGCCGTAAAGCGTGCACTTGGAACGAGAAAAGGCTATTTTTGTGGAGATATCGGTTGCTATACCTTGGGCAATGCAATGCCTTTGGATATGGTAGACACTTGTCTTTGCATGGGAGCCGGCATTACGATGGCGCAGGGATTCCACTGGACGGATCCAGATGCAGTTCAGTTTGCATTTGTTGGAGACTCCACGTTCTTTGCCTCCGGAATGACAGGCGTTGTCAATGCCGTTTACAACGAAGCCAATATGATTCTCTGTGTGCTGGATAATTCCACCACCGCTATGACCGGCCATCAGCCGCACCCTGGAACGGGCAGAACCTTAATGGGAGATCTTGTAGAAAAAGTATCCATTCAAAAAGTACTGGAAGGAATGGGTGTAAAAACCATTCGGACTGTCAATCCGTTTGATCTGGAGCAGTCTATTCAAATCATACAGGAATGTATGGAGCTGCCCGGCGTAAAAGCGATTCTGTTCTGTGCACCTTGTATTGCACTGTGTAAGCCAGCAGGAAAAATGAAGATTTCTGATCGCTGTATACAATGTAAGAAATGCATTCGGGAAATCGGATGTCCTGCTATTGCAATACAAAATGGCGCTGTTCAGATTGACAGCAGTCTCTGTACGGGCTGTGGCTTGTGCAGCAAGGTGTGTCCCATTTCTGCGATTGGAGGGAACGAGCATGAATAAGGATATTTTACTCTGCGGTGTTGGTGGACAGGGAACTGTTTTGGCATCCAAACTGCTTGCATCGGCTGCAATGCGGTGTGGCTATGTTGCCCATTCTGCGGAAACCATTGGAATGGCACAGCGAGGCGGTTCGGTTACGAGCCATGTTCGAATTGGAACGGCTGCCTATTCTCCGCTGATTCCAAAAGGACATGCGGATATGATGCTGGCATTTGAACCGGCAGAAGCAGTTCGCAATCTTTCCTACATGAAGAAAGATGGAATTGTGATCGTCAACCAGCTCCCGGTAAAACCGGTTACGGAATCTCTGCGCAATACGGGATATGATGGAACAGAAATGCTTGCTTATTTGCAGAAAAAGTGTCAGCACCTTATTTCTGTTGATGCAGAAGCGCTTTGTCGTGCTTTTGGTACCACCCGGGTCTTTAATGTAGCGATTCTTGGAATTGCAGTTGGAACAGGTGCCCTCGGCTTGTCGGCAGAATCTGTTTTAGAAGAAATTCAAACACGGATTCCGGAAAAATATAGAATTTTGAATCAAAACGCTTTCCAGAGCGGAAAGCAGATTGGAGAAGATCATGCAACTCAATTCAGTGCAAATGCAGCAGGTTAATCATCAGATTCAGCGACTGCTTCAGACAGATAACTACTATGGAAAGAAGTATCGGGACTTAGGAATTGACGGCGTCAGCAGCCAGGCAGATTTTGAACAGCTTCCGTTTTCCAGCAAAGAAGACCTGCGCAATGCTTACCCACTTGGTATCATGGCGGCACCGGAGGAAGAAATTGTTCGGATTCATTCTTCTTCTGGTACAACCGGAACTCCCGTTATCATTCCGTACACTGCAAAAGATGTCGATGACTGGGCCATTATGTTTGCACGGTGCTATGAAACTGCTGGCATTACCAAGAAAGACCGCATTCAGATTACACCGGGTTATGGCCTTTGGACAGCTGGAATTGGATTCCAGAATGGCTGTGAAAAATTAGGAGCTATGGCAGTTCCGATGGGTCCTGGCAATACGGAGAAGCAAATTCAAATGATGATCGATCTAAAGACTACGGTTTTGACGGCAACTTCTTCTTATGCGTTGTTGTTGGCAGAGGAAATTCAGAAGCGTGGTCTGAAAGATCAGATTTGTCTGAAAAAGGGTGTCATTGGTTCCGAACGTTGGAGCAGCAAAATGCGGAAGCGCATCCGGGAAGGTCTGGGCATTGAACTCTATGACATCTATGGATTGACAGAAATCTATGGCCCTGGAATTGGCATCAACTGCCCATATGAGACCGGTATTCACTATTGGGATGATTATGTTTATCTGGAAATCATCGATCCGGAGACCGGAAAGGTGCTTCCGGATGGGGAAGAAGGCGAGATCGTTCTGACAACGCTGGTCAAGGAAGGCGCTCCGCTGATCCGGTTCCGCACGCATGATATTTCTCGTATAATTCCAGGAGAGTGCCCTTGCGGCAGAAAACATCCCCGCATTGGAATCATCCAGGGCAGAAGCGATGACATGTTTAAAGTACGTGGCGTGAATATGTTCCCCAGTCAGGTAGAAGATATTCTACGGACAGTAGACGGCGCATCCAGTGAATACAGCATTACCATTGCACGGGATGAGGACAACAATCGAGATGTCATGATTTTGACCGTAGAGGGAGAAGGTCGTGTTAGCTTTGACGAAATGGCAAAACTAATTGTAGAGCACTTTAAGTCTCGAATTGGCATGACCCCAAAGGTTGTCATTGTTCCGATTGGCACTTTGCCGCGCAGTGAAAAGAAGACAAAACGGGTAACGGATTATCGGAACGCATAACAGTCGCTGATTCGCGAGCATGCTCGCAGGTTATCAACATCTAGGAGGAATGAAACAATGTTGCAAATTACGTTGAAAGTGGATGGCATGATGTGTGGAATGTGCGAAGCGCATGTCAATGATGCAGTGCGTGCTGCATGCAATGTGAAGAAGGTCTCCTCTTCGCATACAAAAGGAGAGACTGTAATTCTGACCGAGCAGGATATTCCGGATGACACATTAAAGGGATTGATTGAAAAGACCGGCTATCAGCTGACCGGCATCCAAAGAGCTCCTTACGAAAAGAAAGGCTTTTTTGCAAAATTTAAGAAATAGGCATTTGCAAGCATAGAGATGGCTATGGTAAATGCTGAAAAAACATGCGATGCCGCAGGAGATTTTCTGTAGCATCGCATGTTTTATTTTTTATTGTAGTTGGTTGGAAAAATCATCTGGAAAGACAGCCAAGCTGCGAGACAAAATGCCATTTAAATAGGCAATCAGAATGCCATAATTGGTAAAAGGAACTGCATATTGTTTGGCAAGTGCTTGTCGTGCAGTTACTTCTTTTGCCGGCAGCATGCAGCCGCCGCAGTGTACCACCAACTGGATGTCTGATAAATCTTCCGGGAAGAATGTTCCGGAACACCACTGAAACTGAAATTGTTTTTTGGTATATGCCTGTATCCACTTGGGAAGCTTTACTGTTCCAATGTCTTCGCATTGCCGGTGATGGGTGCAGCCTTCGGCAATTAAAATTGTTGCACCTTCTGGAAGTTGTTTCAGCGCAAAGGCGCCTTGTACAGCTTGCTGTAAAATGCCTTTATAGCGTGCAAATAAAATTGAAAAGGAGGTCAGTGGAATGGAATCTGGAACAATTTTTTGTACAGATTCAAAAACTTGGCTGTCTGTTACTACCAGTTTGGGCGGTTGTCGCAGTAATTTCAGCATTTGCGGAAGCTGCTGCGGTTGTGTGACCAGACAACACGCCTGATGATCCAGCAAATCACGAATGGCCTGCACCTGCGGCAGAATCAGCCGGCCTTTTGGTGCAGATGTATCAATGGGCGTGACCAATACGACGCAATCGCCTGGTTTTACCAGGTCACCGAGCAAGACAGCGGCTTCTTGTTTGGGTTGCAGTTCTTTTTGATAGCAGGCAATGATTTGTTCTTTTAATGTGGAAAGATGGCAGCCGGTTTGCGCACTGACTGCAACAGCATGTTCTGGTGTTGGGAGAAAGTTGGGTGCGTCGCACTTGTTGGCCACCAAAAGGTAGGGGATGGCTTCTGCTTGCAGCGTTTGCAGGAGCTTTTGGTCGGAGGCATTCATTCCAATGGTTCCATCAAAAACCAGCAGCGCAAGGTTGGCTTTTCGGAGGATAGAACGGGTTTGCGCAATTCGCTGCGGTCCCAGTGCACTGTCATCATCCAATCCTGGCGTATCAATTAGAACAACCGGGCCAATTGGAAGCAGTTCCATTGCTTTTTGAACTGGATCGGTTGTAGTGCCCTTTTGATCGGATACGATGGAAAGCGGTTGTCCAGCCAGTGCATTGATTAAACTGGATTTTCCAGCGTTGCGAGATCCGAAGATGCCGATTTGCAGGCGTTCTCCGTTTGGGGTTTGGAAGAGGGAAGCTGGCATGGCAATCAACTCCTTAAAAGCGGAAATCACGGGTTCCATTTTGAATGGCATCCAGATATTGTATGGTTTTCTTTTGTACGGTAGGGCTTGGAATTGTTTGTAATTCGTCTTGAATCAGACGCAGCCCAATTGCCTGCGTTTCTGGAGAAGCATAGTCCGTCAGATATTCTTTCAGGGTCAAAAGTGCATTGGGGTGACAGCAGTTTTGAATTTGTCCGCTTTTGCAAAGTGCCATAAAGCGATCACCAGTTCTGCCCTCTCGGTAGCAGGCGGTGCAGAAACTTGGAATATAACCGAGTTTCATCAGCCACTGCACCACTTCATCCAGTGTTCGGGTATCACTGACATCAAACTGCTGGGAATTTTCTGCTTCTGTTTCCGGAATTGCATAGCCGCCGACACTGGTACGAGATCCGCCGCTGATTTGAGAAACACCAAGCCGGATGACTTTTTCCCGAACGGCTTGGCTTTCTCGTGTGGAAATAATCATGCCTGTATAGGGCACCGCAATTCGAATCAAAGCGCAGATTTTAGCGAATGTTTCATCGTCAATGCCATTGTGGAAGGCAGAAGGATCGATGTCATCTGCTCGCTTGATGCGTGGAACGCTGATGGTATGTGGGCCAACGCCGTGAACGGCTTCCAGGTGCTCCGCATGCATCAGCAGCGCAGCAAATTCATATTTGTAGCGCTCCAATCCAAATAAAACGCCCAGTCCGACATCATCGATGCCGCCTGCCATGGCACGATCCATAGCTTCTGTATGATAGGCATAGTTATGTTTGGGACCAGTTGGATGCAGCTGCTCATAACTTTCCTTGTGATAGGTTTCTTGGAAGAGAATGTAAGTTCCAATGCCAGCTTGCTTTAATTTCTGATAATTTTCAACAGTTGTTGCTGCAATATTGACATTGACACGGCGAATTGCGCCATTTCTATGCTGAATGTGGTAAATGGTATCGATGCACTCTAAAATATATTCAATGGGATTGTGCAAAGGATCTTCGCCAGCTTCGATGGCAAGCCGTTTGTGTCCCATGTCCTGTAGCGCAGTGACCTCCCGAACAATGTCTTCCTGTGTTAGTTTTTTTCTAGTAATGTGGTGGTTTTTGGCATGATAGGGACAATAAACACAGCCGTTTACACAGTAGTTGGAGAGATACAAGGGAGCAAAAATAACGATTCGGTTTCCGTAAAATTTTAATTTGATCTGTTCCGCTAGCTGCTTCATTTTAAGAAGGACTGCCGGATCTTCACATGCCAGTAAAACAGAGGCTTCTCGATGAGAAAGTCCTTTGCATTGCGTTGCTTTTTGCAAAATATCTGAAATTAATGCCGTATTGGATTTGTTTTGTTCCGCATACGCAAGTGTTTCAAGAATTTCTTCATGATTGATAAATTCCTCTGCGTGCATGGATTTGGGTTGATACATGATGGATTCGCCTCTTTCGATAAAAAGATAAAAAATACAATCTTATTATAACACGCCGGGCATAGCGTGTCAATTTGTAAGACGGAAGAAGCAATTGTCAAATTCTGTTTATTCAGTTGATTATGTCATGAAAAGTTTTGAATAAAGTGATTGACAAACCGTTTCCAATATGCTATAATAAATAACGTTGTAAAACACTGTGTTAAAATAATAGGGGTATAGCTCAGCTGGTAGAGCAGCGGTCTCCAAAACCGCGTGTCCCGAGTTCGATTCTTGGTGCCCCTGCCAAAAAAAGCCGTTACAATTTTTGTAACGGCTTTTTTGTGTTTGATTTCAAAAAAATTACTGATAAATCGTAGAGGAAGAACTGCTCTTCTTGTCGCAGGAAAGCAAGAAGAGAACGATCATGAAAGTCAGGAAGAGTCCCGGCATGCAGGAATTTCCGCTCCAGGAAACGGCTGGACTCATAACCGCTTGTGCAGAAGACGAAAGGGAAGCAGTCGTTGCTTCCGGAAGCGGAACCAGTTGCAGCAAAAGCCAGCAAAAACCTGCGGAAAGGCAACCAGCGAGAAATCGCATCCCAAACAGAATACCAAATTGGCATTGTCCATGCGTAACGGCACTCACTTGTAGAAGGACACAAATGCCGCCAAAGGAAAGCAGTCCAGCCAGAATGGGAAGTATGTGCGAATCGGAGACGGAAAGGGTGCAAATATTGCTGATTTCCAAAAATGTGTTGCAAATCGGTTGCACTTGTCGGGGGGATGCTGTGCAGAACTCGGCGATTTGTTCGGAAATCCAGTTCCAGCAGGACATCGAATTGAGCATGCCGATTGGTGCTGCACAACATAGAATCATGCTGCATACGCCAAGCAGATTTTGACTTGCCTGTCTGGTACAGGATACCAGCAATTCCGCAGAAAAAGAAACGGGTTTTGCGGAAAGTGGCGGTTCAGAAATCGAAATACATCGTCCAAGAACAATTGCCAATAGTGCATTTGCCAAAAATCCGGAAAGAAACAGATACATGCAAGGACGATGATTGGAAAATTGTGCACCAACGGTACCAATTAAAAAGGCAGGGCCGCCGCCAAAGCAGACACTGGTAATTGCAGAAAGTTCTTTTTTTGCATTTGCATGCGTTTGAAAATATGGACACAGCATGGCGGCTCCGACCGGATAACCAGCAATTTGGCTGATGAAAAAAATGCTGCAAAAATTGGCTGGAAGCCGAAATAGGAAATGAAACAGCCTGCCGAATAGAAAATTCCACTGCTCCAGTAACCCGGATTCTGTTAGAATTCGGGTTAAAATCATCATTGCTGTAAGAGAAGGCAAAATGGTTGTCAGGCAAATGGTCAAACTGTTGGTAAGGGCTGTTTGCATGATCGTTGCTTTCCCTATGCAGACGATCAGAAAAAAGAAAGATAGGACACAGCAAAGTGCTGCTTTTGAATAAATGGAACGTTGCATCATGATCCATTGCCTCGTTTCTGAAAAAGCTGGTTTGAATGATTGAACGTCTACTTTTTATAAAAAGCAGACGGTATGAATGTATATGCTGTGGGATTTTGTATTAGACCCCCTCTTCACAAGGAAAATGTGCTTGTGAAGAGGGGGTCTAATAGGACTATTTTAAAATGGACTGTCATATATGTAAAGAGAGGTGATTGAGCTTGCGTGAAACAGTGACAGAACACGGACGGCGGTTTCTATACTACCAAACGTGGATTCAAATTAATGGAAATCGGGAACTGCGGTTGGAAAACTGCAAACGAATTCTGGAATATAACGACATTCGAATTTTGCTGCAAACGACAGACTTACAGCTGCAAATTTGGGGGCGGGATCTGCGTGTGGATACCAGTTCACCGACTGGTATGCTGATTCGTGGTGTCATTCAGTCTGTTGAATTGCTGCCCAAAGGAGGCTGCTCATGATGGGGCAGGTACACGGTAAAATTGATCTGGAAGCAAAAGGCGGCAAACTTTATGGATTCATCAATGCACTTCGGAAGCATGGCGTTTTATGCCAAAATCAGCGCTGCTGTGGAGATGTGTTTTATTGCCGAACAGAAACACGGGAAAAACAGCTTTTAGAAGAATTGGCAAAGCAATATCATGTTACGCTACAGCTTCACGAGCGGAAAACGCTTCGCTTCTGGCTGGTTCGCAATCGGTTTCGGTTTGGCATTCCAATCGGGCTGCTGTTAGCGGCAGCCTTTTTGTTTTATACTTCCAATGTTGTCATGAAAATTGAAATACAGGGGAATCAAACGGTTACGGAAGAAGAAATTTTGACGGTTTTGGCACAGGAAGGTGTGGAGCGGGGAAGCTGGATGCCTAGTTTGCGTTATGCACATTGTGAGCGGCAATTGCAGATCAAATTGTCTCCGCTTTGCTGGGCTGCTATGCGGCACACCGGCAATCGACTGGTGGTAGAAGTGCGGGAAGCAACCGAGAAGCCGGAGATGTACCTGGATCGTCAGCCGTGCAATTTGGTCGCTGCAAAGCCTGCACAAATTGTGGATTTGTCCATTCGGGATGGGCAGGTGATGCGATTGATCGGAGACGCTGTGCAGGAAGGAGAATTGTTGGTCAGCGGCATTCTTGCAGATGATAAGGGACATACCACGCTGCATCATGCGTCTGGTTCTGTGATTGGAGAGTATCAAGAAACCCAAACCTTTTTTTGTTCGTATGCGCAGTCTATTCGTACCAAAACCGGACGATGCAAGGAGAATCAATCCCTGAATTTCTTTTCCTGTTCCATTCCGATCGGAAAAGAGCAGAATCCATATACAGACTATAATTGTCAGGTGACAGAAAACTTCTTTTCTCTGTTTGGAATGGAGCTCCCGATTAGCTTGGTGCATACGGATTATGAGGAGTATGAGAGCATGCAGCTGACATTTACGCCGGAAGAAGCACAGCAGGACTTGCAGGAGCAAATGGAACGATACGAAACCAATTTTTTGCAGGAAACAGAAATTTTAAATCGAGAAACCAATGTGACAGAGTCGGAAGATTGCGCCGTATTAACTGTAACATATACATTGCGTGGAGAAATTGGAATGCAGCAGGAATTATTGGTACCGGATCGTCCACAGCCGGTTGTTCCGGGTACTACAACAGAAGGTTCCTGATTGACAAACCAAAGAGGGCGTGCTACAATAAAAATAAAAAGCGATTTGCATCGAAAAAAGACAGATGCAGACCACTTTTCACAAATTAACAGGAGGATGTTGAAAATGGGAGAACGAGCAGATCGAGCCAGAGCATTGTTTCTGAATGGATACAATTGCTCTCAGGCAGTTGTTGGTGCATTTTCCGACTTATTTGGAATGGAACCGGAAACAGCAATGCGCTTTGCAGAAGGATTGGGCGGCGGAATTGGCAGAATGCGGTTGACTTGCGGTGCAGTGTCGGCAATGGCGTTGCTTGCAGGATTGAAAGTGAGTACGGGAAA
The DNA here is from genome assembly GCA_000437255.1 of Ruminococcus sp. CAG:403. Lineage (GTDB taxonomy): Bacteria > Bacillota > Clostridia > Oscillospirales > Ruminococcaceae > Ruminococcus_C. The sequence continues at coordinate 57,877 of FR899086.1, forward strand.
ACCCGGCGACTTGGAAACAAGAAAAGAAGTTTATGCAAAGGTGCGGGAAATGGCAGCTGCTTTTCAGGAGAAAAACGGTTCTATTACATGCAGTGATCTGCTAGGAGCAGCCCGTCCAAAAGATGACAGTGCCAAACCACAGGAACGAACAGCGCAATACTATCAGAAACGTCCCTGCCCGGACTGCGTACAGGACTGTGCAGAGATTGTGGAGATGTATCTATTGTCAGAGACTTGATTGGCGTGTTTGCTGTTCCTGTCTCTTTTGCATGCTTTTCCAGTTGATGAATCCATAAATATCATTGATGAGAAACAGCAGGAAACAAAGCAGAACAGAGAGATAGGAAGAATCGGTACGTGCTGCCAACCCCCATAAAATGAGTAATACCATATCGTTGGCAGCGTATGCAATGGCATAGAAGGCGCTGCGCCGAAAGGTAAGAAATACCGCAAGAAAGCTTGTTGCAACGGAAATGGTGCTGGGAATGAGATTTGCCGTATGAAATGCTTTTAAGATAAAGTAAAACACAGTAGTGATCAGTATGGTTAGAATGCCCATCCAGATTAGTTCTGGTTTGGTGATTCGCCGAATGGCAACTTCTGCCTGATTGCCTTGGTAAGGATTTCGCAGCCAGGAAACAAGTGCAATTCCTGCCATGGGTGCCGTCATTCCTAGATAGGTTATCATTTCCCCGTAATATGCACAGGAAAAGGATATGATGCCGTAGAGAACGCTGAATATAATGGTCAGGAGTTGTCCCAGTGGATTTCCCTTTGCATTTAAGATCAGAGAGGTGACACCGATGCAGGAAGCGGTCAATGTCAGGTAGCGTTCTCGGTCAAAAAGCAGAAAAGACAGCCAAATGAGGACAATGGAGCCACTCCAAAGAGCAAGCTCAAATTTGGAAAAGTAAGTAGTTAGCGTTTTTAATTTTGCAAACATGATTATAAGACCTCCAAAAAAAGCATTCCAGCACACATCTTCAAAGACCTAACGATGTGTATTGGAATGCTTTCGCATCATTCTACCCGGTGGCAGTATGGTTTATAAAAATATATTTTAGTTTACCAGATGGATATTGCTGTGTCAATGGATAAATTGTGAATTTCAAGTGCTTGTTTCGACGATTTGAGCTGAGAAAAAGAAGTTTTTTGAATTTTGTGTATAAGGAATTGGACGGTTCCAATGTTAAATAATAAAAAATATAAATCAATACATGAAAAATAATTTACAATCCTCTTAGAGTGTATTATAATATATTCTGAAAATAATAGAATTTTAAATAGGAAATTTGTTTGAACTGCTTGATAGATGGGAGGTGAGGGCATCGTATGAAAAATCGGAGCAAACCAACAGATGGTGATTTTATTACACAGCTTTATCAGCAGTATCACTATGATGTTTTGAAATTGATTAAAATGAAGTGTATTTCCAGTTCCAAACAGGATCAGGAAGAGCTGTTACAGGAAGTCTTTTTGTGTGCCTTAAAAAAGCGAAAAGAACTGGAAACACATAGCAATCCAATCGGTTGGTTGGCTCTGACTGCGATGAACTGTACCTATGCGTTCAATCGGAAATTGACCAAAAAGATGCGGGACTATGAAAAATATGCGGAAAAGCGTATGCCGCAGCAGCCTGTAGAAGAGAAAGTGGAGATTCGCATGGAAAATAAAGCGAATGCAATCTCCCAACAAGAAGCTTTGAAAAGTGTTTTAGATGCTCTGACGGATTTGGAATACAATTTATATGTGTTATATTACTGCCATCATTTACCATATTCTGAAATTGCCAAGCAGCTTTCCATGAAGGAAAGTTATGTTGGCGTGCGAATTCACCGTTTAAATCGCAAGTTAAAATTACTTGCAAAAAATTTCTTTGAGGAAAAAGTGTAATATTTTGCATTTTCCGACATATATATTATAGAAGGGCATGTTGCATGCACTGTAGAGATAGGAGGTGGTTACAATCTATTTGGGACATGAAAAAACCGGGGAAGAGCTGGAAGCACTTTGCAGCGAACACCCGGAACAAGTGGAACAGCTAACAAAAGAAAACCTGGAAATTCTAATTAGCTGGCTAATCGAATCACAAAAAACACAGGCGCAACAACAGCTTTTCAAACAATGTCTAACGCAGCTCGAACGATTTCCTGAATATGAAGATGATGTGGATTCGGCGCATTTGCTACAAGTACTGGGACAAGCAGCCGAACAGCAAACACGCAAAAAACGAATTCGGTTTTCGAAGCGTTTGCTGATCAGTGCGGCAGCTGTCGCACTATGCAGTGTCATTCCAGTTGTGACGATGCAGGTAATCTCTGACCATAATACCATGCAGTTCGGATTCCAAAAGAATGGAAATGTATCGGTTGGGTTTGGAGAAGGCGAGTCGAAAAATGTAGCTTCAAAAGAATCCTTCCTTCAGGAGGAAGATGCGAAGAAATTTGTACCGGATGTTATGCTGCCAACGGCTTTGCCGGAGGGGTATCAATTTGAAAGCGGTTCTTATGCAACGACATCAAAATTTGTCACCATCACCATTCTTTATAGCAATCAGGCAGAAGAAACCATTCAGATGCGGATGCGCTGGATTTTTGATCCGAATGATGCGGAATCGCAGGAAGCGGTTGCCATAGAAGGAAAGATTCAATCTGTTCTTACCGTAGATCAAACCACCTATACCATCAGCGAAAAGGAGGAAACCAATCTGGTTTCCTGGAATGTGGTGCAGGGAGAGAAGGACATGTTCTATACCATAACAGTACCAAACTCCATTCCGAATCCGGAAGAAATTGCCTACTCATTTCAATAGGAAAGGGGGAGATTGCTATTTCACAGGAAGAGGAATTACAGCAGCGCTGTCAATCCAATCTGCGAGCCTTCCGTAAGTTGACAGAGACGGAACAATCCTGTCTCATCCGTTCTCTTTTGACGAAACGAGACGATGCAGAAGCACAAAAACTGCTGGATCGGTGCTTGTCTATCTGGAAACGGGCGCATGGCTATCAAGAGTCATTTTTCCGCAGACGCGGCAGACGGATCGCCTTGCTGCTGAGTGTGGGAATTGGCTTAGCTGGCTGTACCGTACTCTCTGTCCCGGTATTTTCCAAGTATTATACGATGTGGCAGCAAGAGCAGCATCCAGTGGATCCGGGCTATACACTGGATGGAAGCGAGACCATTCCGGATTTATACCAAGAGGAACATTTTGAAAGCGTAGAAGCATTAAGGGAACGATACCCAACTATACAACTGCCAACTTTTATTCCAGATGGATATACATTACAGGATGCTATGGTTGCCCGCACATCTGGTTCTATTAGAGTCTTTGTGGCTTACGAGAATCAGGATGGATTTTTCGATATTGATATGACGCAGTATAATCCGGCGTTTGGGGGAAGTTTAATAACAATTGAGTATGATGAAGGTTCTCAGCAATATGTAACAAAAAATGGAATTTCCTATTGTTTTGCAACAAATATAGATGACAATATCGCAACTTGGACAGTGCCGGAAAAAGATTTTGATAAATTTTATTATATTGGGTTGCCGAAGCAGGCTGGTGACATCAAAGAAATTGTATTTTCTTTTCAATAACCCCATCCAGAAAGGCGATGATGGATTTTCATGCAGGAGATCGAACTTCAGCAGCGTTGTACAGCATTCCAGGAGCTGACAAAAGACGAGCAGTACCGCTTGATACAAGAACTTCTTGCAAAGCGGAATGACCCAGAAGCACAGCAGCTTTTGGATCGGTACATAGAACTGTTTTACGCCATGCACAAAAGTAAGACAGAAACTAAAAAGGAAAAAAGAGAATGGCGGCTTTCCGTGGCACGTGTTGTCATTGGACTGGCAGGCTGTTTGGTACTAGTCATTCCAGTTGCCGCAAAGTGTCATTCTCTTTGGAAGGAATATCATCAGCCGGAAGTGGATCCGGGCTATACACTGGATGGAAGCGAGAACATTCCAGGTGGATGTCAAGAGGAAAAATTTGAAAGTATAGAAGCGATAAAAGAACGATATCCAACCATGCAATTGCCAACTATTATTCCGGATGGATATATTTTATGTGATGCAATTGTTTATCGTACATCAGGTTCTATTACAATTTCCATTGGGTATCATAAAGAAAATGAAGGTGCTTTAAGTATAATAATTGAACAATACAATCCGGAATTGACAAAAGGTTCTGTCAATGTTGAGCAGAACTATGAATCAGAAGAATTTTTTACATATAATGGCATTGAATATTGTGAAGTATCTAATTTAGAGCGGCATTCTATTTTCTGGACAGTTCGTGAAGTCGATTTTGATAAATTTTATTCTGTGTTTTTTCCAATGGAAATAGATGCAAAAACTAGAAAAGAAATTGTATTTTCTTTTGAATAATATTTTGAGGTGAATGAATATGATGAGAAGCTTAAAACAATTGACTGTTTGTTTAGCAGCAATATTATCGATATGTTCAGTTTGTAGTGTGCAGACATCGCAAGTTTTGGCGATTTCAGAAACAGAATTGACTGATGATGTAGCAAGAGCATCTGGTGTTTTTTATTCTTGTAATGCTACGATTTCGTTAGGTCAAATTTCTTGTCTTGTTGCATTAACAGATACTGGAACTGTGACCATTCGCACAATACTGCAAAAACAAGATTCTAATGGTAACTGGTATGACTATAATACTGGTGATCCGGGACAAACTTATAGAGGGACGTTATCTGCTAAACATACTTATTATTGTAGCATGCCGTCTGGCGGAACCTATCGGTGCCGTTATGTGGCAACTGGAACAGTCAATGGAGTAAGCACTCCGAGATACGGTTATTCCGGTGTTTATTATGCGTAATATGCGCAAGGGGATAGTGAATTTTATATAAATCAAAGGGAATTTCTTTTGTTTACAAATTGTTTACAACTGAAAAGTGTAATATTTTGGATTTTCTGACATATATATTATAGGAGCACCTAAAAAGGACTGTCTGCTGACAGGCGTGCGGATGGTTTGGTATGTTTCAATTGGGCTGCAGATCTCAAAGGGAATTTGGTCTGTAATTCATGAAAATCACAGCTAGGGTTGTGAGGAACTGCCTTTTTTAGAAGGAAATCCGTATATTGGAATTCTTGCTCCTGATTGATTTTATTTTCGTTTTGGCTTGGAATGGGTACCATGTAACGCACATATAGATACATAATGAAAAATCCAGAAAACGTGATGGTTCGGAGTCACGTTCCTCCAACATGGAAACCAGGAAGAGCCAGTAGGCGTACTCGTCGAAAAAAGACGGGTGCGCCATTTTTTTGTCGAATCAAAATTTAGAAAATTGACAAATTCCGGATAGGGTGGTATAATGTGAGAATCATTCTGATTGAAATGGAAGAATAGAATGAAAGGAGTCGTGATACCGTGATCAAATTACTTCGCAATTTGACCAAAAAAGACTGGTTGTTTGCCTGTATTAGCCTTGTTTTTGTTGTAATGCAGGTTTGGCTGGATCTGACGATGCCGGATTACATGTCTAAGATTACCATGCTTGTACAAACAGAAGGCAGCAAGATGCAGGAGATCCTGACCGCAGGAGGCAAGATGCTTGCTTGTGCAGTCGGCAGCCTGGCATCTTCTGTTGTAGTGGCTGTCCTGGCAGC
>FR899086.1:63531-72484 GCA_000437255.1 Ruminococcus sp. CAG:403
TTGTAGTGGCTGTCCTGGCAGCCAAGATTGCAGCAAACTTTTCCGCCTCGCTTCGAGAGCAGCTGTTCGATAAGGTGCAGTCGTTCTCAATGGAGGAAATCGGCGGATTTTCTACGGCTAGTTTGATTACCCGTTCCACCAACGATGTGACCCAAGTACAGATGCTGATTGTGATGGGCTTACAGGTTATGATCAAAGCGCCCATTATGGCAGTTTGGGCAATTTTAAAGATTGCCAATAAGAACTGGCAGTGGACGTTTTCGACAGGGATGGCAGTTGTGGTGCTGTTGATTCTGGTTAGTATCTGCATGGTGCTTGCCATGCCGCGGTACAAGAAGTTGCAGGCTTTGACCGATGACCTGAACCGTGTGACCCGGGAAAATCTGACGGGACTGCGTGTCGTGCGTGCATATAATGCAGAAGCATATCAGGAACAGAAATTTGAAGGTGCCAACGGAACGCTGACTGCCACCAACCTTTTTGCCAATCGAGTAATGGCATTTTTGATGCCGGGCATTCAGCTGATTAACAGTACCCTTGCACTGTCCATCTATTGGATGGGAGCCTATTTGATTGATCGGGCGCAGGCAGAAGAAAAGTTCCAGCTGTTTTCGGATATGGTCGTGTTTTCCTCCTATGCCATTCAGGTTATCATGTCCTTTATTATGATGGTAATGATTTTTGTTTTGCTGCCACGTGCTTCCGTTGCTGCAAAGCGAATTCTGGAAGTACTGCAAACAAAACCGGCGATTCTGGACGGAACGCAGACGGATTCCACACAGCCGTGCAAAGGAAAGATTGAATTCCGTAATGTCAGCTTCCGGTATCCGGATGCGGAGGAAGATGTCCTGAAAAATATTACCTTTACTGCGGAACCCGGACAGACCATTGCATTGATCGGTTCCACCGGATGCGGAAAGAGTACTGTAGTGAATTTGGTGCCGCGATTCTATGATGCAACAGAAGGAGAAGTCCTGGTAGACGGCATGAATGTCAAGTCGTATACCCAATATGCGCTGCATAATAAAATTGGATATGTTTCGCAAAAGGCAATTTTATTCAGCGGAACCGTTGCTTCCAATGTGGCATATGGAGAAAACGGTGCAGACGCACCGCAGCAGGAACAAATTGAGCAGGCAGTTCGGACGGCGCAGGCGGAGGAGTTTGTCACCAACATGACAGACACCTATCATGGATATGTTGCGCAGGGCGGCGCCAACTTATCCGGCGGACAGAAGCAGCGCTTGTCCATTGCACGTGCCATTTGCCGGCAGCCGGAAATTTTCATTTTTGATGATTCCTTTTCTGCCCTGGACTATAAGACTGACCGTATTTTGCGAGAGACCTTGAAAAAGGATTGTGCCAGCGCAACCAAACTGATTGTTGCACAGCGAATTGGAACCATTCGGGATGCCGATCAGATTATCGTTTTGGAAGAGGGAAAAATCGCCGGAATGGGAACGCATGAAGAACTGATGCAAACCTGCACCGTTTATCAGCAAATTGCCTATTCACAGCTTTCAAAGGAGGAATTGGCATAATGGGACAGAAACAACGTCAAATGCATGGCAGAAAAGGCGGCCCTGGAATGGGCGGTCCGGCAGATCGTTCCAAAGATTTCAAAGGTGCTTGGATGAATCTTCTGCGCTATTGTAAGAAAGAATGGCCAGTTATTGGCTTTGCGTTGGGCTGTGCCATGGTTGGAACCATTCTGACGCTGATTGGGCCGGATCGTTTGTCGGATCTGACAGATTTGATTCAGGACGGAATTATGACAGGAATTGATCTGCATGCAATTGCAAAAATCGGCATTCTGCTGGCAATTCTGTATGCAATCAGTGCCATTCTGTCCACGATACAAGGCTGGATTATGGCAACGGTTACGCAGAAAATCAGCAAAAATTTGCGCAGTGATATTTCCAGAAAGATCAATCGGCTGCCGATGTGGTACTATAATCAGACTTCAACCGGTGATGTGCTTTCCCGTGTAACGAATGATGTGGACACCATCGGGCAATCCATGAATATGAGCATCGGAACACTTGTTTCAGCTGTTACACTGCTGTTGGGTTCTTTGGTCATGATGTTGGTAACCAATGTTGTGATGACTGCAACAGCAATTGGTGCAACATTGATCGGATTTGTTTTGATGATGCTGATTATGGGACGGTCACAGCGTTACTTTCTCCGTCAGCAGGAGAATTTGGGTGCAGTCAATGGACACATTGAGGAAATCTATACAGGACATACCGTTGTGAAAGCGTACAACGGGGAAGCCGATGCAAAGAAAACTTTTAATCAGATGAATCATGCTTTGCGGGACAGCGGATTTAAGGCACAATGCCTTTCCGGTTTAATGATGCCGCTGATGATTTTTATTGGAAATTTGGGGTATGTTGCAGTTTGTGTCGTAGGCGCCGCCTTGACTATGCATGGTTCCATTTCCTTTGGTGTCATTGTTGCTTTTATGATGTATATTCGATATTTTACGCAGCCGCTTTCTCAGATTGCACAGGCTATGCAGTCCCTGCAATCTGCTGCCGCAGCCGGGGAGCGAGTTTTCGAATTTCTGCACGCAGAAGAAATGGAAGATGAGCAGAAAAAGACAGCAACACTCGGCAGAGCAAAGGGCTTGGTTGAATTTGAACATGTGCGGTTCGGCTATGAAGATTCGGATCAAATTGTCATTCATGATTTTTCTGCCGTTGCAAAACCGGGACAGAAAATTGCTATTGTTGGCCCAACTGGAGCAGGAAAAACCACAATGGTCAATCTTTTGATGCGATTCCATGAGATTCAGTCTGGTAAGATTAAAATTGACGGCATCCCGACTAATACAGTTAAGCGGGAAGAGGTACATGCACAATTCTGCATGGTTCTGCAAGATACCTGGCTTTTTGAAGGAACGGTGCGGGAAAATTTGGTTTATTGTTCGGAAGGGGTATCCGATGAGAACATGCAGGCCGCTTGTAAAGCGGTGGGATTGGATCATTTCATTCGCACTTTGCCGCATGGTTATGATACGGTTTTGAATGATCAGGTGAATCTTTCTCAGGGGCAGAAGCAGCAGCTTACCATTGCTAGAGCAATGATTGCAGATAAACCGATGTTGATTTTGGATGAGGCCACCAGTTCTGTGGATACTCGTACGGAACTGCAAATCCAAACGGCAATGGATCAGTTGATGAAAGGACGTACTTCATTTGTAATTGCGCACCGACTGTCTACGATTAAAAATGCAGATTTGATTTTGGTCATGAAAGACGGCGATATTATCGAAAGCGGAAAACATGAAGAGCTGTTGGCAAAGGGCGGCTTTTATGCGGAGTTGTATAATAGTCAGTTTGAGCAGGCTTCCTGATCAAACCAATTTGGATCGCATACTGTCTTCAGAAAAACAAAAAAGTGGAATTGGAAATTAAATAAAATAATGTATATATTTTTATTAAAATATAACAAATTTCTATTGTATTTGCACAAAAATGAGATGTTTTTTTCAAAAAAGCATCTTTTTTTGTTTTGGAACATTTTTCCGTGCACGTTCTATTGACATTTGAAGAAATTCGTATTATAATTGCATTAGAGGCATATTCTGTTCATTTATTTTGCCTGAAATATAAGGATTAGAAAGGAGTTTTGATTTATGAAAAATGTCTCGTCTCGAACATCTTCTTTCAAGATGCGGCTCATGAGCGCATTGACATCAATCATGACGCTGCTTACAGTTGCTGTTCCTTCTATGACAACAACTGTTTCAGCAACAGACTTGACCAGTTTGTCTGGTAAACCTACCACAGATGTGGAGTTACTCGCAGGAGAAGGAAATATTTTGGCGGAGGGTGCATCCAATGCCAGTGATGTTATCTCCAATGCAGATCGTACCTATTTAATTGGCATTGCCAGTCAATTTTGTGTATTCTTACATGATGATTTTACCGTAAAAAATGCAGATGCGGAGGGACGTGTTGCAATCGGCGGTAATTTCGCATTTGAAAATGGATGGAATTATCAAATTGGATCTGGTGATTTTGCGACCGGTACACCGCTTGAAAAATTAACCAATATCAATGGACAGAGCATCTATTATAAAAACGCCGCGCATTTTATTATGGCGGGGGATCGTTTTAAAAATTTAAATGTAAAATCAAATACGACTGGAGAACCCTATAAGATTTTTGCAGTTGGTCAGGAATTTGACCTGGATAAATGTTCTTACTTGTGGGACAATGCCTACAATGAAGATTATATTTTTAAAGCAGATTTGATTGACTTTGATGCAGAATTTGCAAAACTGAACGCTACTACACAAAAGCTGGAAAAACAAAAAGTAAATGGCACTGCGGAATGGGATGGTAATACATTGAATTTGACCTGTAACGACAGCAGTGCAAAAGTTGTTTATTTTAATGTAGAGAATTGGAATGAAGCAGTAGATGCTATCAATTACATTGACATTCCAGAAGGTGCATTTGTAGTTGTATCTTGTGATGATGCTTCAATTTCCATTAAGGGAAATGTTAATAAAGTACAGACGACTATCAATGGTGAAATCATCTCTAACCAACCAGAACTTGGACATAAGAGCAATAACAATGTCAATTCTGAGCGTATTTTATATAATTTCCCAAATGCTTCTACTGTTTATATTGATGCAAACTTCAATGGTACAATCTTAGCACCAAATGCAGATGCATCTTCTGATGATGCTTGTAATGGTCACTTATCCGGTGCCTTGATTGCAAAGTCCTTTACAGGCGGTTTGGAATTTGGTTACAGACCGTATCAGGGCAGCATTGATATGATCAAAGCAAGCCTTGGATATCCTGTTCCGGTTCAAAAATTTGATATGGATCAAAGTGGATTAGCCGGTGCAACATTTGAATTGGTGGATTCTGCAACGAATAACAGTGTATCTGGTTTGAAGAGTACAGGAAATATAGATTACTTAGATGTTCCAACTAAGATTGATTTTTCTGGTGATACAGATTATACAGAAGAATCCTCTAGAGTGATTTCCTCTACTTATACTTTAAAAGAAAAATCCGCTCCTTCTGGTTATAAAAAGACTGATAAAACCTATCAATTAGCAGTTACAGAAACAATTACAGACGTAGACAGCAATGGCGTACCGACTGCTATTTCTGTTTCTCTTACTGTAACAGGAGAAGAGAACTATAACCAGCAGTTTGTAATTGACTCCATTAAGGATCAATATGATGCAGATGGAAATATTACCGATCGTACGATTTTGATTCAGGATGGAAACGATGATGTGCTGTTCCATGTTTTGTACACAGCTGGAAAGGCATCCTCTGTTACAACTGGAAATGATGCTGCGGTAGAAGGAATCGATGTCACAAAATCTGGCAGCTTTACATTGAATGACAAAACATATTATTATGATGCAAGCAATGCATTGGTGATGCCGACCATTGATGCTATGACATTTGAAAACGAGGAAGTCGGCGCACTGGTAAAATTGGAAAAGGTTGACCAGTATCAAACCAATCTGAATGGTGCAGTTGTGGAGATCTATGCACAGGATGGCACCAAAATTGCTTCCAATGTTTCATTGGATCGGCAGGATGGAAATCTGATTGAAATTGGCAAGGTAGTAGATGCAGCTTATGCGACAAAGGCAGGTACTTTAAAGCCTGGAGTTTACTATCTGGTAGAGACAGAAGCACCAAGTGGTGCAACGCTGGTATCGGATAAGCAGTACTTTAAGGTGAATGAAGATGGCACCCTTACAGTACCGTATGTCCTTCCGGTTGTACAGCCGACATCTTATGAGATTAGTCAAATTGCATTAACCAACTACGATGAAAGTGCAATTACAGTAGAATCGATTGTTATTTATCATGCAGACGGATCAACAAGTACCGCTTCTATATCAAGTGGTGGAAATTACGATTGGACACAGTTGGATTTGGGTAGTGCTTCTACCAGCGATGTTACTGGAATTGAAGTAACTGCTTCTGGCGATGGATCGGCAAATATCACAACGCAAGATCGTTCTTGGCAGAATATCAATGCATTATGTGGCACATTTTCTGCTGGAACAACGCTGATCGGTGAGAAGCCAGTAACAGAAGAACCAACAGAACCAGTAATCAGCTTAAAGGGTGATAACACCATTCAATTCCAGAATCAGGTGGAAGAAGAGGAAAATGTCATCCAGATCAGCAAACGGGATGCAGTTGGCAGCGAAGAGGTTGCAGGTGCGATGCTAAAGCTGACTGGAAAAGATGGTTTGGATCTGAGCAATGTAGTGATTTCCGGTGGCGCAACAGTACCGGCTGGTCCTTCTCAGGATAAGAGCACCATTATTTGGGAATCTGGAGAAACACCTGCCGCACTGAAAAACTTGCCGGATGGAACCTATACCTTGGAAGAAACAGTTGCACCGGATGGCTATACATTGGTAAAATCTATCTTTGAATTTACGATCAAGGATGGCAAGGTGGAGAAAACGGATGATTTGACATCAGATGAATTTTCCTTTGAAAAGAATGCCATCTTTGTAAATGACACGGTTGCAACATTGGATATCAGCAAGAAGGCAGTAGCTGGAAGTGATGAACTGCCGGGAGCAGAACTGACGTTGACCTTGAAAGAAGCAGCTGAAGCTGGCAAAACACTGGAAGGCATTACCGTTCCAGATCGAGTAATAGTAGCAAGCGATAACCTGTCCATTAGCTGGACAAGTGGCGAAGAAGCTGTTACCATTAGCAAGCTGCCAGATGGTACGTATGTTCTGCATGAAGTGGCAGCACCGAATGGATATGAGGTTGCAACTGATATTGAATTTACCATTGAAAATGGCGTGGTAAAGCATGTATCCATTACCGATCAGGATGCAGGCAATTATGAAGAAACCGATAATCAAATTGGTGGAAACAGCATTGTGCTGCGAGATAAGGAAGAAGCCGTTACCAGTGCCACAACTACAACAACTGCTACAACTACTACGGAAGCAGTTACCACGACGACTACAACGGAAGCTACCACCACCACAACTGAGGCGACTACGACAACGACAACAGCAGCTACAACTACAACAACCAAGGCGACTACGACAACGACAACAGCAGCTACAACTACAACAACCAAGGCGACTACCACAACGACAACAGCTGCCACAACCACCACAACCGAAGCAACTACTACAACGACAACAGCAGCTACCACAACAACAACGAAGGCAACTACCACAACGACAACGGCAGCTACTACTACGACGACAGCAGCTACGACAACAACCAAGACAACTACTACAACGACAACAGTAGCTACCGCCACGACAACAAAGGCAACTACGACCACTACAACGGCAGCTACTACGACAACAACGAAGGCAGCTACCACTACAACAACGAAGGCAACTACCACCACTACAATAGCAACTACAACCACAACGACCAAGGCAACTACTACAACGACAACGACCAAGGCAACTACCACAACTACGACAGCAACGACAACAGCAGCTACAACCACAACAACAAAAGCAACTACCACAACGACAACGACCAAGGCAACTACCACAACTACGGCAACAACTACAACCACAACAACGAAGGCAACTACCACCACAACAGAAGCAGTCACCACTACAATTACAACCAGCTCCTCAATTGGCCCAACTACACCGACTACGACAGCAACTACTACCACAAATGCAACCACAACTACTACCACTACAACTACAACAACTACTGTAACAACCACTACTACGACAGCAGCTACCACCACGACCACAACAGAAGAAACGACTACAACCACAGAGGAGACCACAACCACAACAGAAGAAACCACGACCACAACGGAAGAACTTACAACGACTACAGAAGAGACAACCACAACACCGGAAGAAACAACTACAACCACTACGACTACAACCCTGGCAGTATATGAAGTACAAATTGCAAAGCAGGATCAGACCAGTGAAACAGTTGTTGGAGCAGAGCTGGTTGTAACAGATTCTTATGGAAATGAGTATGATCGTTGGACAACAGACGGATCCAATCATATCATTTCTGGCTTGATCGAAGGGGAATACTATACGTTGACTGAAAGCATCACACCAGAAGGATATGAGTCAGCAGAACCGATTACCTTTACGTATCAGGATGGTTCCGTTTATATTGTAACTTATGATGATACAGACGGTTCTAAAAAATTGGATCTGGTATCCGATCAGACCATTGTGATGCTTGACAACAAGCAGGATGTTACTACCATTACAACAGAGCCTGTTATTCAAAACTTCGATGTTTGCATCAACAAGATTGATGATCAGGATCAGACTTCTTTGGCAGGTGCACAGTTGCAGGTAACAGCTGCTGATGGAACAGTTGTGGATGAGTGGGTTTCGGATGGAACACAGCATTGGATTCTTGGCCTTTCTGAGAATGTACGGTATACTTTGACGGAATTGAATGCACCGGAAGGGTATGAATTGGCGGATCCGATTGACTTCATAATTCAGAATGGTAAGGTTTACAGATTTGTGATTGACGAATCTGGAGCGTCAGAAAAAGAAGAAGTCACAGAAGTTACCATTGTTATGGTTGATAAAAAATCAACAGAAACGACAACTACCATAACAACAGAAGAAACCACCACCACAACAACTACAACGAAAAACCGGGTAGATCAGGATGATCAAAACGTAACGACAACTACCACTGTTAAGGTTGCAACTGGCAATAAAACCAACAATCAGAACCAGTCCAGCAGCTCCAGCAGTGGAAACAGAACAAGCGGAACAACCAATGTCAGAACAGCCTCTTCACCGAAGACAGGAGATAGCATGCTTCCAGTTGTTCTGACTGCCAATGCAGCATTGTTGTTTGCAGTGTGCTGCAAGGCGAAAAAGCGAAAGAAGTAAATGATATTCGCTAGAGACATAGCACGTATGCAGCAACCGGCAAGAAGATTCTTTCTTCTT
>FR899086.1:72506-74006 GCA_000437255.1 Ruminococcus sp. CAG:403
TTGCCGGTTGTCTTTTTGCAAATTTGTAAAATACTGCATTTCCTATTGACAAATTTGTATTTGTGTGTTATGATTCATATCGATTCAATTGGTTCTATCAATTTTTAACAATCGGACGAAACAGTTCCGATGGAAGGAGCGAACAAGCATGAAAAAAATTGCAAGTTTTACAGTTAATCACAATATCCTTCAGCCAGGTGTTTATGTATCCAGAGTAGATGGGGATGCTGTGACCTATGATCTTCGCATGAAGAAACCAAATGCAGGAAGCTATATTACCCCCAAGTCGCTGCATACTATAGAACATCTTCTGGCGACCTATGTCAGAAACTCTTCCTATACCGATCAGGTTATTTATGCTGGCCCGATGGGATGCAGAACTGGATTTTATTTGATTATGCGGGATTCTGTTAGCAAGGCGGAAGTGCTTTCTTTGCTGCGGAAAACATTCGCTTACATTGCTGCTTTTGAAGGAGAAATTCCGGGCAACAAAAAAGAAGAATGCGGCAATTATCTGGAGCATGATCTGGAAACTGCAAAGCAAGATGCAGCCGATTATCTGCAAGTTTTGCAGCAAGTAACAGTGGATTCTTTTCAGTATCCGGAAGCATAACGAACAGGAATTACAAAAAACAGGGCACACCAGCATACATTTGGTGNNNCACACCAGCATACATTTGGTGTGCCCTGTTTTGATATGGCTTGATGGAACTACTTTACAATGCCCGCATGAAGTAGACTGCTTTCCCCAGAATTTGTACTTGCTGTAATTCTTCATTTTGAAAGATAAGAGGAGGATAGGCTGCGTGTTCAGCGGTCAGCTGTAACAGATTTTGCTCTGGATAAAAGTAGAAGCGTCTCAGCATCAGTTCTCCCTTTCTGACAGCCAGTCCGATTTGTCCATGTTCTACTGTTGTTTGATTTTGAATGAATACCATGCAGCCTTTTGCGATACCGGCTCCCATCATGCTGTCATCTTGTGCCAGGAAGCAAAAATCTGCTGACCAAGTAGAATCTTCTAGTTCCGCATGTCCCTGCAATTGATCTGCAAAGATCAGCCTTCCAGAATCCACTGCCTCTAAAACAGGATAGGTTTTGATGCAGACAGGGCGAATATTTGGAAATTGCTGATAAATGGAGACTGGGTCTGATGTTGGCGTTTCCCATCCTAGCAATTCCTGCACGCTGGTGTCGGTTGCCTTGGCAATTTTTTCAATGCAATCCACTGGAATTTTTTTGGTATCGCCTGTTGCATAGCGTTGTAAAGCAGATTTTGAAATGCCTGTTATTTTTTCCAATTCTACGTAGCTTCGTTTACTTTTTAAAATAGCCGCTTTTATGTTTTTGGAGCATTGGTCCATCGGGAAAGCGTCTCCTTTCTTTTTTCGTGCATGTTCTTCTAAAATAGGATTTAGGAGGACAATTTTTTCGTTTCCAACCATGAAAAACAAGAAAACTGTGTCACAGCGGCGTTGTCGTCCCTGTTGGACGGCAGCCGCC
>FR899086.1:74029-78486 GCA_000437255.1 Ruminococcus sp. CAG:403
CCGCCAGCGTTTGCTGCCTTTCTGTGACACAGTTTCATGAAATCTTTCAATGACTTGACTCTATTATAGCACATTCATCCCAAAAATGCAACGAAAATTTTGCAATCCCAAAATTGAACTTTTCGTGAAGTGATCTAGTGAGATTCGTGCAAATCTTTGTTTGCGGGGTTGTCCAGTCGTACACCATTGGCATCGAATCGAGATCCATGGCAGGCGCATTCCCATGTGTGTTCTGCTGCATTCCATTTTAAGGCACATCCCAGGTGCGTGCAGCGCTTTTTGGTTGGAGTGAGGAAATTAGAAAGCGTGTGACCAATGTTGACAAATAACTGTTTGTGGAACATATTACGGGAAGGAGAAAAAACAGGAGCCTCTTCCGGTTCGATTCCGCAAACTTGTGTGGAAAGCAGCAAAGCGGCTACCATAGAGGAAGTCATTCCCCATTTTTGGAAGCCCGTTGCAACATAGAGGTTTTGTGTGTGCTTGGAATAGGGGCCGATATAGGGGATTCCATCTAGGCTCATGCAATCCTGTGCTGCCCACTGTGCTTCCATGGTTGCACCAGGATAATATTTTTCTGCGAATTGGCGCAGGGGCTGCCAGTTAGACGGACAGCAGCCAGTACGATGTACATTGCCGCCAATGAGCAATTTCCCTTCCGTATTTCGAAATGATAATCCAGCTGGATCAGCATCCCGATACATACCATTGTAATCTGGTGCGTTCGATAGGGCAAGCACATAGGAGCGATTTTGATACAACTTTAAAAAGTAACTGCCATGGGTGTTGAGAAATGGAAAATGCGTTGCAAAAATCGCTTTTTGAAAGCGTATGGTTCCATGATTGGTATAGGCCATCTGTCCCTCTATTTTTTGTACCTTTGTGTGCTCATAGATGGCAAGCGGTTTTGTAATTGCTGCTAGAAATTGCAGAGGGTGGAATTGCGCTTGTTGCTCCATTCGAATGGCAGCAGCGGTTGAAAAGGGAAGGGGAAGTGGACTGGTTGTGTATGTGTATGGCACATGTAGGGCTTCTAAGGCACGTGCTTCCGCTTCTAATTGTTCTGTTGCATGGGTGGCATAGAGAAAGTTTGCCTTTTGTTCGTATTGGCAGGAAATATTTTGACAGAGTTCCTGGTAAGCCTGCATGGCACGCTGATTGGCATGCAAATACATTGCAGCGGATTCTATGCCAACTTGCTGAATCAGTTTTTGATAAAGCAATCCGTGGTGAATGGTTAGTTTTGCAGTTGTATTTTGCGTAACACCGCTTGCAATTTCATTTTGTTCCACCAAAAGGTAGGAACAATGCTTTTGATGCAGCATATGTGCACACAAGATACCAGCAATTCCGCCACCGATGATTAACACATCTGTACTGCATGAACCAGGCATGCTAGGAAAGGAAGGCATGGTAACTGAATCGGACCAAATAGAAGGCATGCAAACAACTCCTTTTCATCAAATTGTGAGATACCTTTCTAGTTTGCCCAATTGTATGCAAAAAAATTCGCCCGGTGCTTTTCAGCAGCCGAGCGAAAAATGCGAACAATCTCTAAAATGTAATGCATAAAGGCATTCTATTAGTTCTTTACCAGTTCTTTCATGTCGTATAAACCAGGTGCTTTTCCCTTTAAATAGACAGCAGCATTGACGGAGCCTTCTGCAAAAACAGTTTTAGAAGCAGCACTATGTGACAGGGTAATCACTTCATCATGTCCTGCAAAAATAACATCATGCTCTCCAACGATGGTGCCACCACGGATGGCATGCATGCCGATTTCATTCTTTTCCCGTTTCATTCTCCGGGCATGCCGATCGTATACATAATGATACTGCTGATTTCTGGTTTCATTGATTGCATTGGCAATCATGATGGCAGTACCGCTTGGTGCATCGATTTTCTGGTTGTGGTGCTTTTCCACAATTTCAATGTCAAACTGATCGCCCAGAATGGAAGCAGCTTTTTTGGCAAGCTCTACCAGCAGGTTGATGCCGAGCGACATATTGAACGTAAAGAAGATCGGGATTTGTTCCGATGCTTTTTTGATTTGTGCAATTTGTTCTTCGCTGTATCCGGTTGTGGCCAGTACCAATGCAACATTGTTGACCAGACCATACTCCAGCAGCATAGCGAGGGAAGCCGGATTGGAATAATCAATGATTACATCCGGTTTTTCCGGCAGCAAGTTTGGCTGTTCTACAATCGGAAAGTCTCCATATGCTTTGGTATAAACATCGATGCCGCCAATCACTTTACAATCGGTTCGCTGTGCAATGCATGCTGCAACAGTGTGCCCCATTTTTCCGTTGGCACCACATATTACTATATTTGTCATAATCCGTTCCTTTCCCTGTGTTGTAACAGGCATCTTTTTGATGTGCTTAGTGAATCAGACCGTATGCCAGGAGGGTTTGATGCAATGCTTCCTTGTGTGCATCTGTCATGTCACACAGCGGCATTCTGCACGGGCCAGATGGCAGTCCCATTTGATTCATGGCTTCCTTGACCGGAATCGGATTGACTTCCATAAAGAGATCATTGATCAGCTTCAGGTATTTCAGCTGCATTTCAGCCGCAGCAGCAAAATTGTTTTCTAAGCAGTACTGTGTCATCTGATGGGTTTCCTTCGGCAGAACGTTAGACAGAACGGAAATAACGCCCTTTCCGCCGAGTGACATAATCGGAACGATCATATCATCATTTCCGCTGTAGATGTCTACCAGATCTCCACACTGCGCAGCAAGTTTTGCAACATAGCCGATGTTGCCGCTGGCTTCCTTAACCGCAGCGATATTCCGATGCTGCCCCAGTGCGTGAATGGTTGCAACGTCCATATTCACACCGGTTCTGCTCGGAACGTTGTACAGAATGATTGGAACGTTGACACTGTCTGCAATTGCAGTATAGTGTGCAACAAGACCATGCTGAGAAGCCTTGTTATAGTAAGGTGTTACAATCAGCAATCCATTGCAGCCCATTTCCTGTGCTTCCTGAGAAAGGGAAATGGCGTACTTGGTATCGTTGCTGCCGGTTCCGGCAATCACTGGTACCCGGTTGTGTGTGTGCTGTACAGCAAATTCAATACACTTGCGGTGCTCTTCGTCCGTCATGGTAGAAGATTCACCGGTTGTTCCGCAGATGATAATGGCATCTGTTCCATTTTCAATTTGATCATCAATATTCTTGCCCAGACCAGCATAGTCAATTGAACCGTCTGGCAGCATTGGCGTAATAATGGCAACGCCGGCACCGGTAAAAATGGTATTTTTCATGATGCAAAGACCTCCCTATTTCAATTAGTCAAAATAGCCCTTTGCTGCCAGCAGTTCTGCCATCAGAACAGCACCGCCTGCTGCGCCACGCAGGGTATTGTGAGACAGGCAAACGAATTTATAATCATACTGGGAATCTTCCCGCAGACGACCGATGGAAACGGCCATGCCGCCTTCCAGGTTGCGATCCAACTTTGCTTGCGGACGATTGTCTTCTTCAAAATAGTGCAGGAATTGCTTCGGTGCAGACGGCAGCTGGAGTTCCTGCGGTACACCAGAGAAGTTCTTCCAAGCTTCCAGAATTTCTTCCTTGGTCGGTTTCTTTTCAAAGGATGCGAATACAGCAGCAGTGTGACCATCCGATACCGGAACACGCAGGCACTGTGTTGTAATTGCCGGTGTTGTTGCATTAACAATTTGGTCGCCTTCAATGTGTCCCCAGATCTTCAGCGGTTCCTTTTCTGACTTTTCTTCTTCTCCGCCGATAAACGGAATGACATTGTCCAGGATTTCCGGGAAAGTTTCAAATGTCTTTCCAGCGCCGGAAATAGCCTGATAGGTGCATGCCAAAGCCTTTGTAACCTTAAACTGCTTCATCAGCGGATGCAGAGCCGGTACATAACTTTGCAGAGAACAGTTCGATTTTACAGCAATGAAGCCACGCTTGGTGCCGAGCCGCTTTCTCTGGCTTGCAATAATTTCAATGTGTTCTGGATTGATTTCCGGAACAACCATCGGAACATCTGGTGTAAACCGATGTGCAGAGTTGTTGGAAACAACCGGGCATTCTGCCTTTGCATAAGCTTCTTCCAGAGCACGGATATCTTCTTTTTTCATGTCAACTGCACAGAATACAAAATCTACCTTCTGAGCAATTTCCTGAATGTCTTCCTGTGCATTCATGACGATCATGTCTTTCATGGATTCCGGCATTGGCTTGGTCATAGCCCAACGGGAGCCGACAGCTTCTGCATATGTTTTGCCGGCAGAACGGGGGGATGCAGCCAGTACTGCTACATGAAACCACGGATGCTGTTCCAAAAGTGTTGCAAACCGCTGTCCAACCATACCGGTTGCACCAATAATACCCACCTGATACTGTTTCATTTGTGATTCCTCCAAAAAAATCTAAAAAATATGAAAAAACCGGTTGAAAACCGGCGGCTCATACGATATAATAGA
>FR899086.1:78569-102697 GCA_000437255.1 Ruminococcus sp. CAG:403
AACGATGACAGTCATATTCCTATTCGGAAATATGCCCAACAGCCTTTTTCCCAGGAAAGCTGTTTCGGCACGCATACCTTTTGCATTCGGCTTTTTCGAAAGTGGGTGTTCTTGCCGGATGGGACTCATTAAGCGTGCGCCTCTACCTATTCTTATCATATCATGTTTAAAGAATCCTGTCAACCATAAATTTAAAAAAACTAGGAGTTTTATATGAAAAAATCAGATTTTTATTACAATTTACCGGAAGCGCTGATTGCGCAAACACCAATCGAACCACGAGATCATTCCAGACTGATGGAAATTGATCGAAACACAGGCGCCATTCAACATGGTCATTTCTATAATTTATGCGATATTTTGCGAAAAGGTGACCTGTTGGTCATGAATGATTCCCGTGTATTGCCGGCGAGATTGTACGGAGAAAAGATGGAAAATGGCACCTTTATTGAATTCCTGCTGCTGGAGCAGAAAGGAGATAAAATTTGGGAAATCATTTGCCGTCCGGGGAAAAAAGCAAAGGTTGGTACAAAGTTTACGTTTGGTAACGGCAGATTGACCGCAGAGGTACTGGAAGTCAAGGAAGACGGAAACCGTATCGTGCAGTTTTTCTGTGAAGGGAACTTTTATACTGCACTGGAGGATGTGGGACAGATGCCGCTTCCGCCTTATATCAAAGAAAAGTTGCAGGATAAGGAACGCTATCAGACTGTCTATTCCAAAGAGCTTGGATCTGCTGCTGCACCGACAGCTGGTTTGCATTTTACCAAGGAAATGCTGAAGCAGCTACAGGAAAAGGGCGTCGATCAGGCATATGTGACCTTGCATGTTGGACTCGGTACCTTTCGTCCGGTAAAGGAAGAAAATGTTCTGGAACATAAAATGCACAGTGAGCATTATATGCTGCCGGCAGAAACTGTTCGGAAGATTGAGGAAACAAAGGCGAATGGCGGGCGTGTAATCGCAGTTGGAACCACCACTTGCCGGACACTGGAAGCTGTTGCTACCATGAACAACGGAAAATTGGTGGAATCAGACGGGTATACCGATATTTTCATTTATCCGGGCTATACTTTTAAAGTTCTGGATGGATTGATTACCAATTTCCATCTGCCGGAAAGTACGTTGATTATGTTGGTATCTGCCTTTTTGGGCTATGAAAAGACCATGCATGCTTATGAGGTTGCTGTTCAGGAACAGTATCGGTTTTTCAGTTTTGGCGATGCCATGTGCATTCTGCCGGAATAATTGGTGGAATTCATGCACAAAAATTTGAAAATCAAAGAAAAGGAGTAGGATATGTTTCAATTGTTACGCAAAGAGGGGAATGCGCGGCGAGGTGTTTTTCAAACGGTTCACGGTACCATTCAGACCCCTTTTTTCATGAATGTTGGTACGTCTGCTGCCATTAAGGGTGGCATTTCTTCGCCGGATCTGGTGGAACTCAAATGTCAGGTGGAGCTTTGCAATACGTATCATCTGCATTTGCGTCCGGGCGATCAGGTGATTCAAAAAATGGGTGGTCTGCATCGCTTTATGAATTGGCAAAAGCCAATTTTGACGGACAGCGGTGGGTTCCAGGTATTTTCTCTTGCAAAACTGCGAAAGATTAAAGAAGAGGGTGTTTACTTCCAGTCTCATATTGACGGACGGCGTATCTTTATGAGGCCGGAAGAAAGCATGCAGATTCAGTCGCATCTTGCTTCCACCATTGCAATGGCGTTTGATGAATGTATTGAAAATCCAGCACCGTTTGATTATGTAAAGGCGTCCTGTGCCCGTACGGTTCGCTGGCTGAAGCGCTGTCAAGCGGAAATGGCACGGCTGAATCAGTTGCCGGACACCATCAATCCGCATCAAATGCTGTTTGGCATCAATCAGGGCGGTACCTATGATGGACTGCGGATCGATCATATGAAGGAGATTGCAGAACTGGATTTAAATGGCTATGCAATCGGCGGCTTGGCAGTCGGAGAACCGACAGAGGTAATGTATCACATCATTGAACAAGTAGAACCGTATATGCCGGCAGACAAGCCCAGATATTTGATGGGAGTGGGAACGCCATCCAATATTATTGAAGGAGTTTATCGGGGCGTTGATATGTTTGACTGTGTAATGCCCAGTCGAAACGCACGGCATGGAACGGTCTTTACTTGGAATGGCATTATGCATATTACGAATGCCTGTTATGAGACAGACGAGAGACCGCTGGATGAACAGTGTGACTGCCCAACCTGCCGTCATTTTTCACGTGCATATGTGCGGCATCTCTTTAAGGCAAATGAGCAGCTTGCTGGTCGTCTGGCAGTGATGCACAATCTTTATTTTTATAATACACTGCTGGAACGGATTCGTGCAGAATTAGATGCAGGAACCTTTACGGAGTTTCGGAATCGCTATACCAAGCAGCTGGCAACCCGCATCTAAACTTACAATAGAACAGGAAACAACCGATTCGCATAGATGGATGCATACAACGAATCGGGCGTCCCTTTCGGAACGCCCGATTCTATGTAGTAAATTGAGGAATGAAGGAATCAGTCAAAAATCGGTTCCAATACGGCATACTTTCCGTCTGCACGCTTGTAAACCACGTTCATGTCTCCGGTGTTTGCATTGGTAAACATGAAGAAGGTGTGTCCCAGCAGATTCATTTGCAGAATGGCTTCTTCTACACTCATGGGGTGCATCACAAATTTCTTGTGACGAATGACCTCATAATTATCTGCTTCCGGCTCTGCATCCGGTGCAGCAGCCACTGCAAGATCCTTAAAAGCGGTATCCTTCAGGCGCTTTTCTACTCGAGTTTTGTTGCGCCGAATCTGACGAATGATTTTATCGATGGAAGCATCCAGTGCATCTTCCTTATCCGCAGCGGACTGCTCCGCACGGTAAATCATATTGTTATACTTTACAGTCAATTCGATGACGATTTCACTTTTTACCTCTGCCATCGTAATCTTGGCATCAGCATCTTCTCCGAAGAACCGGTCAAGCTTTGCAGCGAGTCGCTTTTCTGCATATTCTGTAAAGTTTTGTGGGATTTGCATTTTTTTAGCTGTAATTGTAATTTTCAATTTGAGTTCCTCCTTTTTACAATCCATGGAAACCATGCATTGCCGTTTAATGGTATTATAACATATATCTATATTTTTATCAAGAGGAAATAGCAATTTTGTGCGATTTTTCACAAAATTCTTTTTCATCTTACTTTAACCTTGTTTTTACAAGGATTTTGTTTCGAAATATCCACGAAATTGCTTAAAAAATAAATCGAAGAACCAATTGACTTTGACAAAAAACGAGAAAAAAGTTGCATCTTTTCTCAAAATATATTATGATAGGAGAAGCCATTCATGAAAAAAGGAGGTGGAGACTTCATGGCATTGCACCATACATTAGAAACGCTCCAGCAATTTATGACCTTTTCCATTATAGTCAGTGCTGTTGTGGTATTGTTTGTTTTTCTTTGTGTGCTGTACATTTATCATGTTGCCAAAAAAGAAAAGCAGATTGAACAGCTGCGGTGGCTGAAAGTGAGTGCAGAGATGGAACTCTTTGATTGTTCTGCAAGGGTGGTCTATCCGTTAGAAGCAGATGAAATTTTGATCGGACGGCATGGATCAGCCGACATTCGACTCAATGATATGTCTGTTTCTCGGTACCATGCTATCTTATATGTATCCAATGGTGTTTGGAGTGTGCGGGATTTGAATTCAAAATCCGGAACGTATGTGAATGGGCACCGCATTACCAAACAGGTAAAACTGCGGCCGCAAGATGAAATTCAGTTTGGCAATAAGGCAACCATTCTCAAATCAAAAAGAAGAGGAGGACGATACGGTGTATAAAAATGGACTACGATACGGTGGCGTAACAACATTGGTTTGTCTGACGCACTTGATTATGTTGGCAGCAATCTTCTTTCGTGGGAATTATACCGCTCCTTCGGATTTGCTGCCGCTGACGGTTGCAGTTTTGGGACTGGATTTCTTGTATACAATCATTTTGCGGTTTTGCTACCGGCAAATGACGTATACATTGGATTTTCTGCTGCTGCTTTTAATGAATGTCAGTGTGATTTTCCAGTCCTGCTTTGGAGGCGTTGGATTTGCGGCAAAGCATTATATTACCTGTATTCTGGCACTGGGATGCTGTCAGGCAGGGTTCCTGCTTGCCAAAAATCATGACTGGATTGCTTCTAAGAAGAAATATCTTTATCCGATTTTGGGCGTAATCATGCTCTCCATTCTGTTTTTAACCGGAAGCCGCAGCATGTGGATCAACATTGGCCCTATTAGCATTCAGCCGTCTGAATTTATGAAGCCGGTTTTTGTGCTGATGTGTGCCACTTCCATTATGGAACAGCATGAAAAAAAGAAAATTCTGTTTTTCTATGTATCACCTGAAATCATTGCGCTGACCATTGCCGCTTTGGCAATTTTTGTTTTGCAGTGGTGGTGCAGAGACCTTGGAAGCTTACCGACTTTTGCCGCAGCTTATGGATGCGCTGTACTTTGCCGGATTTGTTATCCACGGGCCAAATTTTCCAAGAAGACATTAATTGGCATCTTGGTTGCAGCAGCAGTAGTGGGCGTAGCAGCTTTTCGGTATGCACCGGGCTATGTACAGGATCGACTGTCTGTTGATATTTGGGATGAAATGGATGGAAACGGCTATCAGCAGTGCCGTGCCTTGATGGCAATTGCAGAAGGCGGTTTGTTTGGAAAAGGTCCTGGAAACGGAAGCCTTTATCAAGTAGCTGCTTCGGATACGGATATTGTATTTTCTACCATTTGTGAGGAATGGGGATTCCTGATTGCACTATTGGTTATTTTCATCATTATGAGTATGCTCCTGACTTGTATGATCAATAAGCCTCGGAGTTACTTCCATACCACGATGATTCTTGGGGTTGTTGCAATGTTTGTGGTGCAGATGGGGTTGAATATTTTTGGATCTTGTAATTTAATTCCTTTTACAGGCGTTACCATCCCGTTTATCTCACAGGGAGGAAGCTCCATGCTGACGAGCGGCTTCTTAATTGGTCTGCTGAAAGCCGGGCAATCTCCTATCTTCCGAAAGCCGGAGCCAGCGACACGCCTGCAAAAGCCGAAGCGGAAAGGAGCGCTTGCATGAAAAGTGTAAAACGAGGCGAAAAGCTGATCATTCTGCTGTTGATTCTGTTTTTTGTCGGCATGGCGATTCTGGTTGCAAAGGTGGCGAAGGAATCCACCTTTTATATGTCGCATTCCAACGATGTGACCTTGGGATATGTTTATGATGCCAACGGGGAAGTGTTGTTTGATCCCAAAGCATCAGATGCAAACTATGCACATGATTACTTTTTGGATGTTGGCAATTTAATTGGAGATGACAGTGGACAAATGACCAATACGCTGGTTTCTGAAAATTTAAATTATCTGCAAAATTATAATTTGATTTTCGGTGCGGTAGAGACGGGAAAAAGCGCAATTTACTCCACATTGAATCATCAGGCGAACCGTACCGTTTATGATGCCTTCGGGGATAAGAATGGCACTGCCATTGCGTATAACTATAAAACTGGAGAAATTTTGGTTTGTGTCAGCAAGCCAAATGTCAACATTCTGGATGGTTATACCAACCTGGATACACTGGAAAACGGAAGCTTGATTTGTAAAGCATTTTATTCTACAGCACCGGGTTCCACGCAGAAAGTGGCTACAACCATTGCGGCAATTGAAACCATTGGATATGATGCACTGACTCAAAAAACGTATAACTGTTCCGGTTCCTATGTGACCAAATACGATCAGGTCATTCAATGTCACAACCACAGCGGACACGGTACGCAGAATATTACGCAGGCATTTGCCAATAGCTGTAATCCATTCTTTGCGCAATTGGTGCAGGATTTGCCGCTGGATGGCTTAATTAACGCTTACCGGAAGCTTGGAATTGCGGTCAATGAAGATACCGAAAAGCCCATTGATATCAATGGAATTTCTTCTTTCTCTGCCTCTACTCAGCTGACAGATCCTTATGATTTCAATACCATGTGGAGCTGTATGGGACAAAGTGAAGCGCAGGCAAGTCCCTGTCAGTTGATGCTGTGGCAGAGTGCCATTGCCAATGAAACGGGCTGCGTTACCATGCCGTATTTGATTGATCATGTGACCAATGTAATGGGTACAACTACGGTTCAGGCAGAAACCAAATATTCTGATCCGGAATTTGCAGCGGCAACTGCCAGTGAAGTAAAGCAGATTATGGTCGAAAATGGACAGAACAACTATCAATCAATTGGTTATCCGGTTGGCGTAAAGAGCGGTACGGCACAGGTGGAAAATGGAGATTCCGAGAATTCTCTGCTTTCTGGATTTTGTACCGATCCCAATCTTCCGATTGCCTTTTGTGTGGTGATCGAAAACAATGCCAATGCCGGTTACCGCACCTCTGACTTAGTTGGAATCATGTTGCGGTCGTTGGATGGCACGATTCAGTAGGAAGTTGTAAGGATTGTTCCGTCATTTGGCGGACAAATGGAATGACATCCGCAGGGAGTACAGGTGTTCTGTACGCCCTGCTTTCTGTTTGAATGGATGTGGTGGAACCGGCCAGACAGCAGGCATCTGCTTCTGTGCCGGATGCTTCTGCGAATTTGGCAAGATAACGAACATCTGCGAGTGTAATTGCACCGTCTCCGTCTGCATCTTTTCTTGCAATTGCATCTTCTGGTTTGGTTGATGCTGTTGTCAATGCCTGCATACAGGCTTCGGCATCCGCATAGGTGATTTGAAAATCGCCATTCCAATCACCAGGTACTTGAGAAAAGGAAAACGTATAAATTTGTACCACACGGTAGCCTTTTTCTTGTGAGGCAGCATCCCCCAATTGATGGATCCACTGGGATCCGGAATCCAGAATAGAAAGTACCTGCTGCTGTGTTTGCACTTGATCGACCAGAACATAGTGGTCACTGCCGGATCCTGTTACAAGCCGCAGAATATAGGCATGCTGGGGTGTTATGTCTGTAGCAGAACAGTACTGATAAGCCGCTTGGATGCTTTCTTCTGCCGTTCCGCTGATTGGAACAGATCCAACGAGTGTGACAAAATCAGAAAAATAGGCAGAGAAGCTTTCTTCTTTGGTTGGCGCACCAGTTAAAACGGTTTGTACAAAAGTCGTATAAAAGGTATAGGAATCTGTAAAGACGCTGTATGATGCAACGGGTAGATTATAGCGCACTGCTAATTTTGCAAGGGCATAGTTGAGGCATCCGTCCTGGTCGATAGCGGGCGTCCAGTCAGATGGATTGGCAAACTGCATCCATTCTGCATAGGTTTCAATCGCAGGGCGGTCTGCCAGACCGCCTTTTTCCAATGCTGCATGACAGGGCAGTGCCGTCCGAACAAGGCAAGCACTGACAAAGAGACCTGCGGCACTGAGGAAAATGCTTTTTCGAATCAAGAAAATCAGTTTCATGGGAATCCTCCTGCTTTTTGATAAATGGAACGATGGATGTATGCACACTGTTATCAGTTTATGCAGGAGGTTGTCCAAATAGAACAGATGGAAGAAAGGAAAACAATGGCTTCTGCATGAATAAAACATAAAAATATCAGACAGGGCTTTCCAGGAAACTAAAAATGTGCTATAATGGTTGATGGAATGCAGAATGTGGGATGCGCAGGCATCCTGGAATGGAGTGTGGCTATGACAAGGGAAGAACAAATTCAGTTAAAGCGTGCGGCGCTTTCCAAATATTATGGGCACTTAAACGAACCGCAGCGGCAGGCTGTTTTTACGGTAAACGGTCCGGTTTTGGTGCTGGCAGGTGCCGGAAGCGGAAAGACAACGGCGATTATTCATCGAATCATGAATATGGTAAACTTTGGGGATGCCTACGAAGCGGCAGATGCAACACTGACGGAGCAGGAAGCGGTATTGCTGCAAGCTTATGTAGATGGAACAGAGAAATTGGATCTGGATACCATGCGGGAGTTGTTAGCAGTTGCTCCCATTCGCCCCTGGAACATTCTGGCGATTACATTCACCAATAAAGCTGCTGGAGAGATGCGGGAGCGCCTGCTTCAATCCATCGGAGAAGAACAAGCACAGAATGTAACAATGGCAACGTTCCACTCTGCCTGCGTGCGGATGCTGCGCCGCAGCATTCATTTGTTGGGCTATGAGCGGGATTTTACCATTTATGATTCCGATGACAGCAAGCGTCTGATGAAAGCCTGCATTGCAGACGCTGATTTGAGTGAACAGAAGTTTCCGCCGAAAGCAATTCTAACAGAAATCAGTTTTGCAAAGGATAACTTGCAGACACCGGAAGATCTAAAAGAGGATGCCGGAGGGGATTACCGGAAACTGATGATCAGTAAGCTGTATCAGGCTTATCAAACACGACTGCGTAATTCCAATGCGCTGGATTTTGATGATTTGATTACCTGTACGGTGCAAATGCTGCGGGAAAATCCAGAGGAACTGGCTTATTATCAGAACAAATATCGTTACCTTTTGGTGGATGAGTATCAGGATACCAACCATGCACAGTTTGAACTGCTGCGGCTGTTGTCAGCTGGGCACCAAAATTTATGTGTAGTAGGAGATGACGACCAGAGCATTTACCGGTTTCGTGGTGCAACCATTGAGAATATTTTGGGCTTTGAATCACAGTTCCCATCCTGTAAAGTCATTCGATTGGAGCAAAATTATCGTTCCACGCAGACCATTTTGGATGCAGCAAATGGGGTTATTTCTAATAATGAAGGAAGAAAAGAAAAACATCTTTGGACAGATAGCGGAAAAGGCGCACCGATTATCTGTTATCGGGCGGCCAATGAAGCCGATGAGTCAGATTTCATTGTGAAACAAATTGAAGCAGATCTGGAACAGGGCGGCAGCTATCAGAATCATGCGGTTTTGTATCGCATGAATGCGCAGTCCAACAGTTTGGAACGTGCTTTTGTAAAGCATGGTATTCCTTACCGGATCTATGGCGGAACACGCTTCTATGACCGAAAAGAAATCAAGGATATGACAGCTTATATGAGCGTCATCAACAATCCGTACGATATGCTGCGTTTGAAGCGAATCATCAACGAGCCGAAACGTGGAATTGGAGAAGCAACGGTTTCTCTAATAGAAGATATTGTACGAGATTTGCACTTGTCCCCAATTGAAGTGCTTTGCAATGCTTCCGACTATCCGGTTCTTGCCAAACGAGCAGCAGCCTTGAAGAAGGTGGGAGACCTATTCTGTCGCTTGACGGAACAGGCAGAACAACTGCCGATGGAAGAATTCCTGGATTGTTTGCTGGAAGAAAGTGGTTATCAAGCTGCTATGCAGGCATTGGGAGAAGAGGGCATAACCCGTTTGGAAAATATTGCAGAATTAAAGTCCTCTATGATTCAATATGAAAAAGAAGCGGAAGAAGCTTCTCTGCGGGGATTCCTGGAGGAAATTGCATTGTATACCGATGTGGATCAATACGAACCGCAGCAGGATGTGGTTTCTTTGATGACCATTCATGCAGCAAAGGGACTGGAGTTTTCTTCTGTTTATCTGGTTGGCATGGAAGATGGACTTTTCCCCAATGCACGCTGTATGGATTCTCAGACCGAAATGGAAGAAGAACGCCGTTTGGCATATGTTGCGATTACCCGTGCCAAGAAGCAGTTGTTTATCAGCAATACAGCTTCTCGGATGCTGTTTGGTACTTGCATGCATAACTTGCCCTCTCGTTTTCTGCGGGAGATTGATCCGGATTTGCTGCAAAAAGTAAAGAGTACACTTTTGGTTTCTCAAAAAATAAGCAGTCAAAATGAGATTCGAACCGTTCAATCAATGTCGCTGCAACAGCAGTTGGCAGCACAGCGGAAAAAGCCGACCGCTGCTGCAAAAGTTGCTTATGCGACAGGAGAACGGGTACTGCATCCGTCATTTGGAGAGGGAACCATTCTATCCATCAAGCAAATGGCAAATGATGCAATGCTGGAGATTGGTTTCGACAAAGTCGGAACGAAAAAGATTATGGCAAATTATGCCAAAATGAAAAAAATATAGGTTCTTATACAAACTCAAGTAGAAAGCTGGCAAAAATATGGTTGAAGGATATTCTATTATCGATGCACACGCACACATTTTCCCGGATAAAATTGCAGAAAAAGCGACCACCGGGATTTCAAAGTTTTATGGCCTTCCGATGTATCATCAGACAGGAAGCGTAAAGGAGCTGCTGCAAAGCGGAAAGGAAGACGGTGTAGACGGCTTTTTGGTTTGCTCTGTGGCGACAAAGGCAGAACAGGTTGCTTCCATCAATCAATTCCTTTCAAAAACTTGTGCGGAGCATTCCAACTGCATTGCATTTGGGGCCTTGTTTCCTACTTCTGATACGGTAGAGCAGGATTTGGAAACCATTCAAAAAGACCATATGCACGGCATCAAACTGCATCCGGATTTTCAGAATTTTGATATTGATGATCCGGCTATTTATCCGGTTTATGATATGATACAAAGCACTGGATTGCCGATTTTGATGCACATGGGAGATCCTCGCACCACTCGTTCACATCCTCGCCGCCTTGCCAATGTTCTGAAGGAATTCCCGCATTTGCGAGTCATTGCAGCACATTTGGGCGGTTATGAACGTTGGGATGCAGCGCTGGAATATTTACAACCCAGTGATCGGCTTCGTTTTGATACCAGCAGCAGCTCTGCATTTTTACCGCCGGAAAAATTTATGGAACACTTCCGCCGGTTTGGAACAGACCACTACTTTTTTGGAGTAGACTTCCCCATGTGGAGCCATAAAAATGAGATTCATTTTATTATGAATTTGAACCTCTCCAGTTTGAAAAAAAAAGCAATTTTTAGTGAAAACTTTAAAAACTGGCTCGGGCTTTGAAAAAAGCAACGCATTTTTTGACCATAATAAATAATTTACAAAAAATGCGCTTTTCATTTTTCGAAAAATATGGTATACTGGTACCTGGAAAGTTTTATGCAAATTGAGAAAGAGGATTGGATAGTATGAGAAAGACAAAAATTGTTTGTACAATTGGACCAGCTACAGATGATGATGCCATTATGAGACAAATCATGCAGGCTGGCATGAATGTGGCACGGTTTAACTTTTCCCATGGCGATTATGAAATGCATAAAAAACGCTTTGAGCAGGTTGTCCGCATTCGAGAAGAATTGGATCTTCCAATTGCGACATTGATGGATACAAGAGGACCGGAAATTCGTTTGGGTCGTTTTGTTGATGATAAGCCAGTTACCATTCACTCTGGAGATACCTACACCCTTACCACAAAAGATGTTCTGTGTACCAATGAAATCGGCAGCATTTCGTTTAAGAATTTGCCGCACGATGTAAAAACGGGCACTCACATTTTGATCAATGACGGTGTCATTGAAATGGAAGTAACAAAAGTTACGACCACAGACATTGTCTGCAAGATTATTCACGGCGGTGTGCTTTCTAACAACAAGGGAATTAATGTTCCAGGCGTACAGCTTTCGATGCCGTATCTCAGTGAGAGCGACCGAAACGACTTGGAATTTGGCGCAAAAATGGGCTATGATTTTATTGCAGCAAGTTTCGTGCGGACGGCTGCTGATATTGATTATCTGAGAAAGTATATTCAAAGCCTTGGCTGGTTTGATGTTCGGATTATTGCAAAGATTGAGAATCTGGAAGGTGTGCGCAACATCGATGAGATTTTGCAAACTTCAGATGGCATCATGGTTGCACGTGGTGACTTGGGTGTTGAGATTCCGTTCGAGCAGATTCCGGCTGTACAGAAGGATTTGATTCGAAAGGGGTATCAGGCAGGAAAGCAAGTGATTACAGCCACTCAGATGCTGGAATCCATGATTACCAATCCGAGACCGACACGAGCAGAGATCACAGACGTTGCCAATGCGATTTATGATGGTACCAGTGCCATTATGCTGTCCGGTGAAACCGCAGCTGGTGCGTATCCGGTTGAAGTAGTTCGTACCATGGATTTGATTGCGAAGACAACAGAAGACAACATTGATTATAAGGAAATGCATGCGACCTGTAAGGCAAGGGGGATGCATGATATTGCCAATGCAATTGCACACGCAACGGTAACTACAGCACATGACCTGAATGCAAGAGCAATTTTGACGGTTACGATGACAGGTGTCACCGCACGGGAGATTTCAAAATATCGTCCATATTGTCCGATTGTAAGCTGCACAGTCAGTGAAAAGGTACGCCGTCAGATGAATTTGAGTTGGGGCGTTTATCCGCTGCTGATTGATGAAATGAGCAATACCGAAGAACTGTTTGAAGCTTCCACCAATGCAGCACGGTGTGCCAATTTGGTACAGAAAGATGATATTGTAGTCATTACAGCTGGTGTTCCGGTTGGACAGCCGAATACCACCAACTTGATGAAAGTGGACAAGATTTCTTAAAGCATGTTTTTAGGAACATGTTCTAATTGCAACAGAATGGAAAAAGTCATTTTCAGAAAAACGAGAACCTCTGCAAAAATTTGCAGAGGTTCTTTTTGTTACATCCCTTGACAGATTTTTTACAGTGTGCTATAATAGTGTTGCACTACTGGTGCAACACTTGGAGTTGGGAAGGAATTACACATATTATGAAGAATGTCAAGAAAAAATTGATACAAGGACTGTGTATTGTTCTTGCAATTGTTTTGGTTTTATTGTCTCTCTCTTGGATCAATGCATATCGTGCCCATCATGTCGATCCAATTGCGCAGTCTGTTTTGGATCAGATTGATTTGGAGCAGGCAAAAAAATTAATGATCGTGGCACATCCAGATGATGAAACACTTTGGGGGGGAGGACACCTGTCAGAAGGCGATTATCTGGTTGTTTGCATTACGCATGGTTCGGATAAAACTCGTTCTGCTGAGTTCTATTCTGTAATGGAAGCATCCGGAAATCAGGGGATCATGCTTTCCTATCCGGATAAGGTAAATGGAAAGCGGGATGACTGGGAAGCTGTACAAGACGGCATTTCCGCTGATTTAGAGAAAGTGATAGAACTGAAAACATGGGACTTGATTGTTACCCATAATGAAGCAGGGGAGTACGGACACATCCATCACAAAAAGACCAATCAAATTGTGACACAGTACTATCAGCAGGCAGACTGCACCATTCCATTGTATACCTTTGGAACCTATCATCGAAAAGCGGCGCTGCCGGATTATGAGCAAGATATGACTCGGATTCCAGACGATCAATTACAGAAGAAAGAAGAATTGCTGTCTTTGTACCATTCCCAGGAAAGAACCATTGAAAACTTATCGCATATGAATCCCTACGAAGAATGGACGCTGGTTTCATAACTGGTATTGCAAGCAACAAACAGACAAAATTTGAAACAGATTGGAATTATTACATATGCAGAAAAAGAGAGCGGATCAAAAAGCCTGCCAGTGGAAATGGGATGGGTTGTGCTGTGGCAGTTTAATTGGCGTTTTTGTGGTGATTTTTGTGCTGATTCGAGTGCTGCATCCCGGCACCGTATATGGATCAAGCGGGGACTGGCTCAATCAGCATTTTGCAATTCCGGATTATTTCCGAATGCAGTTTTATGAAACTGGCAATTTATTTCCAAACTTTGCTGGTCAAATCGGGGGCGGGCAGAATATCTATTATTTTGCCTATTATGGATTGCTCAGTCCGATTATTTTATGTTCTTATTTGCTTCCGTGGGTACCGATGATTACCTATTTGCAATGGGTCAGCATTCTATCGGTGTTGAGTGCTACCATACTCTGCTACTTTTTTATGAAAAAGTGGTATTCGGTTCCATTTTCTTTCTTGCTGGCCTTGTTGTTTTTGCTGGCAGCCCCCATTATTTTTCATAGCCACCACCATATTATGTTTATCAATTATTTCCCATTTTTGTTTTGGGCGCTCTTTTCGGTTCATCGCTGTATCCAAAAGGGGAGCAGTATCCAGCTGGTCGTAGCTGCCTGCTGTATTTTACTATGCAGTTTTTATTTTAGCATTGGTGCTTTTTTGGCCATTTGGGTCTATGGAATGTATGTTGTATGTACGCAGAAAAAAGAACTTGCAATGCCGCATGTCTACTGGAGAATGAGTTTGCGCATTGGCATTCATCTTCTTTTGGCTGTTCTTCTGGCAGGTGTTTTGCTTCTGCCAACTGCGGCAACGTTGCTGCACGGAAGAGATGCAACACATGCTGCTGTGGATTGGTTTACGCTACTGTTTCCGATTCCGAATGTACATTATTTCGTGTATTCTCCTTTTTCGATTGGCGGTACATTTTTTTCGGTTTTCTCCATTTTTATTTTACTGGATGCCAAACGGCATGAGATTCGATTTCTATCGATCACCTTTTTAATTTTGCTTTGTGTGCCGTTTGTGCTGTATCTTATGAATGGAACCATGTATTTGGATGCAAAAGCGTATATCCCATTTTTGCCGTTGGTTCTGCTGCTGATGGGAGCTGTTTTGCGTGCTATTTTGCAGGGAGAGGTTTCAAAACGGCGGTGTTTGGTGTGCGTGCTTTTGTTGATTGGAATTGGTGTGTTTTATAATAAGAGGACGAATGCAGACTTTTCCAATTCTGCTCAAATCGGCTTCCTGATTGATGGAGCGGTTTGTCTCATTGCATTTTTGCTGTTCTTTAGATGGAAAAAAAGTGCTTTGTTGATGGTGCCATTGGTTGTGCTTTCTGGATTAGACTGCGTTGGAATCAATTTGAAAGAGACATATGCCCTAAAGTCTGATTTGGATATGATTTATAGTGCAGATCGTTTGCAGCTTATTACAGAGACATTGGAAGAAGATCCGGCATTTTATCGATTTGCAAATGAGGCCAATGCAGGATTGACAGTCAATCAAGTTTACCAGCCGGAATATTATCAGAGCACCATTTATTCTTCGGTTCATAATACACGCTTATCTTCGTTTTATTTTGATGAGATTTACAATGAAAATGGTATTCGAAATGCAACTATGAATACACAGTCCAAAAATGTATTTTGCCAGATGTTGATGGGCTGCAAGTATTTAATCAGCATCGAGCCCATTGAACGTGCTGGTTATACACTCGTAAAGCATTATGGTTCCTATTTTCTCTATCGATTGGAAGAAACCTTTCCGGTTGCCTATGCCTCTAGTCAGGTACTCGCAGAATCCGATTTTCAGTCTCTGGTGTATCCATATAAGGCAGAGGCAATTTTGAATCACATTATTGTTCCGAATGAATACGCCTCGAAAGCGTGTGATCGCTCCAAAGAGAATGCTTCCATTGCATCGTATGACTTGCAATTGGATGATGCCCTGCTAAAAAATGAAGCGATTCGTCCAGTTGGGGCATCTGCTTATCGGGTGCATAGTACAAAAGATTTTACGGTTCATATTCCATTGGAACAGCCCATTACGGATCAAGCCTTGCTGCTTCGTTTTCCAGTAAAAAATGAATATACTGGAAAAGCGGTAGGCATAAAAGGTGATGTTGTCATTACCATCAATGGAATCCGCAATAAGCTGACCAATCCAAATTGGAAGTATCAGAATCATAATAATATTTTTGAATATACCTTAACTTCTAAGGAGCCCATTACAGAATTGGAAATCACCTTTTCAAAGGGCGATTATCAGATTGGTGAGCCAAATTGTTATACCTTGGAAGCATCCACTGTGACGGATGCTGTTCAGCAGGTAGATGCGTTGCAAATCGACCGCAAAACAGCAGCGGAAGAAAATACACTGACAGGTACCATCCAGGTACAGAAGGATGGCTGGTTTACTGCTTCCATTCCCTATGATGAAGGGTTTCAAATTGAAGTAGATGGCGTTCAGACTGCCTATGAACGTACCAATGTTTCCTTTATCGGATTCCCAATTTCTGCCGGGGAGCACACCGTTACCATTACCTATCATGCGCCTTGGTTCCGGGCAGGTGTTTGCTGTTCCTTGCTTGGTATTTTGATGAGTATTGGATACTTCTTTATTCAGAAGATGCGTTACAAAAAGCATATACATATGGAGACACCTCCAATCCTGGAAGAAGTACCAGAAGCAATTCCGCAAAAAGAAACAGTTTCTGTTGCCGAATAAAAAGAAAAGCTGCACCATTCTTCTGCAAAAAGATGGTGCAGCTTTTTTCCGTTGGAACAAATAAAACAAAAAACGCTGTATCAAACATGATACAGCGTTTTGATTGGCTCCCCAAGTTGGACTCGAACCAACGACCCTGCGGTTAACAGCCGCATGCTCTACCGACTGAGCTATTGAGGAATCTTGTACTCTACTGTTTAGTATATCCCGTTTTTTTCTGTTTGTCAATGAATATTTTGTAAACAATAAAGGACGAGCCATTTTGCATAAACATTGACAAATGCAGATTCTTTTGTTAAAATGGGAAAAAGCATCGAAATGAAAGGAGCGTATATGGCATGGGAAATCTGCTGACTTATTTATGGGAAACAATGGGAGATCAATGGGAACAGCGTGCATGGAATGCAGTGGATTCTCTCATTTTATCGCAGTTTGCATACTTACCGTTAGAAGAAGTTTGTACGGAAGCGTTTGACTTTTCAAAGGGAATGCCACTTGGCGAAGCGGCAGCTGTCATGCTGGCATTGCCGGATATCAAGGAAAAAATTTTAACGAGACGTGATTTGCTGCTGCTTCGCATGCTATCGGAAAGCGAACGCTTTCGTAATCTACGTGTCTGTGGATGCCGAAAGCGGCATCAAACAGCAGAGCCAGAACAATTTGCAGCATATTGCGTGGAATTGACGCAGGAACCGCCCTGTTGGTTTGCAGCGTTTCGTGGAACCGATCGGACGCTGACCGGGTGGGAAGAAGATTTACAGCTTTCCTATTTGGAAACAACGCCCACACAAGAAGATGCGGTGCAGTATTTGGAGCAAGCAGCAGCAGCTTTACCGGGAACCTTTTTAGTGGGAGGGCATTCTAAGGGCGGAAATGCAGCTGTTTATGCTGCTGCCTTTTGTTCCGTTTCCGTTCAGAATCGAATACAGGCTGTCTATAATCATGATGGACCTGGATTTCAGCCAAGTGTATTGGATTCTCCCCGTTATGCCAATGTTGCAGATCGGATTCAGACAATTGTACCGCAAGGATCTTTTGTCGGACAGCTTTTAACGCATTTGGAACCATGTATGATTGTAAAAAGCAATGCAGTTGGTGTGATGCAGCATGCTGCTTACAGTTGGGAAGTGAAGGATGGCGCATTTGTAACGGTGTCAGAGCTGTCCAATTCCAGTGTGTTGGCAAGTCAGATTATGGCATCTTGGTTGGAACAGCTGTCTGCGCAGCAGCGAGAAGCATTGACCAAACAGCTGTTTGCCATTCCGGATCGAGCTGGTATGGCAGACACGTTGACGGTTCAAACAGTTCAAAAGGCACTTCCAAATATCTTCCTGCAATGGAAATCGCTGCCGCAGGAAGAACGGGAACTCTTGCAGGGCGCATGGACGCATTTGTCTGATGTCGCTAAACAAGAACTGAAAAAAGCTTGTAGTTCGCATCTGCCGTTTTTCCAAGAAGAGTGAGCGGTTCTTTTTTACAGATTGCCTTTGATAGAAGTACACATAAAAATGCCCCTGTTTGTCATTGAAACAAGCAGGGGCATTTTAGAAGAAATAGCAGGGATTATTCTTTTGCGGCAGGTGTAGTATGAAGTAATTCATCCAGCTGATCGATCAGGCTATCGAAGAGCTGCAAAGCTTCTGTAATAGGCTTGCTGGTTGCCATGTCAACACCAGCACCTTTTAACAGGGAGATCGGGTCAGCAGAGCAACCGCCCTTTAAAAATTGCAGGTAATCTTGAACTGCCGGTTCTCCTTCTCGCAAAATACGCTGTGAAAGCGCAATGGCGGCAGAAAAACCAGTTGCATACTGATAAACATAGTAATCATAATAAAAATGCGGAATGCGTGCCCATTCCAGGCGAATTTCAGGATCCAGTACCATTTCATCGCCAAAATAGGTGCGATTCAATGCTTCATAGCATGCACATAGTGTCTCGGCTGTCAAGGATTGTCCATTCTGTGCCATTTCATTGATCTGCAATTCAAATTCTGCAAACATGGTCTGCCGATAAACAGTACCCCGGAATTGTTCCAGGAAGTAGTTGATCAAGTAAGCTTTTTGTGCAGGGTCTGTTGTGATTTTCAGCAGGTGCTGCATCAGAAGAGATTCATTGCAAGTGGAAGCAACTTCTGCCACAAAAATGACATAGTCCTGATAAACCGTCGGCTGGTTGCTGTTGGATAGATAGGAATGGATAGCATGCCCCATTTCATGGGCAAGTGTAAACATGCAGTCCAGTGTATCCTTGTGGTTTAGTAAAACATACGGGTGCACTTTGGCTCCGGCAGAGTATGCACCGCTTCGTTTTCCAACATTTTCATAGACATCAATCCAACCATTTGCAAATCCTTCTTTCAGGATGTTGCAGTAAGCTTCGCCCATGGGGGCAAGTGCCTCTAAAACAATCCGCTTTGCTTCCTCAAATGGAATGTGGAATGTGGTATTCTTTACCATCGGTACATAGAGGTCATACATGTGCAGCTGCTCTACGCCCAGTGCTTTTTTTCGCAGTGCGACATAACGGTACATAGCTGGTAAGTTCTCATGAACCGCTGCAATGAGATTGTGATAAACGGCAGTTGGAACTTCTGTAGCAGAGAGTGCCGCTTCCAGTGTAGAAGGATAGCGCCGTGCACGTGCATGGAAAACCAGTGCTTTCACCTGTGCAGAAAGAACAGCAGCAGCGGTGTTCTGATAGGCATCATAAACGCTGTATAATGCTGTAAAAGCATTTTTCCGCAAGGTGCGATCTTGTGATTGCATCAAAGGAATATAACTGCCATGTGTGACAGGATGCTCTTGTCCGTTTTGATCTTTTGCAGGCGGAAAACGGAAGTCCGCATCATTCAGCATGGAGAAAATGGCTTCCGGGCTTTGTGTCAGTTCGCCGGAGAGCGCAAGAATGCGTTCTTCTGCGTCAGAAAGTGTGTGCTCTTTTTGTGCACGCATGCGTGTCAAAGCACGCTGATAGAGGCGCAATTCCGGGCATGTTTCGTAAAAGCTTAGCAGGGTTTCTTCTGGAATATGAATGATTTCCGGAAGATCCCATGCAGTGGCGCTGCCGATTTCTACATACAATCCAGTTACTCTGGAAACCAAATCCTGGTATTTTCCAATTCGGGTGTCTTCATCTGATTTCCGATTGGCATAGTTGCTCAGAGAATCGGTAAGCAGTGTGAGGGTATCGCTCTTTTGCAGGTAAGCAAGCAGCTGCTGCGGAGAATCGGAAAGTGTGCCTTGAAAAGCTGCTAGTTCTTTTACCAATGCCTGTACTGCCTGAAAATCCTGTTCCCATGCTTCTAGTGTCGGGTACATGTCCTCCAGGTTCCACTTGGCGGATTGCGGAACAGCATTTCGTTCTGGAATGGGTTCGATTGCGTTCAATGCTATCATCCTTTCTTTCTAAAACCGGTTCGTGTATATTTGAATTTTCGTCCATTGCTTATTGGTGCAATTACTTACAGTATTTCGCTTTCAAATCGGTACCATTATCGATCGATACTGGTTCTCCTTCATAGTATAGCATATTTTTAGA
Source organism: Ruminococcus sp. CAG:403 (assembly GCA_000437255.1). GTDB lineage: Bacteria > Bacillota > Clostridia > Oscillospirales > Ruminococcaceae > Ruminococcus_C. The sequence goes on from FR899086.1 coordinate 98,212, forward strand.
AGAAATGCAAAGAAAAAATCCTGCTAGAATTTGAAAATCATATTGACGGGCTTCCAGATTTATTATATAATAAAAGTGTACCATTCGGGTACCGTTCGCATGTGATTCGAAAAAGCATGCAGAAAAAAGAAGAAAAAGACGGTTTTTAGGAGGCTATTTTGGATACAATACAAGTTTCAGCATCCATTTTAAGTGCAGATCTGCTGCATCTGGAGGATGTCGCAAAAGAGTTGGAACAGAGCGATGTAGATATGCTGCATTTTGATGTAATGGATGGAATATTTGTACCGAATTTGACATTTGGAATGCCGGTTTTGGCAGCGCTGCGGCGTTGCAGTTCGATATTCTTGGATGTCCATTTGATGATTCAAGATCCAATTCGATATATTCCGCAGTTTGCAAAAGCAGGTGCAGATTTGATTACATTTCATCTTGAAAGTGAAAGTGATCCAAAGGAAACCATTGCGGCAATTCGAGCTGCTGGGGTTCAGGCAGGGATTGTGTTAAAGCCGGGAACGCCTTATGAAGCCGTATTGCCATATTTGCCGCTTGTAGATGTGGTGCTGGTGATGACCGTAGAGCCTGGATTTGGTGGACAATCTTTTATGTGGGAAATGGTAGACAAGGTTCAGAAAATTCAGGAACAGATTGCGCAGCAGCAGCTTCCGGTTCGTATCGAAGTAGACGGCGGCATTCATGCAGGCACTGCAAAAGCTGTAATAGATGCCGGAGCAAGCATTCTGGTAATGGGTAGCGCCCTGTTTTCGCAGGAGGATAAACGTGCAGTGGTGCAGACCATTCGGGAAATTGGAAAAGCGGAGTCAGAAGTTTGATTTTGCATGACATCAGAAGGCAGGTTGGAGATTACGGAAATCCATTGCGTGCCTTGATCGGTTCTAGGAATGCAGAACTGTTGCATACAGTGGCAGTAGCAATCCCATAAAACCGCCTTTTAGGGATGGGGAATGGAAGAAATGCTGTTCGAAACATTCTGAAAGGAGCCACATTGCATGAGACCCCAAAAAACGGGAAGAATTCATAAAAAGCTAAAGAAAAGAAAGCCGAAGGGAACCATAAGCCGAGCCATTGCCTCTGTCTGCCTGACCTTTGCAATTGCTGGTTTGTTTGGCGTTGTCGGCTATAGTGTCGCAAAGCCACTGCTGCGCAATTGGGAAGCAACCGAAGAAGATTCTACTGCTTCCATTTCAATGGAGTCCTCTGCACAACCAGTACAGACGGAAGCGGCTTCTGAACAGACAACGACTGCGCCGCAAGGGGAATCTGTAGCACAAGCTGCGGTGGAGCAGCTGACAGGCGGTGTGATGTTGCCGGCATCGGCGCTGCGCAGTGCGGATACTTTGCAGACTTATCTGGAGCAGCTTGTCGCGCAGATTCCGCAACAGACAGCGGTGATTGTTCCACTGAAGGTGCAGGGTGGTGCTTTGCTGTATCACTCCAATTCCAGTGCAGCGACACAGGCAAATATTGCACAGGGAACCATGACGCTGCAAGAAATTGCAGATTTGGTGCAACAATATCAATATGCCCCCTATGCATCCTATAGCTTGCTGTCCGATCAGCTGATGCCGCAGGCAAATGCGGAAACCTCCTATCTGGTAGGAAGTGAACGCTGGATTGACAACAACCTGGAAGATGGCGGCAAGCCTTGGATGAATCCATTTGCACCTGCAACCAGTGCATATTTAACAGAACTTTTGCAGGAAGCGCAGCAAGCCGGCTTTTCTGGAATCCTTTGTGCGGATGTAACGTTTCCGCCGTTTCGGGAAAGCGACATTGCATATATTGGAGATTCCGTGCAGCCGCAAACACGTTGGAGCGGCTTAACAGATTTGATGAAAACATTGACAAGCAGCGTACAGCTGCCGGTTTATTTGGAGATATCCGGAACAGATTTGCAAACCGGAACGCCAGAAGTGCTGCATGATCTTACTGTATGGGCGCCGGAGACCGTTGTTGTGCAAGTTCCGGATGCTTGTACAGAAACAGAGTGGGCAGCCATTCAAAAAGCAATGGATGCATTTCATCTGCCATGGGTGGCAGAGCAGTCTGTGCAGACAGCAGCACAAACACAGGCAAAAGGAATTACCAAGCTTACAGAATCGTAAAAAGAAGACATTGTAAAAAGGAGCGGGAAGTTATGGCAAACAAGTTTAATGTGTCATTGGAAAAAATTATACAGAATTTTAATTTGGAAGTTATCTATATGCCGAAGGATGCGTCTGAGATCTTGATCGATGAAAATGACGTAACACGTCCTGGTTTGCAGCTGATGGGATTTTATGAGTATTTCAATCCGGAGCGAATGCAGATTATCGGGAAAATGGAGTTTGCTTATTTGTCTACCATTGATGAAGCAACACGGTATCAGCGTTTGGATATGCTGCTGTCACAGCACATTCCGGCATTGATTATTTCAAGAGAATTGCCGTATTTTTCAGAGATGCTGGAACTGGCAAAAAAATACGAAGTACCGCTTCTGCGCAGTAAGGAAAGCACGTCAAACTTTATTGCAGGATTGATTGCATTCTTAAATATGAATCTGGCGCCCCGTATTACCCGGCATGGTGTTTTAATTGAGATTTACGGAGAAGGTGTATTCATTACCGGTGAAAGTGGCGTCGGAAAGAGTGAGACAGCGATTGAGCTGGTAAAGCGTGGGCATCGTCTGGTAGCCGATGATGCCGTTGAAATTCGAAAGGTTTCCAATGATAGCTTGATGGGCAGTTCTCCAGATAATATCCGGCACTTCCTGGAATTGCGAGGAATCGGTATCATCAACGCACGGCGGCTGTTTGGTATCGGTGCCGTTAAGAATACCGAAAAAATCGAATTGGTGGTAGAAATGGAACTGTGGAACCCGGAAAAGATCTATGACCGGATGGGCGTAGATACGCAGTATGTTTCCATTTTGGGTGTAAAAGTGCCGTCCCTGACTATTCCGGTAAAACCGGGAAGAAACCTTGCCGTAATTCTGGAAGTTGCCGCTATGAATAACCGCCAGAAAAAGATGGGATACAATGCGGCTACCGAACTGCTGGATCACCTTGGTTTGGATATGGAATCCAAAGAAATCGTAAAGGATTATGATGCGTTTTAAGTCTCTGCAAGCAAGGCGAGACAATTGACAAGTTTGTGATTTAGGAGAACAACATGAAGAAACAAGAAGAGTTGGCTGCGCTGTGTCAACAGTGCGGATGTACCATGTTGGTACAGGAACCGCTTCGGTATCATACGACCTTTCGAATTGGCGGAGCCTGTTCCGCTTATATTAAAATCAATAGCATTGCAGCGTTGCAGCAGGTACTGCAATTCTGCAAAGAAAATCAACTGCGGTATACCGTGCTTGGAAAAGGAAGCAATGTGCTGGTTCCGGATACGGGCTATGATGGCATTGTTATCAAAATGGGTGTGGACTTCTCTGCAATTACACAGATTGATGATCGAACATTCTGCTGTCAGGCTGGCACGATGCTCAGCAGAGCAGCGCTGTTTGCGCTGGATGCTTCGTTAACGGGAATGGAATGCCTTTATGGTATTCCGGGCACCATTGGTGGTGCGTTATTCATGAACGCTGGTGCATATGGAGGAGATATGTCTGATGTGGTGAAAGAAGCCACTTATTTGGACGAAAATGGAACCTTACAGACCATTGCAGCAGCGGATATGCAGCTTTCCTATCGGCATAGCTTCTTTATGGCGAAACACAATCCGATTGTCAGCGTTACGGTACAGCTACAGCCGGGAAAATACGGCGCCATCAAAACAGAAATGGAAACGCTGATGAATCGGCGGCGTGCCAGATGAATCGGCGGCGTGCCAAGCAGCCATTGGAGCTTCCCAGTGCTGGTAGTACATTTAAGCGTCCGGTTGGAAGTTACGCATCCATGCTGATCGATCAGTGCGGTTTAAAAGGTGCGAGCGTCGGCGATGCACAAGTAAGCTTTAAGCATGCTGGTTTTGTGGTCAATACGGGGAAGGCAACCTGTCAGGATGTTCTGGAACTATGTGCCTATGTGCAGGAAACCGTTCAGGAAAAGACTGGATATCATCTGGAGCTGGAGCCAATTATTTTACGGTAATTGGGTGCGTTCAAACGGAAGAAAAGCGCTCGTTTGGAAATCAATACGGGCAGATTTTGAAAGTGAGGTCGTGTAGAATATGCAAATTGTAATTGTAACAGGGATGTCAGGTTCTGGAAAATCATCCGCTATGGATGTGCTGGAGGATATCGGCTATTATTGCATTGATAATCTGCCGCCGCAGCTTTTGGGAAAGTTTATTGACATCTGCCGGCAGACAGAAAATAAGATTGAGAAATTGGCAATTTCTGTAGATTTGCGTTCCGGCAAGCTGTTTGGGGATGCCTATCATGTTTTGCGTACACTAGAAAAGACACCGGAACTGGATGTGAAAGTTCTGTATCTGGAAGCAACCGATGAGGTAATCATCAAACGCTACAAGGAAA
>FR899087.1:0-10318 GCA_000437255.1 Ruminococcus sp. CAG:403
TGTTCTCTTTTGCAGCAATATAATCTAAAACCACTTTTGCAGTCTGCTCCACACCAATCGATGTATCGACAAGCAGATCATAATATTTCCGGTTTCCCCACTCATTTCCGGAAATATTATGATAATAAGCACTGCGTGCTTCATCTGATCGATGGATGTTGCGAATGGCTTCCTCTTTGGTGTCACCATAGAGTTCCATAACTCTGCTGATTTTATAAGCCTCTGGGGCATATAGAAAAATTCGTATAACAGATTCATAGTCCCGCAGTACAAAATCCGCTGCTCGTCCGACGATGACACAACTTCCATGATCTGCAATTTTTCGAATGATTTGATTTTGTGCCACAACTGCTTGCTGCACCACATGGGTGCTCAGATAAATATCATGCAGATGATCCGGTGCATTTTTATTGATATCAGAAATGAATTCCCGATCCAATCCGCTTTCCTGTGCTGCAAGTGCGGTCATTTCTTTATAGTAAAATGGAATGTGTAATTGCTCCGCAATGCGCTTTCCTACTTGCTTGCCGGAAGAACCGTGCTCTCTGGCAATGGTGAGAATGACACCTGGATGAGAAGGCTGCATGACCATTTGCTGTTCTTCCTTTTTTTCAGTCGCAACATATGGATTTTTGAGAAATTGTCGGTAAAACAAAAGTCCGACCAGACTGGTAAGTACTTCTGTTACCGGAAATGTCAGCCAGAATCGATTCAGTCCAAACCGGGAAAAAAGAAATCCAAGTGGTACAAATAATACCATGGTGCGAATCACCGTCAATAAGGAACTTTTCAAGCTGTATCCAGTTGCCTGAAAAAAGACCGGAAAAATCAGCGATGTCACCATTGGTAAAAAACTGATGCCGACAAATAGGAATCCAATTTTTCCAATTGCCACTACTGCATCATCCGATGTAAAGACTCGCAGCATCTGTTCCGGGAAAAGCAGAAAGCAAAGTGTACCCAGAAACATCAACGCCCAGCCAAAAACAATGGCAGTGGACAAGGTCTTCTTACAGCGGTCAATGAATCTTGCAGCATAGTTAAAACTAATTACCGGAACAATGCAAGTTTGCATGGCGCCGAGCGGAATAAAGAAAAAGGTTTGCCATTTGTAATAAAGGCCCAACGCTGTAACGGCTTGATCCGAAAAGCTGCTCAAGATTAAGTTTAATCCAAGAATGTAAAATGTATAAGCGGATTGCATCAAAATATTTGGCATGCCAAGACGAAAGATCGTTTTGATATAACGTGGGTAGTAGCTTTTGGCAGGAGAACGACGAAATCCTTTTTTCAGCACAATGGCTGCTGCAACAATCTGTCCTGCAACGGTTGCAACGGCTGCACCTGCAATTCCCATTCGAGGAAGTCCGAATAAGCCGAAAATCAAAAGCGGATCCAATACAATATTGGTCACTGCTCCTAGAATTTGTGCAAACATCGGCGTTTTCATATCGCCATTTGCCTGAATCACCTTTGTCCAGTTGCTTTCCAAAAACAATCCAAAACTGCAAACACAGACGATTCGTCCATAGGCTACTACATCTTGAATGACATCTGGAGAAGAAGTGGACATCCGGGCATAGGCTGGCAAGATTGCATAGCAGATTCCGGCAAACAACAGCCACATTCCGATTGCAAGGGATGTTCCGGTTCCTGCATAAGCCTCCGCTTCCTTTTGATTTCCAGCGCCGAGTTTAGCTGCCATCACAGTATTGATTCCTACCCCGGTTCCGACTGCCAATGCAATCATCAGCAATTGAATGGGATAGATAATAGAAAGCGCTGTCAATCCAGACTCTGAATCCTTTCCTACGAAAAAACTATCTACAATATTATAAAGTGCCTGAATCAGCTGCGCCAGCATGACAGGCGGTGCTAATTTCAGGAGAATCTTACTGACTTTTTCTGAACCGAATAATTCCGATGTTTCCATATTAAATACTCCTTTTCCGACATTCTCACACTATTATATAGCCTTCGATTCGATTTGTCAATCTTCCCCTTATAAAACAAATTTCAATTGCAAAAAACATACCATCCGTTCTTGACAGACCCGTTGAAATATGATATAATATTCTTCAATCAGCCAAAACAGTTTCCTGTAGAAAATTTGTTTTACTGAAGAAAGTCATTCTTTTGAATCAGAAAAGAGGTGCAGAATATGCAGACAAAAGGAATAAAAAAAATTGCAGATAATCGACAAGTTCGACATTCGTACTTTATTCTTGAGTCTTTTGAAGCGGGAATTGCCTTGCAAGGAAATGAAGTAAAATCTATTCGACTCGGTAATGTGAATTTGAAAGACAGCTGGTGCTCCATTGAAAATGGAGAATTACTGGTAAAAGGGCTGCATATTTCCTCTTATGAGAAAGATGGACTTTTCCGAACAGATCCCATGCGGACTCGAAAATTGTTGATGCATAAACAAGAAATCAACCGTTTATTTGGAAAAGTAAAACAGGATGGCTTGACCTTGATTCCGATTTCTTTATATTTTAAAGATTCACGTGTAAAAGTCCAAGTTGGTTTGTGCAAAGGAAAAAAATTATATGATAAGCGGCAAACCTCTATGGAACGAGATGCACAACGTCAAATTCGACGTGCTGTCAAGATTCAGAATCAATGAACATTGGGGGCGTAACGGTTTCGACGGGGATTATGAAGTGTGAGAAGCGAGTAGAGCTGCACCATCTCTTTAAACTGGGGCACGTTTAAAATTAAACGCTAAAAAGAATATTTCTGTAAGCTTTAACAAGAGCCTGCAGGTAGCTGCCTAAGTCAGCTACTGTCGCCCGTAGGAGAACCACGGCCTACGCTGCGGCATCATGCAGTGGTGAACGATTCAGCGGCCTGTTCACACCGTAGAATTGTATTGGAACTACTAAATAGGTCCGCCTGTTTATCGGCTGATGTGTTTGGGAATTCTAGTAGATAAACTACACTCGTAGAACCTTGCATGGATTGATTTTCGGACACGGGTTCAATTCCCGTCGCCTCCACCATACTTGCACCTCTATTTTGATACAATTTAGAGGTGCTTTTTTATGCCCAAAAGCCAGCGAAACAGCGTAGATTTCAAAAAGTAATCGTTCTTTGGAACGTGTTCAAAAGCAGAAAAACCGGCTCAGATTTCCCTCTGAATCGGTTTTCTGTTTGCGTAAACGTTTTTTTGTGGGCAAAAATGCACCCAAAATTTTTTGAAATGCACCCGTTTTCAAGACAAAGAGAAACCGGCGTACCTGCGATGATATTCGCAAGATACGCCGGTTTGCTTTAACCTTGGATTTCTGTTCCGTCTAAGAATTGAAAAATCATTTTCCCATCATGGAACACCGTCACTTTTTCTATCGTTGCTCGCCATAGCTCCTCATCAAAGCTGTCCAGCACTTGCGGAACAGCAGAGATGGTTTCCAGGAAGTGATGTAACGTATCCATCCTGTTGATGCGTGCTGCTCTCTCTTGCTGCAGCTTGGTGAACTGCTGTTGTAACTTCTCATATTGCTGCACCAATGCATGATACTTTTGGTCGTACTCCTCCTGATCTTGCTCGGTTTCAGCATTTTGTGCGATATGTTTTTTTGTCACGGCAGCTACCGCATTCATCTCCCGACTGGTTTTTTCAATTCGCAGGTCGAGTAGTGTCGTATCGGAAAGATCATCGATGAGCATTTGGCAAGTTTCTAAAACCAAATCCCTCTGCTGAAAGAAACTCGCAAATGCAGTTAGAAATCGCATTTTGATTTCATCCTCGTACAAATGCGGAGTCATGCAATTTTGAGAAAATTTCTGATTGCATTGCCAAATAACACGCCGATATTTACTGTTGGAGTGCCAGACCTTTGCTCCAAAGAAGCCGCCACAATCACCACAGATGATTTTTGCAGAGAAAATATCATTTCCGCTGAATTTACGCCCCAGCTGTTTGCGTTTCGCCATTTCTGCTTGTACCAGTTCAAATTCCTCTGGGGAGATAATGGCAGGATGGCTCTCCTCAATGTAATATTGGGGTACTTCACCCTCATTTACTTTGGTCTTTTTCGTGAGAAAATCCACAGTAAATTTCTTTTGCAGCAGAGCAGAACCTTTGTATTTTTCGTTGGTCAGGATACTCCCAATCGTTCGTATATGCCACTGTTCCTTTCCGGCAGGCGTTGGAATACCACGGTCGGTCAGATTTTTTGCAATTGCATAGTAGGATTTTCCCTCTAAAAACTGCTTGTAAATCTGTCGAACAATCTCTGCCTCATCCGGCACAATTTCCGGCAAGCCATCTGCTCCTTTCCGGTATCCCAGAAATCGTTTGTACGGCAGACTAACCTTTCCATCGGCAAATCGCTTTCGATGTCCCCATGTCACATTTTCCGAAATAGAACGGCTTTCCTCCTGTGCCAAACTGGACATGATGGTGATTAGCAGTTCTCCCTTGGAATCCAATGTGTAGATATTCTCTTTTTCAAAGTAAACTTCTACATTCTTTTCTTTCAATTTTCGTACAGTCGTCAGGGAATCCACCGTGTTTCTTGCAAATCGACTAACGCTTTTGGTGATGATCAGATCGATTTTTCCATCCAAAGCATCTGCAATCATTTGATTGAACCCATCTCGGTGAGCCATGCTGGTAGCACTGATGCCCTCGTCCGTGTAGACCTTGACAAACTCCCAGTCCTCACGTTTTTGAATGTATTTTGTGTAATAATCCACCTGTGCCGCATATGAGGTGAGTTGCTCCTCGAAATCTGTGGAAACACGTGCATAGCCGGCAACCTTTCGTTTCACTTTCTGCGTTTTGGGCAGGTGCGTTTGTGGATTGATGGTTGGCGGAATCATGGTAACTTTTCGTTCCATTTTCGACTCCTTTCTCGTGCTGCCTGTTTCATTTCCTCTGTCCAGCTTTCTGATCTTGAGGGATATTCCCAGTGGCGGGTTTCTGATGTTCCATCATGAAAGAAAAACTGCACCTCAAATGGTTTCGGAATCACAATATGATGAATATTATCCCGAAATACGACCTCGTCGAATTCTGTTAGTTTCAGTATGTCGCAAATTAAAGAATATAGAATTGATTCCGGAATTTGCTTTGAACCGGGGCAGTATTTTTTTCCTCTCCGCAAAAATGTAGCACATAACCAGATGATTCCTTGTGGGAGTTGTTTTCGTTGATAGTTCTTTCCACATAATCCACAGGTAATGAGACCACTAAGCGGATAACGATTTGTAGATCCATCATGGGTATATTGTTCATGCCGCTGATCCAATATGGTTTGTACTTTGATAAAGGTGTCAAAATCGACAATCGGTTCGTGGGCTTGCTCTACATAGTATCTCGCCAATTCGCCTTGATTTTTCGTTTTTATCTTTTCGATATGGTTATTGCGATAGTACTTCTGAAGTAACAAGTTTCCAATATACTTTTCATTGGTCAGAATCTCACGAATTCTCGGATGTGTCCATAGATTTCCTTGACGGGTAGGAATACCCATCTCGTTGATCTTATTTGCAATTCGCTGTTGACCCATACCAGAGATGTAATCAGAAAAAATCATACGGACAAGCTCCGCCTCTTTCGGTTCGATCTCCAAGATCCCATCCGCATTTCGGCGGTAGCCCAGAATCGTAATGCTGCCGATTTTGCCGTTGGAAAAATCCTTTCGTATCTGCCATTTCCGGCTTTCACTGCTAGAGAAACTTTCCTCCTGTGCGTAGGATGCCAAAATCGTGAGCATCAGTTCGCCATCGGAACTCAAGGAGTGAATGTTCTGCTCCTCGAAATAAACATCAACCCCCAGCAATTTCAATTCCCGCACCGTTTCCAATAGTGTGATGGTGTTTCTTGCAAAACGGGAAACTGATTTTGTAAGAATCAAATCAATCTCGCCATTTCGGCAGCGTTCCAACAACTTTTGAAATTGTTCTCTGGAATCTTTTGTACCAGTGATTGCCTCGTCTGCATAAACACCACAGTATTTCCATCCGGGGTGCTGCTGGATCATACGGCTGTAATAACTGACCTGTGCCGACAGAGAATGGAGCATCGCATCCTTTCCGCTGGACACTCTGGCATAAGCTGCAACATTCTGCATCCTCGGAAATTTTTCCGGAAATACGACTTGTTCAACAACACGTTCCATAAATACGCCTCCTTTGTCCCTCTATCATCGCTCTTATCCGGCAAAAAATCAAGCGATTTCCCGATAAATACTCTTGTCTGGAATGTTGCACCGTTCAGCGATTTTTCGCTCACATTTTCGATACTCGGACTCTGAAATCGTACCATTTTTCCAAAGCTGACGGAATAGAGAAACTGCGATTCGATAGGCAGCAATTTGCTGCAGCTTACTGGTCGTCATGTTGATTCCTTTCCCGATAACAGGCAATCGTACAGTATTTTCTGTGCTGGCTGGGATAGGCTTTAAAAGTAGAGCCGCATTTTACACAAGTATAATCCAGCATTCCGGCGGCAAGGTTTTGTTTTCGCCACCAAGCAGATCGACAGCGACCGGAACAGAATTTTTTCTGTCTTTTATGGGGCAGCTGTATCAAGGGCTTTCCGCAATTCGGACAGCTGTTCTGTTTTTTTCTTCGGAGATAAGATTTGATTGTATTGGGAGAGATACCGAGGGATTCTGCAATTTTAGCTGTCTTTTCTCCAGCAGCAAGCATTTGTGAAATGATTTCTTTTTGACTTTGTGTCATAGAAAATACCTCCTTCTAAGTTCCTATGGAGAAAAAACTGCAATTTGAGTACAAATAATTCAATCTATAAGTATCGTGTTCCTAAAGTTTCACCTAATTTTCACATTCTTATCACTGTTTTTTTTTTTGTGGTACTATTCAATTAAAGAGAAGAAAATAACGAATTTTTAGCATTATTAACTAAAAGAAGGTGATGTGGGGTGGAACATGAAAATCTATTCAATTTGATTTGGGGAATTATAAAAGCGGTTGTATGGTTTGTTTTTAGGTTAGCTTTGCTTGTACCAATGCTTATACTCACATTTTTTATGGCAGCAATTGGTTCTAGTAAATATACAATGAGTCAAGCAATATCAACTTGTATTTGTCACCCATTTACTGCGTTTATTGATGCAATTAAGCAAATAAATGCGGAAATTAAGATTTATAAAAGCAATAAATATTAAAAATTGCTTTTTTAAATATCATTCAAGCAAGTCAGGGTTAAACAAGTGCTTGATTTGGAAAGGAGGGAAGACTATGAAATTTTACGAGGAAATCGAAGTTGCAAACGCAACCACTGAAACATCTTGTGAAAATGTTTGCGATTGCACGTCATATCAGGTATATCAATAAACACACATTTTATTTTTAGTTAAAAGCAACGCTTTACTAATTTTAGATTATCTACCCTAAACTGTTTCACAGCAGACTTGTTGGTAAAATAATTTTATTAAGGTGTTCTTGCTAAAGAGGTGAAAATAAATGCTGTTTTATGAGGATATTGATGCAACAAATTCTATGCTTTGTTCTTGCGATGACGATTGCGACGGTTCAAATCTTGGATGTCAGGGTTGCGATAACTGAGACGAATTTTTAAATCTGATCGGTCTTGCTATGTTAAATGTTGATGCTTTTGCATCTTAATTTATCTAAGCAAGACTGATTTTTATATAGAGGTGATTTATTTGAAACAATATAAAAAGTCTGCATATAATATATTTGTACCATTTAAAAATGATGAAACCATCGTTTTTAATGGACTTACAGGTGCTATTGGAAAATTTGATGCTGCTACAATGAAACATTATGAAATGAACACGCTTTCAGATGAAGAAATTGATGTTCTTGTTAAAAAAGGCTTACTTATTCCTATAGATTACAACGAAATAGAAAAAATAAATTCTGACAGAAAAATTGGCATCAATAATGAAAAGACTAAGCACTTTAGAATTTGGACAACCTCTGGTTGCAATGCTCAATGCTATTATTGTTTTGAAAATGGTGTGAAGAATATCACTATGTCAACTAATACGGCGAGTGCATTAGTTGGATTTATAGAAAAACTATTGGAATGTGGCGACAGACTTGAAATAGAGTGGTTTGGTGGTGAGCCATTGTTAAATACAAAAATCATAGATTTCATATCTGAGCATCTAATAAAGATTTGTACAGAGAAAAAATGCACATATCAAAGTGCTATGATTAGCAATGGAAGTCTTATATCAAGAGATATAGTTGAGAAAATGAAGTCAAAATGGAAACTGTCTGCTATACAAATCACTCTTGATGGATATGATGAGTATTATGACAAGGCAAAGCGATATTTTAATCCAAAGCTTTATAATTTTTGGAACGTAATTTCAAATATAAAATTACTTGCTGAAAATGATATATTTGTTTCTATAAGAATGAATTATGATACTAGTAATTTCATAAGCTTGAAAAAGCTCATCGAATTCTTACATAGTGAACTCAGTGGGTACGAAAAAGTAGGATATTATATTTATCCATTATGGGATGCACTTAATGAAGATGATCCTAATGCATTTCGTACCAAAACGCTAGCTGATAATAATCTTATAAAATTATTCGATATGCTAGTTAATTACAATATGAATACCATTATTAATGTTGCGAGACTAAAATATCGTAAGCATCAGTGTAAATCCTGTAATAAATATAGTTATGCAATTCTAGCTGATGGTAAAATAGTAAAGTGCTGTGAAACATTCAAGCAGATATTAGGTGACGTGTGGAATGGAATATCCGATAGAGAACACTATGATTTTTGGACTAGTAATGAATTGGATGATAAATGTAAAACGTGCGTATATCTGCCAATTTGCCAAGGTGGATGTAAGTCGTCTCATTTCACTAAGATGCCACAATGTTTTGCTTATAAGCCAATCATAAACGATATACTTAGATGGTATGTTTCTAAACTAGATTCCGAACTCGCTAGAAAACAATAGCCAATTGGATTCAAAATCATATCATTTAAAATTATCCCAAGAAACATAACCAGTCACACACTGTCCCACCGGTGTCTTTCCGCAGAACGCCGGCTTTGTGGTGATCCGATAACGACCGTTCTTGCAGGCAATGCCGTCATAGAGATAGTAAGTGCCGCTGATTCTTCTGGTTACAGATGTAGTTTCTGCACTGGCGAACAGAGGCGTGTTGGCACGAATGGCAACCTTCTGTCCTTTGGTGAACTTGCTGCCATTGGTGTAGACCACATTTCCGTTGGCATCAAATACAGAATATCCAGTTTTGCAGGCTTTCTTCGCATTTTCAAGAGAAGCATACGCACCCAGCTGCGACTTTGCATCTGCCCAAGACTTTCTCACCCGGTAAAGCTGCTTTGTAGAAGGTGCAGAAATAGTGGAAGTTCCGGCATTCAAATAAGACTGTACCTTTTTCTTGAACTCCGCCCAATGCGGCAAAATGTATGCCGGACACATCTTGTACCGATTGTACATGGTGTTCAACTGGTCAATCGTTCCGTTTCGTCCGTCACGAACATTCAGCCAGTGGGTATGCGTGTAGAGATGGTTGATGTCCAATCCATACTGTTTTAATAACGCTGCGGCAAGTTTCGCACAGTTGTCCTCCGACTTCTTATCTGTAGAATTATACGCAGAGGACATAATGCACTCGATAGCAATGGTTCTGCGATTTCCATTACCACTGCCATCAGCGGCGTGCCAGCCGCTCAGGCTGTGGGGCAGATTCTGCCATGCACAGATATTGTCAACATAATAGTGGACACGCACGTCCTTCATATTGTTATTGACGGTTGCCCTTGTGTACTGTTCCGCAGGGGTCGTGCCGCTTGCTACGGTGATCCAGTCTGTGTTGTGAACAGTCACACCAATAATTTTCCCTGCCATGGAAACAGAGGGCATATCAATGCGGTTGGGATTATGTTTGGTGAGTAAATACTCGTTGATTCTCACTCCATTCAGAGTAGTTGATGTATCAGGTCTTAAAATAGTCATATTATTTATCCTCCTTGTCGGTCGTTTCTTCGGTTCTGCCGATTTTCGTTTGCAGAACATCAATTGCTTTTTTGATTGCGGGCGGATATGGGATCCCCATGAGCGATGTATTTTCCACGATGGAAAGCAGTTCGTTCAGGCAAAAGCTGATGCAAACAGCATCCCGGATGTAGTTGGTATTCAGCAGAATATCCATCCGAACTGCAACGACGATCAGCATTAAAGTGCAGACCTTTTTCGCCAGACCGAACCAGCCGGCTTTAGAGGAAAGTCCGCCGCTTTCCGTGTGTTTGGATTTTTTCATCATGGCGGTGATGATGCCGGTGAAAAAGTCGATTGCCATAAAGACGACCAGTGTCACC
>FR899087.1:10361-24542 GCA_000437255.1 Ruminococcus sp. CAG:403
CAGCCGCCAAAAATGGCAGTAAAAAAGCCGCCGACCAAGCCGACAGCCACGCAAATGGTATCTTTCATCATATTTTTAACCCTCCAGTACTTTCAGGAATCGGATTTTCGGATGAGAATTGTTGCTTCTGCCCACCCAGGCAAGGTAATATTCGCCGTCAGAAATGCCGGTGCATTCTGTGATGGTGGTGATAAAGGTATCCGACTGCAGCCAGTGGAAATCCAGAGAAACCGCACGATTTGCATCAATCTCTGTGTTTACATACACGCCAGTGGGAATGTCAATCTTCTGCGGTTTCGGCACTAGATACAGGCTTCCGGCTTCGCTGGAACCCGACTGATAGGACATCACGATTTCCGCATTTTTCGTTAGAGACAGGGGTTTTGTACAAACGGTCAAGACCGACTTATCCCAGTTGAAGCACTCTTGTGAATAGGATAGTACAAAATCATTTGCTGCACTGCAAAACTGCGGATAGGCAGCCAGAAAATCTGTCATTGTCTGATACCTGCTGTCCAGAATCATGCTGAGATTCGATGCATAGGTCGAAACGGCATCCTGTCCGGACTGAAACAGAATAGTGTAATTTCTGTCGTTTGTCAGGTTGTCGATTTGCTTTTGCAGGCTCTCCAGAGTGCGTTCTGTCTTTTCCGAATAGACTGTAACCTTTGTGCTAAGCCCATTGATTTGTGTGCCGAAACCATCCCATTGTGCGATTTTATCGGCAGTGATCTGATCCAATGCGGATTGATTTTCGTGGGTATGCGATTTATCTTCCAGATGCGTGATGGAAAGTGTATGCTCCTGCAAGGTGTACGTCAGACTGTCGGACAATTCCTGCACTTTTTCATCCACATAGTTGACCTTGGCATATGGTGTAAGGTCTACTGCTGCACCCTCTGTTAATGTCACTGTAGTTGTACCATTTTTATCTGTAATGGTGATTGTGATAACACTGCCATCCTTCACAACATTCGCAATTGGGGAAAAGCCGTCTTTACCAGCTACGCCAGCATCTCCCTTTTCACCTTTTTCTCCGGGAACACCCTGCAGCCCTCTATCTCCGGGATCACCTTTTTCACCTTTCAAGGATAAAAGCCATTTTTCCTCGGAGTCTTCGTAGCCATGCTCCACTGCAATTGCATATGCTGATTTTCCCTCCGCACCATCTTGACCGGGATTTCCTTTGGCTCCTGTATTGCCTTTTTCACCTTTATCGCCTTTCAAGGAAGAGAGCCAGTCTGATTCAGAGCCTTGATAACCTTGTTCTACTGCGATTTGATATGCAGATTTACCGTCTGTACCTTTTTCTCCATTTGCACCATTATGAAGCGTTGCAGAAGTTTCACCATCGGCATCGACAATGGTAATTACAACACCAGACTTCATTTGCTCCGCCCTTACTTTTGGAGAAAATCCATCTTTTCCATTTTGAAGTCCAGCAGCCTTTTCGTCCAGTTTTTTCAAAAGCTGCGTATACAGATCCGGAGTCGGCGGAATTGGCGTATCCCCATCTGCAACAAAACCAGATGGTCGAATATGCAGTGTGACAGGAACCGTGGTCGCTCGAACCGTAGTATCGCTTTCCGCATCGTAGCCAAACAAACTCATCTTCACCGCACCGGGATGCAGTTCGGCAGGCAGCAAACAGGTTGTTCCATCTATGCCAAGCACCAAGTTGTATGTTTCTTCGCACTGGGTGAACTGCACCACCTTGTGCAGCGTTTTCCAAGCCCCATCGAACACGAACTTCACCGAAACAAATGCGATCTGGTCAGAGGCAATGACCTCTCGCTCCAGTGCTTCGATTTTTTGCTGTTTCACTAAAAATTTCATCATCCGTTTTTCACCTCGTTCCACACATTATTTTCAGGATCATATTCCAAATAGCCGTCTGTACACTGGATTTTTTGCAGATAGTCGTTGTAATAATGCTTTCCGGAGGACATCCAGTTGGTCGGTTTGGTGATGGCGTTCCACTGAGCAATCATGCCCTCGTAAGTGATGATTTTTAGACTTTCGCAATACGTCAGCATATTCTCTCCAAATGTCTTGCAATTTGCTGAAATCGTAAGGTTGGACAATGCTGTACATTTTGAAAATGCAAAAGAGCCAATGGAACTGCACGCAACACGGGCAATCTTCAGCTTTGTGCAGTTACTGAAAACATACTTTCCCCATGTTTTCACGTTAGCAGGCACAGTGACTTCTGCAATGGCAGTGTGATAAAAGGCATATGACTGGATCGTAGTAACCGCCTGCGGAATCGTAACGGAAGTCAGACCAGCAGTATAGTTGCTTACGGCATCTTCCTGTGCAAAAGCGGCATCCCCAATGCTGGTCAGTGTAGCCGGCAGAGATACCGTTTTCGCATTGGCACAATGATAAAACAAACGGTCACCCAGACCAGTAATGCCATTGCTGAGCACGATTTCCTTGATCTGATCGTTTTGATCAAACACAGAATCATGAGAAGTATAGTCGTATGTTGCACCCGTTCCACGCAGCAGCAGTTTGCCGTTGTCGTAGAGAACATAGTAGATGTTTTCGCCGCACTGTCCGGTCGCTAGGATTTCGCCTGCGGTCAAGTCATCCACCTTGGTTTGCAGTTCGGAAATCTGACTGTTCATCGCATCCAGTCGCTTTTGCAGTTCGTCCAGAGATGCTTGATTCTCTGTCATTTTCGAGAGCATCTCTGTTACTCTGCACTTACCAAGAATACACTTGCAGTATCCGCATTTGCTTTCATCCTCCCGATAATCAATCACATCTTCTGCTGTCAATTCTGTTGCTCCGGCTCGCAGTCGAACTGCTGCCAAGGTCAAATAGGTGGTCACATTATTGTTGGTGAACGAAGGAATGACGGGTTCGGTGGCAGCGATTCCAGGCTGAATGCGAAGACCGCAGGTTCGTGTGGAAAGGTCACAGAACAGGGCAATGACCACATAGCGATCCAGCGATTCATCTACATAAGAAGCACAATCAACCGTATGCAGCGTATCACTGATGAGATAATGCCCGTTGATCCACGCCTTGCCTGTGCCGAATGTAACGGATAAATTTTTGACCGTTGGTGCAAAGCACTGCCGGTACGTATCCAGAATCCCGTTGCAGATCAGGCTGGACAGATATGCGGTAAAATCCTCTGCGGTATACACCCGGTCAAGGTTTTGTGCGTTAAAAAATCCATAGGAAAAAGACATATGAATATCACTCCGTTTCTTTGAAAGTCGGGGTCAGACTTCTGCCGTTCTGGTCGAAACTCTCCACCATGCCGATCAGTTGGATTCGAGGTTGAATCAAGCCAAATCTTCTCTGCTCCACAGTTACATAGTCGCCCACAAAGTAATCCTTGTTGTACTGATACTGGGTGGAAAAAGCAGCGATGGCGGATTCCGATGCCGTTTTCGGCTGTACCAGATGTTCTGCACCGCTGCTTTTCAAAATTTCTAAATATTCCGCATCGGTCACATCCTCTTCCTGTGCGGTGTTTCGCTCGTCTACATAGACCTCATAGCGGTCAAGGTAGGTCGGCTCTGCACCGGAACAGAAGGTCGTACGTTTTCTGGCATTGCCCTCGCCACAGCCCAGCACATAGGCAAAGTTTTTCTGCACCGCATCGTCTGCTGCATAGGAAAACGACAGCAGATTGTTGTACGCATCAGAGAATACGATATGAGGATTGTCGTCCTGCAACAAACTGCGGTCTGTTCCGGAAAACAGGTCGCATTTCAGTGCGTTTCCATCCAGCCGCACATTTGCCGAACCGCCGATGGTTTCACAAAGGCTGTACAGCCATTCCAGAATATTGTCATAGCTGACCTGCATGCGTGCGGTTTTCTGCCAGCAGTCACCGGAAACCGTCCCCATGGAAAAACCGGGCAGATTGCGGATTCCGGCAGAAATGACATTGCGGGACAACACCTTGCGGACAATGTCCTCATAGCTGCCGTTTGCGGTGATGGTGGGATAGATGATTCTTCGTTCCAGCAGGCAGGCAAGAAACCGTCCGGTGACTGTCAGGTAATCGCCCTTTTCAGCATCGGTTTCCAATTGCAAAGATTCAATGATGCCGAAGTGCTGTGCATCATCGCTCCTTGCCACAATTCTGCCACGCTGAAAGATGGATACATTCTGGGGACTGGCAGCGATATACACCTCAAAACAGCCGCACTGGTAGAACTCAATGTCCCATAAGAGCGAAGAATAACTGTCGCAGATGGCTTCCAGTGACACAGAGATCTGGTCTTTCAGAGCCGTCAAGCTGTAAATTTCCAACTGCATAGCTATACCCCCAGATAAGAATTGCGGTGCATCAATGTCACTCGCAGCTTTTTTACACCACGAACTGCCTCAACCCGAAAGATATTTGTGCCTTCCTTCAAGGTCAGCCAAGTCGAACCGGAAACCAGCCGGTTCAGGATGTTGCTGTCTACGCCATTGCGTGTCAGCGTAACAGTCTTGTTTCCGGTTTTCGTGGTAACCGTAATGACATCGCCGGTCAGAATATCACCTTTGATTTGCAGATATTCGCCGTTTTCATTGTAGATGGTCGGAGTCACTGCCACCACTTCCTGCGGAATGTCGCTGGGCAATGCCTCAATTCGCAGTGTGAATCCGGTTTCATCTCCGTCATTGGTAATGGATAAGGCATCACTGTTGGAATACACACCCAAAGGAAACGGAGCATCGCTCTCTGGAAAGGGAAAGTGAAATGCTCCGGTGATGCCGCTGTAATAGGCATAGAAAATATCCCGGCTGTACCAGTAAATATCCGGACAGAGAATGGAGATCTGCCCGCTGATCTGCTGCTCGAAATTTGACACCTCGCAGGTTTCTACATACCCATCGGCATAGACATCGATGTTCGCCGTCTTGTACCAGATCTTGATGTATCGGGACGGCTTGACCACATGATACAGCTGATGCCGCCGTTTCTCGATCCCAATGCCACGCATGGCAAAGGAAATGACTACGTTTCGTTTTTCAATGAAAGCGTTGTTGAGATAGCTGCCGTTCATGCCTGCGTAAGAAGAAGTGGAAATCGTTCCGGCAGGCGGATTCAGACCTTCGATTTTGGAGGTCATGTATTGGTTGGCGGTGGTGGACAGATTCACTTGTTCGCCAGATTCGTTTTCGAGGATGAGTGTGAAATACATGGGATGCCTCCTTGTTTTTTCTTGTGGAGTGTGGTATAATAAATGGCAAAAGAGATAATTATATCACAAATAAAATTATGAAAGTGCAGGATATTTATGAAACGTCTTATATTGATTATTTTGCTATTCTCAGTAATATCGCTATGTGGTTGCAATATTGAGGAAAACTTTTATGAAAACGCTATCGGCTCAAACGCTATAACTTCAGAAATAGAATATTCTGATGAAGAAAAGACGGCAATTGAAGTCGGCGAATACTTTTTGGAAAACTACAATAATCAAAACTTTTCAAAAGAAGATACTTATTACATTGATGCCAATGATAAAGACATACCATATGATTCCTCTATCATCAAAGAATGTACA
The DNA here is from genome assembly GCA_000437255.1 of Ruminococcus sp. CAG:403. Taxonomy (GTDB): domain Bacteria; phylum Bacillota; class Clostridia; order Oscillospirales; family Ruminococcaceae; genus Ruminococcus_C. Next base: position 15,887 of record FR899087.1, read on the forward strand.
GAAAATGAGTTCTATTGGGTTGCGTTTTATGATGAGCATACGGTATTCATATACAAAGGTGCATTTTTTCATACGGCAAGGGGTTATTTAGTTACTGACGGTACTACCCCAGAAGATGTCGCCGAAAAGTCTGAAAAATTGGGGTTTGATGAGAACAGTATGGAGATCGCAAAAACAATATCCGATAGATTATATTATGTCAGAGCGGGACTGTAACCATTTACACATTCAACGCATTCCGTGTCAACCGATAAATCTCCAACCGTGACAGTGCCTTCGGCGATTGATTCGTCTGATTCACTGTCTTCCGGTTGTCGGTATTGTAATAATTGTTTACCGTTCCACCGGAACTGTCGGGCAGCATTGCTCCGGAGATTCCATGCAAGCTGTAATTCAAATCAGAATCCATAGTCAGCTGCATTGCCTCAGCCACACTGCCGACTGCTTTTTCCACATACTTCTTGCTCTTGTCGATGCCGTCTGCCAGCCCTTTCATAAAGTCCGGCATCCAACTCTCGTAGTCTGTCAGCGGTCCTTTGTCCGGGACGGAGAAGTGCAGGAAATCCCGAATGGTATCGGCAACATTGGTGACACAGTCCGCCAGCCAGCCGATGGCACTCTGAATGCCGTCAATGATTCCCTGAATGATGTCCCGTCCCCAGTTCCAGGCATCGGAAGCCAGTCCCTTGATATATCCCACAGCGGCATCGAATCCATTCTGAATGGTGGACTTGATGCCGCTGATTTTGTCGGAAACCGCAGAACGGATGTTGTCCCAGATGCTGGACACCGTAGAAGAAATGCTCTGCATCACGTTGGAAATGATGCTCTTGATGCTGTTCCAGACAGAAGATACCACCGATTGGATGGCGTTCAGAACATTGGAAACCGCAGAAGAAATCTGATTCCAGATAGACGATACCACAGAAAAAATGGCATTCATCACACTGGAAATCGTTCCGGAGATGCTGTTCCAGATGGAAGAAACCACATTCCAGATCGCAGACAAAACAGACGAAATGAAACCAGATACGGCATTCCAAACCGTAGTCACCACATCTTGAATCGCTGTCAAGACCGTGGAGATTGTATTGGAGATGGCATTCCAGATGGTTTCAAAGGTCGTTCGGATGCCCTCTAAAATGGGCGTTAAAAACGCCACGATCGCATTCCAAATGGCACTGATCTTCTCCGAGATCCAGTCCATCACTCTGCCTACAATAATCTGAATGGCTTCAAAAATCGTCTGAAACAGATAACCAAATGCCGTGATCAGCGGTTCTAAGGTAGTGTAAATGGCATTCCAAACGGTCGTAATCACGTTATAAATTGCCTGAAATACCGTAGAAACCACATTGTAAATGGCATTGAAAATCGTACTGAAAAAGTTGTAGATTCCTGTCCAGATGGCAGTGAAGAAATCCCGAATCGCTGTAAATACGGTCGTTGCCACCGTCTGAATGGCAGTGACAATGGTGGTGAAGGTATTGGAAATAGACGTCCAGGTGTTGACGAAAAAGTCCCGGATTCCGGTAACGATTCCCGTGAAGAAGGAAGCAATGCTGTTCCATGTGTCCACGAAAAATGTTTTGATGGATGTCCATACTTCGTTCCAGCTTGTTCCGAACCACCCCAGCACCACATCTGCAATGCCTTTCAGGGTATTCATGATATTGCGGAACGAGTTGACAACGAAATTCCAGATAGACGTAAAAATCCCCTTGATGCCGTCCCAGCATTGCTCCCAGTCACCAGTGAACAGACCGATCAGTACATCAAGTGAATTTAAGAGAATATCTGCAAATCCAGAGAAAATATTAGAGATATTCTGAAAAACGCCTTCAAAAATAGGAGCCAACAGATTGCACAGCCCGTCCCACGCTGCTTTCAGCACATCGGTGAAACTCTCAAAGTCGAATCCCAGAGCATTTAGCCGGTCAGTGATGCCCTGTGTCAATCCGGTAAAGGTGCTTTTGATTTGTTCCCAGATGGCGATGATGTTGCTTTTGAATTCGTCATTGGTTTTCCAGAGATGCACAAAGGCAGCCACCAAAGCGGCAACAGCTGCGATAATGGCAAGCAGCGGACCTAATGACACACCCAACGCTCCGGTAATGGCACCAATGCCACTTTGCACAGCCGAGAAAAGTGCAGGCAGTTTGGATACTGCGGAAAAGACTGTTCCCACGCTGGAGATGGTCTTTCCCAGTACCACCAGCATCGGACCCAGAGCAGCAGCCACCAGTGCAATTTTCGCAATGGTTTCTTTGGTCTGCGGGTCTAATTGGTTCAGCTTGTCCACCAATTCCTGAATGCGGGAAACAATAGAGCGAATGGTAGGCATCAGAATATCACTAAAACTGATTGCCAGTTCTTCCAGCTGGGACTTCAAGATGGTCACTTGTCCGGCAAGGTTATCCTGCATGACTGCCGCCATTTTTTCAGTTGTGCCATTGTAGCCGTCTACTGTATCCGAACAGGTGTCAATGGCATTGGACAGTTTTTCAAAATCCGCCGGAGAACCGTTGATGATTGCCAGCATACCAGACATTGCCTCTTTGCCAAACAGTGAGGCAGCAGCCTGTGCCTGTTCTGCCTCAGAAAGTCCGCCCAATTTCTGACGGAGTTGTTCCATGAGTTCTCGTAAAGAGTACATCTTGCCGGAACTATCCGTCAGAGAAATGCCGTACTGTTCCATGGCAGATGCTACCGTGTCTGTTGGCTTTGCCAGATTGGTGATAGCGGAACGCAGTGCTGTACCAGCCTGTGAGGATTTGATACCAGCATTCGCCATCAAACCGATGGCAATGGCAGAATCCTCAGCTGAGTATCCCAGAGAACCCAATACCGGAGCGGCATACTTGAAAGTTTCGCCCATCATGCTGACGTTGGTATTGGCATTGGAACTTGCAGCCGCCAGAATATCCGCAAAGTGTCCGCTGTCCGAAGCAGACAAACCAAAGGCAGTCAGAGCGTCTGTGACAATGTCCGAAGTAGATGCCAAGTCCTCACCGGAAGCGGCAGCAAGATTCATAATGCCTTCGATACCGCTGAGCATATCATTGGTTTTCCATCCTGCCATCGCCATATAATTCATGGCTTCGGCAGCTTCACTCGCTGAAAATTTTGTTTTGCTGCCCATTTCACGTGCTTTTTCCCGGAGAGCATCCATCTCTGAACCGGTCGCACCAGACACCGCTGCCACCTTTGACATGGCGGAATCGAAATCCGCACCAGTTTTCACGGCAATGGTTCCCAGAGCTGTGACACCAGCGGTGACCGGCAGCAGCTTTTGTCCCACACCGGAAATTTTGTCCCCGGCCGACTGCAGCGTTTCTCCCAGAATGCCCATCTTTTCCAAGGCGGTGTGAGAATTGTTTGCTTCTGTGGTCAGGCGTTTCAGTTCGTTTTCGGTTTCGATGATTTCACGCTGTAGTGCATCATACTGCTGCTGGGAAATTTCGCCGTTTGCAAGAGCGGTGTTTGCCTGTTCTGCAGCGGTTTTCAGTACTTCCAGCTTTTCTTTGGTAGCTGTCACCGCATCGGCGAGGAGCTTATGCTTCTGCGAGAGCAGTTCCGTGTTGGAAGGATCGAGTTTCAGCAGTTTCTGGACATCTTTCAGCTGTGTCTGCGTACCCTTGATGTCCTTGTTGACACCTTCCAGTGCTTTTGACAGCTTGGTGGTATCGCCGCCGATTTCTACGGTGATGCCTTTGATGCGGTTTGCCATAAATTTCACCTCAGTTCTAAAATAATTGCTTGCAAACGCTTGCAATTGTCAGCAGTGTGTGGTATAATAAAAGAAAAAAGGAGTGTGGTCTTATGGCAAATACAACCGCTGTCTATGCTCGTATTGATACGGGATTGAAAGAACACGCAGAAGCGATTCTTTCTCAACTGGGAATTTCTCCTTCCAGTGCAATTCAAATGCTGTATAGCCAAATCGTTTTAGAAAATGGGATGCCTTTTGCATCCAGAATCCCTGCTTTTGCTCCAACTGCAATCGGCGGAATGTCGCAGGCAGAAATGGACGCAGAATTGATGAAGGGATTGGAATCCTTAAAAAGCAGCAGAGCTTATTCGGCAGATGAAGTGGATGCAGAATTACACGAGGAATTTGGCATATGAAATATCGTGTCATGTATACCCCTCTTGCGAAAGAAGATCTAAAAGCAATTTATCGGTATCTTGCAAGGAACCGGAAAGAACCGCAAATTGCTGCAAAACTTGTCAACCGAATCCGAGAAAGCATTCGTTCTCTGAATGAAATGCCTGAACGATATGTTCGTGTAGAATGGGAGCCATGGAAAAGCAGAAATGTTCGCCATTATGCAGTAGGTAATTATGAGGTCTTTTATGAAGTCAATTCACAGGATGCTGCTGTTATGATCTATCGAATTTTTTATGGCGGAAGAAATATCGAAGCCATCATTGCATCAGAGGAGAATGCTTAAAACGCATCAAAATCCTTCTGATCCGCCAGCACATTATAATGACACTCATCATTCTCCCGTTCGGTGAACATATCATTCACCAGACCAATGGTCAAAAAATCCAAATCGCCCATTGACAAACCAAGCTGAACGCACCGCAACAAAAACAGCGGTGTGGTCATCGGTCGGTCAATCGGGCGATGTTTTTTTTAGACTTGACCTGTGTTTCTATGTTCAAACCCCAGAGGTCGATCAGCTGCGGCAAGATCTCATAGATGCTGAACGTGTTAAACTGCTCCAGCCACTCGTCCGGTGATGCCGGAATGGCTGCATCGGCGTGTTTTGCCATGATGTAGGCGATGTTCTCAAATACCTCAAGGCTTTCAATGTCCAGTGCGGAGGATTCCTCTGTATTTTCTCCCACAGACTTTTGCAGTGCTGCAAAATCCTGATAAATATCTCTGCGAAATTTCAGACGATACAGTCTGGGGACTGCCGCACTTGCCTTAAACGGCACATCAATACCATCAATGGTGATGTTCTTCTGAATTGCCATACTGCCACCTCCTTACGCTTTCACAGATGCTGCGAATGCTTTACCACTCTGTACAGCGGCAGCCAGATTGGGCATATATACCGCCTTGTACCAATTCTCATAGACCTCGGCATCCGTTTTCTCACAGGTTTTAGTTTTTACCAAACCACTGTTCAACGCCGTTGCGGTCAAAGACAGCGTTTCTGTTTTAACTTCCTTTTCGTCCTCAATGGTGCTGGATTCTGTTGCCGGACGAGAGGCAGAGCAGCAGAACAGACAGTGCCGAATTTTATTCTTATCGCCGCTGAATTCAAACAACAGGGCAAACTGCGATACTTCTGCGGTATTGGTTTCCGTGAGAACGCCCTTTTCATCCAGTTTCTCACCGAGAATGTCTGTCGCAAACTCAAGCGGAACCAATGCGATTTCAAGATCGCCGGTGTAACCAGAGTTATTGTTGATCACATAGTACACACCATCATCAGCGTAAAAATTGGATGCTTCACCTTCTGCATCGATAGACAGCGACACTGCACCGGGAATGCGAACCGGTTTTGCAAAAGTCGGCACACCTTCTTCATCATAAGAGGTGATTTTTGCATAGTGAACTTTGTTCAGACCGAACTTTACCTTGTTTTTCTCCATTGCCATATAGATCAAACCTCCATCTCATAGAGTACTTCATACAATTCTTCCGAATCAATGAATGTTTCTGTTTTTGTATAATAAATCTCGTGCTGGGAAAGCACTGACTCCACCTGTTCTTCCAATTCCGGTTGCTTTTTGTCTGTGTACAATTCAATGTCCAGTTGCTTGCAACTAAAATATGCCAAATTATCCGCTGAAAATGTATTTTCTCCGGGAGATAAAAACAGCAAAAAAGGCGGTGCAGGGCTTTCGCCCTCGGCAAAATGATGGTAGGCGAAAGGCAGTCCCATTTCCTCCATCATTTCTGCGATTTTTTCGTAGGTCATGACAACGCCTCCTCAATTAAATGCTCCAGCAACTGCACACCGTTTTCTTCCGCAGGAGCAATGTGCGGCTTGCCGGATACCCGACCACCGCCACGCTTGGCATGGCCTTTCTCCAATAAATGTGCCAGTTGGTAACGATTCTTACTGTGGACAGTCATCTCCAAAGAGTGACTGTTTTCACCAGTCTTTTTCGTTGCCCAGCTTTTTGCATATTTTCCGGTGTCCTTCGGAGCATTGGCGGAGATCTCGTTTTTCACTTGCGTGGCGGTTTTCCGGACAGCCTTTTTCATGGCAGTATCCGCAAGGTCTGCATATTCCTGCAAGCCCTGCATAATTTCCTCTGCAAGATTGTCAATACTGGTCATTTTGTCCTGCCTTTCTGACTTCTGCAGTAATTTTCAGATAATCCTTGTGCAGATAATCCGGTGTAATACCGGTGATGTCATAAATGTTTCCCTGAAACAAGATTCGATTGCCTGTTACAGACGGCATCCAGTGCTGACTTTGCCGAATGAGGAATTCCAGTGTTTGTGTTTCTTTGGTCACACCAGCGTCCGTATGCTCCGCAGAAGCTTTCAAAGTCACTTTTGCCCAGCAGGAAAAAGCTTCGTCCCACATGGCGGTGTGATTGCCGATTTCATCGGTAACAACACGATTTTCCAGAAAGGCGATTCTCTGATTCAGTGTTCCAATTTCCATCAAATCACATCCTCTCGCTGTGCAAACAGCATGGCACGAAGCGTTAATGTCAGCTTGGAAAAGTCTGCAGTATTGCGGTTTTCATAGAGATAAGAAACCGTGTAGAGCATTGCTGTTCGTACCACATCTTCGTTTTCTGAAAAGCGTTCCTCGTCCATTCTTCCCACATCCATTACCAGCTGTTTTGCAGTTGAAATAAGGGAGAGAAGCAATGTATCATCATCTTCAAAATCAATCCGCAGATACTGCTTGACTTCCTGTAAAGTTACCACCCACTCCAACCCCTTTCTCTGATTACGCTTTCATGCCAAGCGTCTTTACGGCTTCGGTCAGAATCAGTCTGCCATCGACACGCTGAGAGGCGAGGAATCCAACCTGACCATTCATTGCAAATACCTCATTCAGTCGCTTAAAGGAGCGTCCCTGACGGTCGCCGATCCAATAATAGCTGAAATCGCCGAAAGCAAGACACTTTGCACCTGCCTTGATTTCCGGCACATAGCTGGAAGTGTAGTATGGACGATTGAGAATGGTATCCGGAACGCCAGCTTGTACAGACGGATTCCAGATGTAATTGCCAGTGCTGTCCTTCAGCTTACGAAGTGCCTTTACTGTGGAATCATTCAGTACCCATGCAGCTTTCTTCCGATACGGGCTTCTCAGAGAATAGAACAGTTCCAGAACATCATCGAAAGTGATATTTGCAGTGCTGGTTGTTGCCCCGCTTTCTGCACCGCCCGTTGCAGCGAAGATACCGGTCGGCTTGCCCTTGCCGTCACCAATGAAGAAAGCCTCTTCTTCCTTTGCACCGATTCTTCTTGCAAATTCCTTTGCAATGTAAGACGGCAGGTCAAAAGCAGCATCATTCAGCAGTTCCTCAGAGATCTTAATTGCCGTACCGACCTTGTACGCACCAAGGGAAGCCTGTCCAAAGGTATCGTCAGACAGCTTATATGCGTCCTCCTCATCCATCCAGGCAGCTTCGCCCTTAGAAGTAACGATGGGAATCTTTCGATCACCGGAGGAAGTTTTGATAACGGTTGCCAGCTGCCGGAAAATGTTTTCTTCGGTCAGGGCTTCTACCAGTTTTCGTTCAAATTCATCCGGCACAAGATAGCCGCCCTCAGTATCTGTACCAACCTGCAGGTCGTTTCGGACATCGTAAAAATTGCGGTTGCGAATGCTGTTCCAAAAAGCAGTACGATATGCATCAGATGCAATCCCTGTCTTGGTATCGCCGTGAATGGAGGCGTTCGGCTTGTTCTGAATCGGCGTAGAAGTGGGCTTGTTCATCTCTGCTTCAATCTGAGCCTGTCGTTCCAGCCGCTGGATTTCCTTGCCGTATGCCACGATCTGCTGCTCCATGGCATCGTATGTCTTGCTGTCCTCTTCCGAAAGCAGACCGCTTTCATTTCGCTTGGAATCCAAAAAGTCACGGGCAGTATCCCATGCCTTGCTTCTTTTTTCTCTCAGTTCCTGAATTGTCATAGTATCAGTCCTCCTGTATTTTTAATATTTCAAAAGCTCCAGCCGCTTGTCCAATTGGTTGATCGGCGTGCCTTTGGATGCAGTTGCAGAAATCTTCTGCAGAAAAGAATCCAGCGTTTTGGATGGTGTGTACAGCATGGATGCTGTGCTTTCCTTCTTTTTCTCATCCGGATCTTCTTCAGGAGATTCCTCTGTTTCTTCATCTGGATCTTTTTTTTCGGGTTCTTCTTCTGGCACAAACGGATTCTTTTTAGAAAAGAGAATGCCGTCTACAAATCCCAGCTGCAATGCTTTTTCTGCATTCATCCACGTTTCTTCATCCATCAGCCTTGCGATCTTATTGCGGCTGAGATGCGATTTTTCTGCATAAGCATTGATAATGGATTCCTTGACTTCATCCAGAAGTGCAATTGCTTTCTCCATATCTGCCTTGTCGCCCATGGCACAGGTCATCGGATTGTGACACATCAGCATTCCGGTCGGTGAAATCAAGGTTTCTTCTCCAGCCATCGCCACCACAGAAGCCG
>FR899087.1:24599-29379 GCA_000437255.1 Ruminococcus sp. CAG:403
CCGTAACCTTGCCCGGATGATTTCGGAGCATGGTATAGATCTGACTGGCAGCAAACACATCGCCGCCCGGCGAGTTGATAAAGACGGTCACATCACCGCTGTGTTTTTGCAATTCCGAGCGGAACATGGCAGGGGTGATGTCATTTTCAAACCATGTACTCTCCGCAATCGCACCGTACAAATACATCTCCGATGCACCGGTTTCTTCGTTGCGTACCCAGTTCCAGAAACGATTATTCTTCATGGGTTGTTTCCTCCTTTTCATTTTTCTTTGCAAATGCTCCTGCATCAGCAAGTTTGGTAAAGCTGCCGTTTACGAGATACAGATTTCCGCCCTGTTCTTCTGGCACCAGATTCATATCCTCCAGTTCCCGAATGTCATTGGTGGACATCCAACCATTCTGTCTGGCGGTAGCGTAGCCCTGCATTCTGGAAGCATAGTCACCACGCAAAAGCCCCTCTACATTAAATTTGATGAAGTATTTGCCTTTTTCTGAATCGGAAAGCAGATCTTTCATCATACCTTGCTCCCACCGAACGATCCATGGGTCAAGACTGTACTTCACAAAATCCAATGATAAATGCTCTACGTTACTGAATGTTGCATGGTCAAGATCGCCGATCATATGAAGCGGTACTCGATACAGCCGGGCAATTTCCTCGACCTGAAACTTTCTGGTTTCCAAAAACTGTGCTTCATTGTTGGGGATGGAGATTGGTGTATACTTCATGCCCTCTTCTAAAATTGCCGTATGATGCGAGTTGGAACCGCCGTAGGCACGCTGCCAGGCATCCCGCACACGCTCTGGATTTTTGATGACTCCCGGATGTTCCAACACACCAGACGGACTGGCTCCGTTTGCGAAAAAGGTAGAACCATAGTCTTCACAGGCAAGGGAAATGCCGATTGCATTCTTTGCAAGAGCAATCGGTGAATATCCCACCAAGCCGTCATACCCAAGTCCGGGAATATGCAGCACATCTTCTGCCTGCAGGACAATATCGCCCTGCTGTTTCAGGTTTGGATTGGCTTCATCGTAGCGACTGTAGATGTAGACCAGACGATTTCGCTGGTCACGGTCTACTCTAACCTTATCCGGCATCAGCGGATACAGCCCCAATACATCTCCACGACCGTTTCGGATAATCTGTGCATAAGCATTGCCATAAATCAGCAGATGGGACATCAGGGTTTCCCGGAATACGAAGGATGTCATTTCTGGATTTGGCTGATCATGCAGCAAAAAATAGAGCGGATGCCGTGGCACTCGCTCTTTTCCGTTTTCAGTATATTGGTAAACGTGTAATGGCAGTTGGGCAATCGCTTCTGACAGAACTCGCACACAGGCATACACCACTGTGTGCTGCATGGCGGTACGGTCATTGACTCGCTTACCACTGTTGGAACGTCCAAAGAAGTAATTGTAGCTGGGACTGTCGTAGCTGTTTCGAGGCTTATCTCTGGACTTGAAGAACCCGCTGAAAATTCCCATGAAATCACGTCCTTTCTTGACTTTCTTAATAGTCACATGATATAATATGTAAAAGCGGACGATGTCCGTTTTATAAATTTATTTGAAAATTTGGAGAAATAAAAATGAATATCAAGTTTTTACTCAAATTCGGACAACGTATTCATCTTGAAGATTTTGTAAACGGATTTTTATACTGTTCTAATGCAGAGCAGTTATGGAAAATCGAAGACGAACAAAGCATTAAAGGACAAGGTGATACATTAGAAGCGAGTGCGATAATGTATGCTCAAAATATGACATTACAATCTAAAACGACAAATATAACAGTACAGTTAGGTCAATCAAAAGGAAAAGTACGATTTGAACCTGCTAAAAAAATTCCCGTTTTTTGTATGTTCGCTGTATATGAAGAAGACTGTATTTATCAGAACAATGGTAAACTCAAGATTAATCTTTCCGAAGAGAAAAAAACTAAAATACGTGAACATTTTCCTAATGCGGATTCTGTGATTGTGATTTCTAATCCTACAACATTTATTCATGATGTCGAAAATAGCATTGGTTGTGAAATAATAGCAGATAGCATTCGATATTTTAATATTGAAAATGGATTCACAACTAACAATGGGCAAACTGGAATGGATATGGAGTACTATAGATATCTTTGTCAAGATACTTTACCAGTAAAAGAACATGGAAATACAATATACAAATTTAATGCTTCCTATGTTTATAGGGCTTTGCAATGCAAAGATGTCCATTTTTCATGCGAACAGGAATATCGAATTATCCTTCCGTATGAAAAAATAGACATTGGAACAAAGTATCCGATTCATTTGTCCACAAAATACGAAATACAAGACTTAGACAAGTTCTTCAAAAAATAAAAATATATTAAAACTAATCAATTTTACAACACCAACATCTCCCTCGCATCATAAACCGACTCATCAGAAACACATCCACAGCGAATTGCACGGTCAAGAGCCATAATCATGGCAACCGCACCGTCAATCTTCTCTGTGGATTTTTCTTTGTCCGGCTTGATGTTTCCGGCAGGATCTCTGCGAATGAAAATATTATCCATCATCCAACGGAGAACAGGGTGTCCGTTGTGTGCAAGTGTCTGTTCCAGAGTCAGTTTCATCAATTCCTTGGTCGGTGGACTCATGTCTTTATATCCTTGTCCAAATTGTACCATCGTAAATCCCAACCCCTCAAGATTCTGCGACATCTGCACTGCACCCCAACGGTCAAATGCAATTTCTTTGATGTGAAACTTCTAAGGTTCTGTGACATCTGCACTGCACCCCAGCGGTCAAATGCAATTTCTTTGATGTGAAACTTCTGTCCCAGTTCATCGATGAAGTTTTCGATAAAACCATAATGAACAACATTTCCCTCAGTGGTTTTCAGAAAGCCTTGCCGTTCCCATATATCATATGGGACATGGTCACGTCTTACTCTAAGAGGCAAAGTTTCCTCCGGCAGCCAGAAGTAGGGCAAAACATAATAATGCTCATCATCTTCAGTAGGTGGAAAGACAAGCACGAAAGCTGTAATATCCGTAGTGGAAGATAGGTCAAGCCCGCCATAGCAAACACGCCCGGCAAGCAATTCTTCATTAAAAACCACCTTGCATTTGTCCCACTTTTCCATCGGCATCCAACGTACCGCCTGTTTTACCCATTGATTCAAACGCAGTTGTCGAAAAGCATTTTCTTCACCGGGAGTTTCCTTTGCAGAATTACACGCAGCCACCACCTTATCCATGCCGATGGTCTTATCCAGACTTGGATTTGCTTTTTTCCACACCTTTGGGTCAGTCCAGTCCTCGGATTCATCTGCTCCATAGATAACCGGATAGAAAGTCGGATCATGCTTTCTGCCTTCCAGAATGTCCTTTGCCTTTTGATGTACCTCATAGCAGATGCTGTTAGTGTCCGTTCCGGCTGTGGTGATGAGAAAATACAAAGGCTGCATTCTCGCATCACCGGAGCCTTTGGTCATAACATCAAACAACTTTCGGTTCGGCTGCGTATGAAGTTCATCAAATACGACTCCGTGAATGTTAAAGCCATGCTTGGAGTAGGCTTCTGCCGAAAGCACCTGATAGAAGCTGTTGGTCGGGATGTACACGATACGCTTTTGTGAGGTCAGGATTTTCACTCGTTTGGAAAGGGCAGGACACATTCGTACCATATCAGCAGCCACATCAAATACAATGGCAGCCTGTTGACGGTCGGCGGCACAGCCGTAAACTTCCGCACGTTCTTCGCCGTCACCGCAAGTTAATAGCAGAGCAACGGCAGCAGCAAGCTCTGATTTGCCATTCTTCTTGGGAATCTCGATGTATGCCGTGTTGAATTGTCGATAGCCATTCGGTTTCAGAATGCCGAACAAATCACGGATAATCTGTTCCTGCCAGTCCAGCAGTTCAAATTTCTTTCCTGCCCAGGTGCCTTTGGTGTGGCTGAGGCATTCAATAAAAGAGACGGCATAGTCTGCCGCCTTTTTATTGTACTTAGAATCTTCCGCCATAAAGCGTGTCGGTTTGAATCGAGCCATTGTATTCACCTCCCAGGTAACAAAAAAGACCTGCCAAAAAGCAAGTCTGTATCATTTATTTTTATGCTCCGGTGGGCTTTTTTATAATTGAGATTCTATTCCCATTGTAACCATATTACCATACAAAAGCAAGGATAGCAAGCGGCTAAATGAACAGAAAAAACGTCGAAATTTCTACGGTTTCTTGTGTACCATACACGAACAAAAACCGGGTGTACGACCGCCAGAGCCTTTCGGCTCCGGCTTATGGGATTTGGTTTTGGAAGAATCAGTTGTACTGTTTCAGCAGGATCGCCAGTGCAGTTTCGGTTTCCTCATCCTCCGGCGGAATATCCATGCCCCGGTCGAAATTGAACACCGTTTTGCCATTCCGCCGCAGGGAGATTTTCGAGGCTCTGCCTTCCTCATATCCAAAAATGGAAGGCTCCTCGTAATGTTTCACCCAGTAGTGAAAAGTGCTCGTTCCTACCTGAATTGTTCCTTCTGTCCACATTGTTTTTTCCTCCAGTTTTCATTGTTTTTGCCTTTCAGCATGATGTATATTACCATAAACCAAAGGAGAAGTCAACGAAATTTCCGGCATATTCTGCACAAAGAGAAAGGCAGAAAATTGTGCATGATACCAACCCAAAAAGCAAGTCCCACGTTGCCCTGTGTGGGGCGTTTGTGGGAAAGGGAAAACCACTCGGAGGAAACGAAACCACGCCGGACAGGGCAACACAGCGGCTGTACGAGCC
>FR899088.1:0-3625 GCA_000437255.1 Ruminococcus sp. CAG:403
GTCAGCTCGCTGCCGATCTCTCTGCCTTCCAGCAGGCGCAAAGCGGTCTGCTTCACCGCCTGCGCATTGCCTTCGCTTTCCCGGTGCAGCCGTTCCAGCTTTTCTTCCTCCAGCTGAATGTGCAGCTGCTCCAGGTAGGCACGGATGGTTTCCCGATCCCAGCTGAGGTCTTCCTCCGTGATGATTAAAACATTCTGTTCCAAAAAGATTTCCGCCAGCCATGCCGGCGCTTTGCACCTGGAGAGCATCAACAGCCAGATCTCCTGCCGATGTGCCAAGTCCACCACCTGCTGCCGCCGTTCTTCGTTGATCAGCAAATGCAAATCCTCTATTACCACAATGGTTTTTTTATCGGACGATTCCGCTGCAAGCTTTTCCAGCTCCCAGTTGCTTTCCGCACAGGAAAACACAACATACTTTCGATTGCCCAGATACTGCCGAACCAGTTCTGTTTTTCCATATCCAGTTGCACCATAAATATAGACCGGTTGCTGCAGCACCCGTGCAACCCGAAGCTTGTTATAAGCAGCAGTCGGCCGCATATATGTTCTGATCAATTGACATTCTCCTTTTCACAATTTTGTCAATAAATCGCAATCTTATTTTATTATACCACAAAACCGCACCGTTGCAAACTGTCCATTCGGACAGGATCTCTCGCAAATTTTTTGTAAAATCAGACAGTTTCTCCAATTTTTCCCCTTCCTCTCAAATTTTTTCAAAAAAATGAAGAAAAGCACTTGACAAGCTATTTTTTTTCTGCTATAATAAACAAGTTGATGATTGCGAGTGTGCTGGAATTGGCAGACAGGCACGTTTGAGGGGCGTGTGTTTCGACGTACGGGTTCAAGTCCCGTCACTCGCACCAACATCTACTCAATTGGAATGGAAAGATGGCTGAGCTGGTCTAAGGCGCACGACTGGAACTCGTGTATACGTTGATAGCGTATCGAGGGTTCGAATCCCTCTCTTTCCGCCATATTAGCACCCCAATTTTGATACAATCGAAGTTGGGGTGCATTATTCTGCCTAAATGTAGATAATACGCAGTTTTTGAAGGCAATAAGAAACGGTAGGTTTTGAGATACAAACGATACATAAGGATTCGAGTCCTCAAAATCGGGCAAAAATGAGTAGACTGACCTCAAAAGTCAACGATTACCCAAGCTATCGTTGATTTTTGCGAAAAATCGAAAATCATTTAGGGTGCATTTTGAGCTGTTTTTGGGGTTATCGTTGACTTTTGTAACGAAACTCGGAAATGGCTGTAAATAGGCAAAAAAAGAGGGGGCTGCGGATGAGCCAGTGTGAGAAGCATCACATTGGTATCCACAGCCCCTAAAAATATATATTTACACTTCAATTTCCATGCCATTCCGAAGCGTGAAGGTCAGCTTTCCGTCCGTTCCAACAGTAGCTTTCTCAACCAACAGCAACCAGAGCTTTCCGTCAAAGGTGTCAGTCACAATACCGTCATGTTCCATTGTCCGAATCAGTCCTTCGAGCAGTTCCTTGCGGGATAATCTTTCAGCCCGCTTATTCAGGAGTTCGTGCAGAACCTTTTCCATATCAGCTTTCTTTGCATTGTACTCTGCCATCTTAACCTTGTAAAAATCCTCGTCCTGTGCTTCCATAGCATTTTCCTTGATGAACTCCTGCATCGAAACTGTCAGTTCGTTGATGTGTGCATACTGAGCTTCGATTTTTTTGTCCAGTGCTGCGGTGTTGGAGAGTAGAATAACAATCTCTCGGCAAGAAGTTAGAAAATCAGCTCGGTCAGTCGCTATCTGATTGCAGACCTCAATGAACCGCTTTTTAATGTCGTCCTCATACAAATGCGGTGTTTCACACTTCACCCCATTTGAAAACTTGTGGTTGCACTGCCAGATGGTTCTCTTGTACTTGCTTGTGCTGTGCCAAACTTTAGAGCCGAAGAACCCACCGCAGCAGGCACAGACGATTTTAGCTGAGAAAATGGAACTGCCGCTGTACTCCTTTCCGAGACCTTTTCGTCTCTCTATTTCTGCCTGCACAAGTTCAAACTCCTCCGGGTCGATGATTGCTTCATGACTGTGTTCCACGAAATACTGCGGCAGCTCACCGTGATTGGGCATTTTACGCTTTGTGATATGATTCTCACTTGCGGAGTAGCTTTCCTCCTGCGCATAAGAGCCTAAGAGCGTCAGCAGGAATTCACCGTCCGGGCTGATTGAGTGGATATTCTGCTCCTCAAAATAGACATCGACATTAAGGTTTTTCAGCTCACGGACAGTTTCAAGTAGTGTGACAGTATTGCGGGCGAAACGGGAAATCGACTTTGTTATGATAAGGTCGATGTGTCCGGCTCTGCATTCGGAGAGTAATCTTTGGAAGTTCTCACGGTTGTCCTTAGTGCCGGTCAGGGCTTCGTCTGCGTAAACTCCGCAGAACAGCCATTCGGGATTGCTTTGTATTAAAGAATTGTAGTAGCTGACCTGTGCTGACAGGGAATGTAGCATCGCGTCCTTACCGTTGGATACTTTGGCGTAAGCTGCCGTTCTCAGCAGCTTTACTTTCTGTGCATTGGGGAATTGAACCCTCTCTACGATTCGTTCTTTTTTCTCCACACAGCACACCTCCTTCGCTTACCATGTTACCGTCTATTCGGAGATTAGTCAACGATTTTACGCAGATTTCAGCGATATATGCTGCACGAAGATACGCCGTATTTCTGTGCCATCATTATATCAATTTTGGCGTACTCTGCCTTTGTTATAAGGGACTTGGCTAATAGGGAGCGAACCCATGACATGACAAACTGGTAGTGAAGTAATTTGTTATAAAGATTACTGTTTTCCATGATAGACCTCCTTCGATTTGCCGTAGCAGGTACGGGAACAGTAAATGCGGTGCTTGCTTTTGTATGATAAGAAATGCTTCTTGCAGACAGGACAGATACGCTCAATCTGTGAATCTCGTGGAATCAATGTTGAATTCTCAGCCCACCACAGTTAGCGGCACTTATCGGAACAGAACTTTTTTGTTTTCCGATGTTCGGCTTGTGTTATACTTTTATGACATTGCAGGCAGAAGTGTACATTAGATCCGGTGATTCGTCCTGACATGATATTATTTCTCTTACAGAAGGATTTGATCGTATTTATGGAGAGTCCGAGCTGTTCTGCAATAGAAGGAAATGGTACTCCTGCATCACGCATAGAAGCGATTGCTTCCTTTTGCTCATTTGTCATCGCATACCTCCTCGCTGAAAATAAAGGGTCATAGTATATGAAAAAAGAAGGGCAGAGAAAAATCCCTGCCCCTCATGTGGATCACGCTTTCACGAGCGTACCCTTGTAAGTGTCATTGCCGATTTTGATGGTTGCGGTCACGGCTGTGTCCGGCTTATCCTCAGACTTTTCTTCCGCAGGTGCAGGAGCTTTCCCGAATCCGTTCAGTCCCTTGCTTTTGATAGTGGTCGGGAAATCCTTATAGCAGATATCCAGATCCACATTGCCGCTGATACCTGCGACCTTTCCTTTCTCGCTGTACTGCCAGATACCGTATGCGCCGCTGTAATTGGTCTGATCGACCCAGTGCGCCAGCCAGATCGTATACCAGGACTTGATATCATCGGCGGTATGAG
>FR899088.1:3632-4932 GCA_000437255.1 Ruminococcus sp. CAG:403
TCGGCGGTATGAGTTGTGAGCGAAGATGCGGAGCCGTATAGACCGACAAAGTAACCGGCGGACTCCACACGCTTCAGAAACGCCCTCATAATTGCGGAGACCTGTTCCTTGCCGAGGTCGAACTGCTTTTTCTCCTCAAGGTCGAAGTACACAGGCATCTCGAACTGCTTTCCCTTGATGACAGACAGGAAAACATCGGCTTCCAGTTCCGCTTCTTCCGGTGTCATTGCGTAGGAGTACCAGTATGCGCCGACCGGAATGCCGACTGCCTTTGCCCAGCATAGTTCTGTTCAAACTTCTGGTCTTTCTGGGATTCCAGCTTACCATAGCCTGCACGGATAATCGCAAAATCAATGCCGTCAGCTTTGACCTTCTGCCAGTCGATATCGCCGTTGTGGACGCTCACATCAATGCCCTTCATATCCTCACCCCCGAAGTATTTGTAGAAATCATCGGTCACAGAGCTGTTGCCGTGAACTTCATCGCCGTACCACTTACCGTTGGGACGCACATCTACATGCGTGTACTGGTAGGCAGCGGTGATATTGGCAATGCCCGTGAAGCCGATATCCTGCGCCTTACAGCAGACCACCTTAGATGAAATCGGCTGTCCGTCCTGACCATAGCAGCAGATGTCCGCTGCATTGCCGAGTGTATGCTGTCTGGTACCGCTGCCCTTAACAGCCTTATCGTGAGCAGGACAGCGGAAACCGGAAGTCACGATGATCTTGGAGCAGTTGAGGGCGGCATAAAGTTGTTCGAGCTTCTGAACGAGGTTATTATTCAACTCAAATTCATGTTCTTTTCCGCACTTACAGCGGAATTCGGTAGAGTTGAAATGGGACGTGATCTGCACGGAATCGGAATACTGATACTTCATTTTTTATCATCCTCCATCTTATCGATCATTTCCTGAATATCATCGTCAATATGGGCGGCACGCTTCTGAAGCACTTCGATAGCCTTTTTGATTGCAGGCGGATACGGGATTCCCATAAGACTGGTGTTCTCAATAATCGAAAGCAGCTCATTCACACAGAAACCGATACAGGTCGCATCACGAATATACGTGGTACCGATCATGATGTCCATGCGGACGGCCACAACGA
Organism: Ruminococcus sp. CAG:403; assembly: GCA_000437255.1. Classification (GTDB taxonomy): domain Bacteria; phylum Bacillota; class Clostridia; order Oscillospirales; family Ruminococcaceae; genus Ruminococcus_C. The sequence continues at coordinate 4,742 of FR899088.1, forward strand.
CCATGAGCAGAATGCAGAACTTCTTTGCAAGTCCGACCCAGCCTGCCTTGGAGCTGAGTCTGCCAGTCTTGCTGTGTTTGCTTCTGCCCATAGATGCGGCGATCAGTCCGGTTGTGAAGTCGATAGCCATGAATAGCACAAGCGTGATCAGAGCCGAATCCCATCCTCCGAGCAGTGCCGCAAAAAAAGCC
>FR899088.1:4967-25071 GCA_000437255.1 Ruminococcus sp. CAG:403
GGCGGTACAGATATTTTCTTTCATTCAATCATCCTTCCTCAAATCGTTACATCCACTATCTTTACGGAGCGAATCATCGGGCTTGTGTTGTCCGTCACAGCCTTCCATGCAAGGTAATACTCGCCGTCACTTATGCCGCTGCATTCGTGCAGGACGTTGATATAATTGCCCACAGTGCCGAGCCATCCGAACGGAATGGAAATGGCCGTGTTATTCTGAATAGCTTCGTAGATATGTCTTGCTGTCTCTGCTTCAGACATCTGCTGATTACTTTTGGGAACGAGCCACATCTCACCGATATCCGTTGCACCGGACTTATAACTCAGCATGATCTTACGATTGCTGCTGATGTGAACCGGCTCTACGCACATAGTGTAGATAACCGCACCCCAGTTGAAGTCCGGCTGATTGTAGTAAATGGCATAGCCATTCTCCTCACAGCAGAAATGCTCGTAGGATTCTGTGAATCCTGCAAGGGAGCGATAGCCGTCATTATAGAAGGTGTACACCTTCTCACCGTAATCATGGAGAGCATCAATGGAAGCCTTGAACAGCGTGATATCCGGCTTTGTCTGCGGGATCTGCAGCACCTTTGGCACGAGCGTATTCAGCTTTTCTGTCTCCGAAGCCTGCACGCCCATAGTTAAAAGGTTTCTTGCAAGCTGATCTCTCTGCTCATCGAGAGCTGTCAGATAGTTTCCGATACTCATTCGCTCACCTCCACGATATCAGCCAGTGCAGCTTCTACACCGAAGAGGGCTTCCTCCAGTGCGGCCAGACGGGTATTGATTTCTGTGATTGATGTCTTTGCTCCCTGCATATCATAGAGGATCTCCGTCTTGAAACGCTCAAACACGCCCTCATTGACACCGACACGCTCCGTCAGATTCATAGCTGTTGTGTATGCGTCGTTCCAGCGTGCAACGTGGGATTCTGTGATACTGTTCAGCGTTGTGAGGTTGTGGTGCCAGTGTGCCTGTCCGACTACTGTTCCGATGGATGCAATATCATCGAGCATCTCCTGTGTGATATTATCCAGCACAGCCTTGTTGGAGTGAGAGTGTGCCAACGCAGAAACCTCACTCAGTCCGGTAGAAAGTCCGTGCAGAGCGTCTGCTGTCTGGGCATGAAAAGCAGCTTCAGCACGCATATACTGCTCTGTGATGGTGTCCAACACATCCTTATTGTTGTGGGTATGCGCGGCGGAACTGATAGGAAGCAGAGCCTCACGGATATCGTGGATATCATAGTTGGTTGCATCCTCAAACTGCTGTAAGCCCTGCAAATCTGCGAGAAGTGCCGCTGTCAGTGCGTTCAGAACATCGAGATTGTTATGCGTATGCGTACTCGGCCTGAGGTTCTCAACTGCTTCATTAAGCGTCTGGATCTCATAGGTGGTGCTGTCTTCAAACTGCTGCAAACCATCAAGCTCCTGCATCAGTTCCGGTGTAAGGCGGTCGAGCGTTTCCTTATTGGAATGACTGTGCGACTCCTCCGCTACAGGAGCAATCTCACGCTCAATTATCGTTGTGACCTACTATTCTTATGTAGCCAAAACAAAAGACGCTCTCTAACCGCAGAGAAGCTGTTTGATGGACAAAACGGACATCAGGCTCGTTCTGCTGGCACAGAGAACAATGCGCGTATCAAACTGTCTCCCGGACTGGTCGGCTGGGCGGACATCATCTTCTGTATGGAGAAAACACATGTCCGGAGGCTGAAAGAGAAATATTCAGATATCATAGCCGATAAAACCTTCATCTGCCTGAATATTCCCGATGATTATTCTTACATGGACGATGACCTGTGTGAGCTGTTTGAGAGTGTTGTTCCAGAGTATCTTTGAGTTTTCAACATTCGCCAACAGTTTTTCCACAAAGTTTTAAACACGAGCATATGATCTTTCACAGAAAGGAAGTATAAATGACCACAGACAATAATGAGGTTGAGCAGATATTAGACCGTAACACATACCGTCGTATCAAGAAAATGGACAGAGCTACGCTTGAAGGGCTTATACAGGACATCTTTGAGCGTGGTCGGAAGAAAGGGCTTGCTGAGGCGGGTGTGATGGTTGATGAGAGCATGGCTGATGACAGAGGTGGAACTTTAGATCTGCGTAAAGCAGAGTCGGAGATTAGAGGGATTAAAGGTATCGGCGAAAAGAAAGCCGAGGAGATTATGCTGATCTTTGAGAAGCATCTTGGGATACTGAGTGAGGATATGAATCGCAAATGATAACAAAGAATAATTTGATAAAAGAATATTCCAAAATGACGAACTTAAAACCTTCTGCGAGCAAACATGGGGTGATTACATAAGAAAACTTGATAAATCTATAATAAGCTATTTACTATCCATTCAAAGTCATGGTTTGACACAAGGATATTGGTTTGATGATGATAAAGTAATCGGGATATATCATGAAGAACTCCCGAAATTTCCACCAGTACCATTTGATATACTTGTATACCGAGGCGGTGATATGAAGATACCTGAAAGACCTTTTCTATCTGCATCCTTTTATAAAAAAAGCATTGGAGAGATTTGCTAATAACAAGAAATGCAGACTTCACAAGATCATCATAAGAAAAGACTCTCATAGAGTGCCATCACTGTATTTATGGTATCCAGGAAGCTTCAATGAACAGGAGGTAGTTTTAGATGTATCTTGCTTACATAGAAGATTTGGATATTATGATTATTTCAAAAAGCAAACAAAACACAGCTAACTTGAATCTATAGTAGCTCCTGTGAAAACTATATTCGAACTTTAATATTGAAAGATAATTAAAATGAGCTTCTTAGCTAAAGTGAGGAGTGTGATCTACAATGAATCGTGTTATTGTTAAATCTGTTCACGGAGCATTCGACTATGTTATGGAACATTACTACCCATATGGCATGGCTGCTGAGGCTGCGGAGCAAGGAGCATTGACGGATACTTATGCCGTGATTTCTATACAGGACAGCCACACAGGCGGTTTCGGAGTGACGTTTGCTGAGAATCAGTTCTGCAAAGGTGTTTTGACGCTGTATTTCGATGATATCGTCACAGAGGTAGACGGAGCGGCTCTGTTTGATGATGATATGGCAGATCAAATTATCGACTTCATAGAGGGGAAGAAAGCAGAAGTAGATACACTGTTAGTGCATTGTTACGCCAGTCTGTCAAAATCGCGTGCTGTTGGTGCATTTGCTGTTGAGATGCTCGGCGGTGACAATGGCAAGTATTTTGAAGATGACGTTCCGAATCAGTATATCTATGATGTGCTGGAGAGTGCATGGATTAGAAAACAGTTGAATATGTTGTTGGATGAATAGTTGACGGACAATTACTGTTATAGCGGTTGTGGAGTGATTTTCACAGTCGCTTTTCTATTTGATAATTATTATCCGTTTTAGGTATGGCAACGGTTGTTGCCGATGGACACTTAATGTTGAAGTGATTGCCTATTTTCAGGAGTCGCCGTATTATCACCAGTGATTGAGGTTCTCTTTCCATCAAAATCTGGTGGTTGGAAGCCGTGGTCCCCCTTCACTCTGTGCAAGATGCAACGATGCAACGATGCCACTCTGAAACAGTTTTGAACGGTTAAAGTGCAGAACCCCTGTATTCTGATGATAGATTGCTTGAATGTGCTTAATGCATTATTCTTTGATATGCGCGATGGCGGATAATAACGTTCATTTTCCGACGGCCTTTTTACAGTTGGCCACTTTTGAATTATGGTGAACAGCTTTCCGCAGATAAAGATTCATTATGACTTCTTTTATTATTCTTCTTGCCGTTAATTTTAGGCCAAATTCAACCCAAAGTATAGAAATGTGTATGCCGGCGCCAGAACCGCACTTTACCGATCATTGACCGCACTCCGAACCTACTGATATAATATTTACAGCACACAGAAATGTGTGACTTTTGTATCAGGAGGTTCGAATATGGACGAACTATCGGAAAATCTTGGAGTTGAACGCTCAAGGAATCAGCCAAAGAAGCATCGAAGCTAGCGTTCACAGTTCGCATCAGACTGTCAAAGCAGCACTCGATCGGGCTCAGGAATTGCACATCACATGGCCGCTCGATGATGATGTGACGAACGAGATGCTGGATGAGCTGTTCTACGGCAAACAAAGCGGCAGCGCTGTTCCTTACGCAGTCATCAACTACGAGTACATCCACCGTGAACTGTCCAAGAAGGGTGTCACGCTCACGCTGCTCTGGCAACAAGTACGGCATTACCCGCGGCGCATCCTATTGGAAGAAGGGCGGTGGCGGTCATGCTGAATAACACGCTGGAACATCTGCGCGCCATGAAACTGAGTGCTTTTGCATCTGAACTGGAGCGTCAGATGGAGGATGCAGGAAGTTACGACCAGCTTGGCTTTGAAGACAGGCTGACACTGCTGGTTGACAGCGAATGGAACCGTCGGCAAAACAACAAATTGAAAGCTCTCATCAACAAGGCAAAGCTTTCCGATTCCAGTGCTACGATAGAAGGCATCGAATACATTGAGGACAGGCATCTTGACAAAGGCAGAATGCTGCGCTTTGCAACCTGTTGGTATGTAGACGAGGGTCGTCATATTATTCTGAAAGGAGCATCCGGCACGGGAAAGACCTACATTGCCTGTGCGCTCGGGAACGCTGCCTGCCGCAAGTTTAAAAAGGTACGACATATCCGGATGCCTGAACTTCTTGATGAGCTTGACATTGCAAAAGCAAACGGAGATCTGCGGAAGGTCATCGCTGCATACAAGAAAGTGGATCTGCTGATCCTTGGCGAATGGCTGATTCGGTGTCTGACGCCGAATGAGACATATAATCTGCTGGAGATTATTGAAGTGCGGATAGAGCGCTCTATGATTTTCTGTACGCAATACCATGCTGAGAGATGGTACGAGCGATTGAATCCGGATACCGAAAACGGCAGTCCGATTTGTGACGCAATTATGGACCGGATAACAAACAACGCATATCCTGTCATGATAGACGGAGAAGTCTCAATGCGGAAAAGGCACGGTCTTCCGGAAGGAGCCGAGCCATGACGCTGACAAGGAAAGAACTGGACACGGAATGGCGGACAATGTTCCTGCGCTGCAAGGACCCTGAAGCTGCTAAGGCTGAAATCCTCACGCTATTCTCAGAAGAACCTGATGATGAACATCAGTGGACGGAACAAGATATCTACGAGCAGTTGCGGAAGATCATCCGCAAATACGAATAAAATAATCCATATGAGCGTGCCTGTCTGACATTCTCTCGGACAGGCTTCCGCTCAAGTGCGGTTCTGGCGCCAGCATACACATGGACTTGTTGATTTTTTATAATATCCCTGTTTAGACACTCCTCTCCTAATAGCAGAAAGCTCTTGAAAACAGACATAACTTGTACTATAATAGACATAATGATCACACAAGGGGGCACCTTGCTGCGGCGGTGACACCTTTTTTCTCTGCATACTTAATTACGGCTTGACGGCGAGTGGTTATCTGTGTTATGGTATTCATAGCGGATCAGCTTGATCTCCTGTTGCTTTTATCTTTGCAACTTAACTGTAACACAGGTCGTTGCTGCTCCGCTACCTTTTTTCTAAATTGTCTCACACCTATTGTAATTCTACAAAAATATCAGTTATTTTCAAAACTATATATTGACAATTACGGAAAATTATGTTATAATTATTATGTAAATATAATGTTTGATAGTCGATATGATAATAATTTTATTTTCCAATTTTAAACAAATTCATATACAGACCCTCTGCCAGTTTTGCTGGTTGTCGTCTCAGCAAAAAAAGCGAATCATCAAAATATATCAAAAGCAGTTTCGTACCTTATCCCGCTTGTTTTTCAAAAATCCCTTGCAAATAAATTTTGAAGACTGGAGGAAAACTTATGAAGAAAAAATCTATGAAGCGAGTGATTAGCATACTTCTGTCCATTGCTGTACTATGCTGTGCTGTCGGTATGGAAGGATTGCTTATCAGTGCAGGAAACCGCTACGACATTACTTTGACCATTACATATCCGAGATCAGGAGAGGCTCCGGAGATACCGTCTGATTTTGAAAGCCTTTCTTCTTTGGATCTCACCTATCTTGGGTGCGAATGGAAAACTGCCGATAATAAGGAACAGTGGGACGACGGCACAGAGTTTATCGAGTGGATGTATACATTTGTGAACAGCAGGAATTATAACAGCCTGAACACTTTTGAAGATGGGATCATGTACCATCAACGCACCTATTTTAAGATCGCAAATGTTTCTGTATCCGACGAAGAAGAGGCAGCCGTCACTTTGGTGGACTCTGCAACAAATCAGCAATTTAATTCATCTGAAGTCTATCTGATAAACGGCGAGGAGCTTATCAGCGAGCTCGGAGGAGCAGTAGCTTTACCTTCCGGTATAACGGCAAACGATTCATTAATGTATATTGACACAGGTACCCTAATTGGCTCACCTTGGGGACATATGCATACCGAAAGCTCTGAATACACATTTGACGATCAGAACCATTGGAAGGTGTGTCCGGAATGCGGAATCAAGCTGGTAGATACCGTTTGTAATCACAGCAGTTCTTATGGCATACTTGAAAGATGGACATCTGCACAGAGTGCAACTGAAACACGAGAAGGTATTTGGCAGAAAACATGCAGTTCCTGTATGTATGCATACGACACTGTAACATCTCCTGCTGTTTCTGAGCAGACCATTGTTTCCAGCTACGAGGAATTACAAGCAGCACTTGCAAAAGGCGGAAAGCAGTGGATCACCTTAAAGAAAAAAAGTTCCGAAAACACATGGATTTATCAGGAAGACATGGAAAGTGATGATATGCTGGTTCTGGATGATCCAGATGCCGACATCACGATCGATCTGAATCACTGCAGTGTGATTCGGGATACAGGCAGATACGATAATGCCTTGTTCGACATCCGGCAGGGCAAGCTGCGGATCTTCAGTACACAACTGACGGGCATTCCGGCAAATGATTGGAATATGCAATTCCGGAGTGCAGCATATACGTCCTGTTTATTCCGCGTTGGGAAAAATGGTGCTCTGCATCTGACAAATATAAGTGGTGCTACGCCTTATCAGGGCATGGCTTATGGACAGCCCATGATCATTTCCGAAGGCGATCTGCAAATCGATGGCGGGCATTACCGCAATATGATCGATACGTTCTCTCCCGACAAAGAAACTCGCGGAGCAGCAATTTTGATCGATGGCGGCACCGCGGTTATCAACGGCGGAAAATATGAAGGCACGGCATGCGGCGTGGCTGTACGGAATGACGCTCAGCTGACTGTGAATCATGGATATATCGGCAGTTCGGATACTGGCTTGTACATTGGAGGTAGTGCAAATGCAGTAATCAATGACGGAGAATTTGACCGCTATGAAACAACTTCCTCCTCTTCCAAATCTCAGAATTGTGCTGTGATGATGGAAAGTTCTGGTGATCTGACGATACACAACGGTAACTTTTACGGAGCAAAACAGGGTTTGTTCCTGAAATCGGCAGGACAGGTTACCATTTGGAACGGTTCTTTCAAAAGCAGGAATCCCAGAGAAGCCCAACAGGCAGCTATGGTGATTTCCGATATGGAAAACATGAATGTCACAGTCTACAACGGGACATTTTCAGGGACAACCGGAATACGGTCCAACGTAAAATTCTCGTTGAAAGACATTCTTCCGGACAAAAACGGCAATGGCATGAAAGCTATGGATAATGGTGTGGAGATCGATCTCAACACAGAAGCATTCATATTTGGCGAAAACCGTCTGACGATTGAAAAATCAGTTCCTATAATCACGAAACAACCTCAGAATGTAACGTTGATTTCGGGCAATGATGCAAGGTTCTCTGTAGAAGCAATTGGTGCCGTGCGTTATGAATGGGAAATATTTGATGTAGAAGATGAAACGCAGCAGCCCTATTCCAGAGAAACTGTATTGGCACACTGCTCTGGTGTCAACAGCTTTGAAGAAAGTACATTTCAGATTTATGGTGTCAGTTCCTGGTTTTTGAATAAAGCAGTACATGTATGGATCAAAGGCAAGGATGGCGGTGTCACCTCTCACACAGCATATTTTAACATCATTGTCAAACCTCCGGCAGAAGTATCTCAGCTTAAAAACGTGATCGTTGCTCCCGGCGGCACTACGTTTTTCACTTTTGAAACTTTGTATGCAGATGAATTTCGCTGGTATTTTACCAATTATGAATGGGATCAGATAGATAATGAAGAACTGTTGGAATATAAAAGCGACGGTCGCACATTGACGCTGTACAATGTTTCTGAGTTTTGGGACGGAGAAACTGTTTATTGTGATGCACTCAATGAATTGGGGTCCATTACCTCGGATAAAGCAGTTATCACAGTAGGTGTTGCAGGCGATGTAAATACAGATGGAAAACTGACCGCTGCAGATCTGGTAATGCTTCAAAAATGGCTTATCCAATCCGGATCTATCAACAATGGACGACTTGGCGATTTGGATGGTAATGGTATTCTGAACGGTATCGACTTGGCGATACTCCGAAGTATGCTGATTCGCTGACTTCAAGCAAATAAATCGGAGCATATCCTATGAGTTGTTTGAAAAAGTGATGTTTAGAATAATGCACAGACAGTGATTTATGGGCTTGTTTGACAAATTTACAATTTTTTCAAACAAGCCATAGGGAAATAAACATAAAGGCAACACCGCGCAAAGCATGTGCGGCGTTGCCTTTACTTTTTCACACGGCATTCATCCTCAAACAATGGGAAGTTAATCCTTCATAATTTAATTAAATGAAGTTTTTTATGAAAAGCAAGAACAAACACATTCTTTCAGGTGTGCTGAGTGTTGCAACGGTGTTAAGTGCGGTGATAGTTCCATTATTTGCTTTCGATTTTACACAATGGGATGCGTGAATGTTACAGCGGAGATATATTTGTTGCTGCCTTCTATAGACAGAATGAAGAAAGCTTTCTTGAAGGGATAGTAAAAGGACTTGAATACTTCGGTGGAACACCGCAGAAGATCATTTTTGACAATGCTCGCGTCGCTGTAAAGGAAGGTTTCGGACATCACGCAAAAGCGACAGATAAGTATCTTGCACTTTCGGCTCACTATTCGTTCAGACCGGTGTTCTGCAATCCTGCACAGGGACATGAAAAAGGTCTTGTAGAAGATCTGGTGGGTCTTGTGCGAAGGAATGCTTTCGTCCCAATGCCGAATATATCAACGATCGAAGAACTGAATGCAAAACTGCTTGAGTATTGCAGTATGTACAGGAGCCATAAGATATCCGGCAAAAATATGACAATCGGAGAAATGGCTGAAAACTGCAAAGAACACTGGATACCTTTGCCACCGTACCGCTTTGATCCTTCAAATACCATTCAGGTAAAGACTGATGATTTCTCACTTGTGAGATTCGATCACAACAAATATTCAGTGCCGTATCAATACAGTTCAAAAATGATAACTGTCAAAGGCAGTGGCAATAAAGTAGAGATTCTGTTCTGCGGTAAAACAATTGCTGAATATGACAGAGATTACCGCTATGATCGAACTCACTATTGTCTTGAACATTACATAGGACTTATCGAAAAACGCCCGAGAAGTGTTTACAATGCTGCACCGATAAAGGAGACTGTTCCCAAGTAACTCTATAATTTCCTGATGAAGTTGGACAGCCCAAGGAAGATAGTCAAAGTACTGAGGCTGTATATTGAGGTGGGCGATGAATTATTGAAGCATCTGGCATATACTGATCCGTATGATACGCTGCACGCCTGTGCGATCGGTAATACGGTAAAAAAGGTACCAATAGAAGCATCGGTAAGGATAATTCTTCCTGACCTTAAACGATATGATTCACTGCTGAAAGGCGGTAATGCAGTATGAACAGCATACAGAAAGAAACGATAAAGTTTTATACCAAACAGCTCAGAGTACCCACTTTCAATAACTATGAGAAAATCATAAGACAGCTTTCAGTTGATGACAGTTATGAGCAGTTCCTGAAACAGGAGCTTGCAGAACGCTCGGTAACAGGTCAGAAACGCAGGATAAAAGCTGCGACATTTCCGTCATTGAAAACACTTGATGAGTTTGATATGACAAGGCTTGAAAATGTCAGCGAAAGTACTGTACGGCAGCTCGCTTCCTGTGATTTCATAAAGCAGCGTCAGAATATCGTTATGATTGGAAACCCCGGAAGTGGAACGATGCATCTTTCGATCGCTTTGGGCATGAACGCCTGTGAGGCGGGGTATCGGGTAAAATTCTATACGGCTGTCAATCTTGCTGCTGAGCTTGCAGAAGCTGTACAGATGAACAGACTGTCCAGGCTGGAAAAGAGCCTCAGCAAGATAGACCTGCTGATAATTGATGAGCTTATAGCATTTCCACAGAGACCTCTTTAAACCTTGTGTAAACCTCCGGAATGGTGTATCATAAAAATAGCAATTCGGAGGGATGATCATGCCAAGGTACAAAGACAGCCCGGAAGTACGGGCGGCAAAACAGGAAAGAAAAGACAGGCTGAGAGAATTTTTATTCCTGCTTGAGGTTGACGATATGCATGACCTGCGCTCGCTTTTTAAGGAGATGGCAGGCGAAGTGCTCGAAAACGGACTTGAAGTGGAGCTTGATGATGAGCTGGGTTACAGCAAATATGATTATCGCAATAAAAACACGAAAAACAGTCGAAACGGGTATAGCAGAAAGACGCTCAAAACAAGTGGCGGACCCGTGGAAATAGCAGTTCCGAGGGACAGAAACGGAGATATTGATTACCTGCATAGATGGTCTTACAGGCTTTCCCGATGTAATATCAGCCGTATATCCCCAAACGGAAATACAGCAGTGCGTTATTCATCAGATATGTAACAGCACGAAGTATGTGTCATACAAGGATATCAAGGCTCTGATGGCTGATTTGAAGAAGGTTTACGGCGCAGTTGACGAAGAAACTGCCCTTTATGAGCTCGAGCAATTCGGCGAGAAATGGGATTCAAAATATCCGAAAATATCGCAGTCCTGGCGCTCTCATTGGCCGGAATTGTACACATATTTCAAGTATCCGCAATCTGTCAGAACGCTGATTTATACAACAAATTCCATAGAAAATTTTAATCGGCAGCTACGGAAAGTGACGAAGAATAAGGCTGTTTTCCCGAACAATGACGCTCTGCTTAAAATGCTGTATCTTGCCCAGTCGGATATAACTCGCAAGTGGACGGAAAGGCGCAGGGACTGGGGAGAAATACATTCCCAGCTTGAGATTTTCTTTGCTGAGCGTTTGAACGTTTAGCAGAAATGGGGCTGTGGATAAGCCAGTGCGAGAAGTATATCTCTCCTCAGCGGTAAGCTCGGTCAGCATTTTTTCTTCATGGTAGATCCTGTTGCAGAAATCTACACCTTTAGCTGCTGCCGATGTTTCGTATGCTGATTTTTCTCTTGGCAGAGCGTTTACCCAATATCTTCTGACACGAGTAAGGCAGCCGCATCTCTTTGCCTTTTTCAGGGCATTGTATGCTGCATAACCGTCACACACAAGGAAACCATCAAATTCTCCAAGGAATCTGACTGCATTTTCACTTTTCCTTGTAAGATGATAATCAAAAATGATATTACTGCGGTCATTGATCTTTCCTTTGCAGTATACCCACATTCTTGAATCGGTCGTTGCTTTTCTGCCTTCTTCATGCAGTACCTGAAATACTGTTTCATCAGCATGGATGATCTTTTCCGATAACAACCTTTCTTTCATATTCTGCACTATGAGAGCGCACCACTTCTCAGCAGCATAGCATGCCCAGTTCGACATAGTTGCTTTAAGCAATGGGACGCCTTTAGATTTGAAGTCTTTCTCCTGCCTGTGCAGTGGTACTGCCTTGCAGAACTTCTCATAAATAATATGAGCGAGAAGCTCAGGAGAACAGTAGCTTCCCGGTATCATAAGACCGGGATGTTCCGCACGTCTGATATTGCATGGTTCTGTGCTTACTTCAGGAGCTGTACCGCACTTGATACACTTGTATACTTTTACTATGTGACGGCGAATATGAAATTTAGCAGGAGTGTATATCAGTTCATCGTATTTATCCTCACCGATCTCCGTCATATCAGATCCGCATTTATCACATTTAGGATCGTCTTCTTTATGCAATACCTCTTCAACAGGTAATTCACTCATCCAGTCACAATGAGTACGCTTTTTCTTACGCTTATGCTCTTGCCCCCATACCCGATTTGATAGACAAAAAAGAATGTAATAAAATAGAAAGAAAACGGAGGGTTCGGAATGAAAGAACGAAAACATGAAGCGCCGCCACGCTATGATGCGGCATTCAAGGAAGGCGCTATCCGGCTGGTGACCGAAGAAGGTCGCCCCATGCGAGAGGTGGCGGAAGAACTGGGCGTCTGCACGGATACCATCCGGAACTGGCTCAAGGCATCCGGCATTCAGCCGAAGGAAACCGAGCGGCAGAACCGCATAGAGCGCCGCCAGTGGGATCTGGAGGCGGAAAACAGAACGCTGCGCAATCAACTGGCGCAGAAAGACGAGGTCATCGAGATTTAAAAAAAATCCGTCGGCATACTTTCCAGACCATAGAGGACAAGTACAGATTCATCCAGTCTGCATCTGCGGGAGTCTCTGTGGATCAGCTATGCCGGCTTCTGGAAATCTCCCGCAGCGGCTACTACGCCTGGCTTCATCGGGGCATCAGCCCCAGAAAACAGCAGGATCAGCGGCTGTCCCGTCAACTTATTACCCTGCATCAGCAGCAGCCAGCCTCTGGACTGGACACCCTGTTTCACATGATCCGGAGGAAAATGGTCTGCTCCAGAAAGCGGATTTATCGGCTGATGCGGCAGCTGCACATCCAGTCCGCACGAAAATTCGCATACAAGCGCACCACCAACTCTAGGCATTCCCATTCTGTAGCACCGAATCTGCTGAACCGGAATTTTCAGGTTGATAAGCCAAATACCGTCTGGGTGGGCGACATTACATACATTCCAACCGGACAAGGATGGCTTTATCTGGCAATCGTAAAAGATCTCTGCACCAAGAAGGTGGTGGGGTATGCGTTTTCCAAACGCATTCGCTGTTCGCTTTTATCACGAAAATCATGGCAGTTATCAAAATGTCGCAAATGAGCTTGGGTATCCATCAGCAGCACAGCTTAGACTTTGGGGTTGAAAGAGCAGAAAAGGATTGCAAAATCACACCACATATGATAGAATATACAAAAGAGAATTTTATCAAAGCGGCAGTAGAGTTTTGTACAGATGAGAGTGGTATTGTATCCATAAGCAATAAATACCATATAGCTCCTGGCACAATAAAAAAAGCAGCAGCCGTTTTACTTAGTAAGGAGTATGAGCAACGAATGAGTTGACAAGAATCGACTATTGAAACCATGTATGAAAGCATAGAACAGCTTATGGCGGAAAAATCTGCACTTGAAGAAGAACGTGAAAGACTGAAGCAAGAAGTGAAAAAACTTCAAATGAAACGTGATGCTCTTGAAGTTGCTGGTATTATGCTAAAAAAATTTGGAGGTATCGATCTGAAAACGATGAATAACCGTGAAAAGACGATAGTGATCGATGCCTTAAAAAAAATATCGTCTTGCTGATTTGCTGAAAATGCTGGATATATCAAAGAGCAGCTATTACTATCAGCATAAAATAATTGTTAAGCCTAATAAGGATGATACATTCAGAGAAAACATTAGGCAGGTTTTTTCAGAAAATCACAAGGAATACGGATATCGACGTATTCACGCAGTTTTGTCCGAAATTGGAATTCATATTTCAGAAAAAAGAGTACGTCGTATCATGAAACAGGAAGAATTGAAGGTATATCAAAGAAATACAAAAAAGTACTCTTCTTATGATGGTGAAATTATACCTGCTGTTCCCAATCTGCTTGAACGTGACTTTTATGCTGAATAGCCTAATGTGAAATGGTTGACTGATATCACAGAATTTTCTATTCCTGCTGGTAAAGTATATCTATCTCCAATGATAGACTGCTTTGATGGTATGCCTGTCAGTTGGAAGATTGGAACATCACCTGATGCTAATATGGTTAATTCAATGCTTGATACTGCTGTTCTCTCATTGAATGAAGACGAGCATCCTATTGTCCATTCTGATCGTGGCTCACATTATCGATGGCAAGGTTGGATTGATAGAATGGATAAGTATCATCTTACACGTTCGATGTCTAAGAAGGGTTGTTCACCTGACAACTCAGCGTGTGAAGGCTTCTTCGGATTAATAAAAAACGCAATTTTCTACGGACGAGATTGGAGAGGTGTAAGCATAGATGAATTTATCACGCTTCTTAACAATTATCTTCACTGGTTTAGAGAAAAGCGTATTAAACAAAAACTTGGTTACAAAAGCCCGATTCAATATCGAGCCTCTATCGGTATTTCATTTATCTTAAACGGATCACTGAATTGCTGAATGTTAATCATTTATAATATACACTCAATGTTTTTACGGGCAAAATAGCCTGGATACATCAAATTTTGGTGTCCAACTTTTTGTCCGCGCCTCCTCCTTTATCGTATTGAGCGACTTACATACTACAATTTGCACCCTCTCCAATTTTCAATCGGAAACGATAGCTTTTAGCCCAAACAAAAATGCACCCCTGTTCAATCAGAGGGTGCATTGTATCAAAATAAGCGTTTTTAGCCAGATGAAAACCTTGTTCTTCTGAACAAGGTTTTCTTTTTTCATCTCGGAAGCAAGATGGAACCTCCTACCCAACAACGATTCGCATGAACAACAGTTTCTATCTTCCACAAAAATCGACAAAAAAGTCCGACACCAAGCTGTGTCGGACTTTTTCTTGTTCTTGTTCTTGTTTTTGAGTTCAATCGATTAGTTCTTTTCTTCCTGCTGGGCTTTCAGCAAATCCCGAATTTCTGCCAGGAGTTCTTCCTCCTTGGTCGGCTTCGGCGGTTCCTTGGGCTTGTCCTCTTTCTTCCGCCGAAAGGCATTCATCACTTTCACCAGAATAAAGACACAGACAGCCGTCAGCAAGAAGGTAATCACGGCATTGAGGAAGCTGCCGATTGCAAGAAATGGTTTATTTCCCCACGGAATGGTAACACCCAAGCTGTTGAAATTGACACCTGCCAAAATCATTCCGATAAACGGCATCAGGATATCATCGACCAATGAGGTCACAATGGCTGTAAACGCCGAGCCGATGATCAGACCGACTGCCATATCCAGCACATTGCCCTTGGAAATAAACTCCTTAAATTCTCCCAGTACGCCTTTTACGCCGCCGGCAGTTTTATGGAGTGCATCTTTTGTCTTCTTTTGATCCATGGACTTCTTCACCTCCTTTTGCAAAACAGGATGCACCGGTTACAGCAATCCCGTTGTTTCAAATTCCGATCATTCTGAAGCAGACACTTCCGAATCCGATGCATCTGCCGGTTCGGATTCCGCTTCAGCGGTCGACTCTGATTCTGCTGCGCTGTCCGTAGAACTGTCCGCAGCGCTGTCAAAGGATTGAATTTCACCGGTATCTACTGTTACAATATAGCCATCCTTGTTGTTGCCGGAGATGGTATAGGAGGCATTGGTCGGAATCAGGGCATAGGTGCCGTCTGCACTCATATCCGCCGGCACAAAATAAACCTGATACAATTCCCCGTCCCAATTTTCAATGGTCAGCGGATTCTCTGCGGAATACTGCCGCAGAGAATCCAGGTATTCTTCCAGGCAGAGGTCATGCTCCGTCATATAGGTTGCATGCGGCTGTCCCACATAGCGGTAATGCCAGGGCTCCGGCTCAATTCCGGTAATCGGCTGCTTCTGCTCGGTATAACGCAGAACAAAGCCGTACTTGGCACAATTCTCATTGATCCAGGCGTAATCGCCGGTACCGTCATAATCTGCCAGCACGCCGTCTGTGAACAGCGACAGGTCTACCGCATAGCCGCTTTCGTGTTCGCTATGCCCCGGCAGAGAAACACGGGAGGAAGAATCGGCGCCGGTTTGCTGCAAATCCTCATCATACAGCCCCTGCTGCTCCTCTTTCGTGCGGTATCCGCTGATTACAATAATATCATCACGTCCGCTTGCAACATAGAACGCATCCATCAGCGCATTGAATCCGCTCACTGCCTCTTCCCGCAGCATCATTTCCGTGCCGCTCAGGTGGTAGTGATCGGTTTTCTTTTCATATAAGTTCACCAGATCGGTTTCCTGTCCGCTGTGATACTCTGTATCATTGTTGACCAGGATCAGATCACCGGAATAAACGGCATCCGTTTTCACGAATACATTGTCATACACCGACTGATCGCCTTCTGCCTCAGGCTGAGAGGATTCCTCCCCGGATGCTGCAAGCAGCGTACTGCTTTCCAGCATGTCAATTTTTTCAAAACTGCTCCCCACACGATAAAGATAAAACCCAACTGTTCCCACTACCGCAAGAGACAAAAAAAGATCCAATGCCACCAATCCGGCACGTACCGAATGTTCTGGCTTCTGCCCCTTTGCTTTTTCTGCCTGTTTCTGATTCATTGTTTGCTTATTTGCCATGATAACCTCCCATTGCATGCAGCATGGAACCGCCGCACCACGTATCGTAAAGGAACCGACTGCCAAAACGGCAAGTTCTTTTTTATTATAGCACACCTTTTCCCAAATTGGAATATCTTTTTTTCATTTTTGTGATATTTTACAGGAAAACCCATTCTTTTTTTATCATGTTGTTCGTAAATTGAGCGATTTCCTAAAACTTTTTGTGAAATAAAGAAAAAGGGTTTGAATTTTCTGCAAAATATGGTATAATGATCTTACTATCATGTTTCTAGGAAAGGACAACTTCATGGCGGAAAATCTCATTTCCATTTCAAATCCGGCGCAGCTGCAAACCATTTGCGGCAGCTTTGACGCGAATTTAAAACAAATTGAGCAGACGTTACAGGTTTCCATCGTATGCCGTGGGGAAACCATCAAAATCACCGGCTCCCAGGCAGGCGCTGATTTGGCAGAAGCTGTCCTGCGTTCCCTGGCGCAGCTGGCGGATACCGGACAGCTCATCACCGAGCAAACCGTACGGTATACGCTGGATCTGGTTGCCAGCGGACAGGGGGAGCAAATCGCCGCCCTCACCGAAGGCGGCGTTTGCGTTACCGCAACCGGAAAAGTGGTTCGTGCCAAAACAGTCGGCCAGCAAAAGTATGTCGATGCCATTCGAAAGAACACCATCGTATTCGGAATCGGCCCCGCCGGAACCGGAAAAACGTACCTGGCGGTTGCAATGGCAGTCAAAGCGTTTAAGCGCCATGAAGTAGACCGCATCATTCTCACCCGTCCGGCTGTGGAAGCAGGCGAAAAACTGGGATTCTTACCGGGAGATCTGCAAAACAAAGTGGATCCTTACCTGCGTCCGCTGTATGACGGTCTGTTTGAAATGATGGGCGCCGAATCCTTCCAGCGCCACATGGAGCGCGGCTCCATCGAAGTGGCACCGCTGGCGTATATGCGCGGGCGTACCCTAGAGCATGCTTTTATCATCCTGGATGAGGCGCAGAACACCACCTCCGAACAGATGAAGATGTTCCTGACCCGTCTGGGAGAAAACAGCAAAATGGTCATCACCGGCGATCTGACGCAGATTGACCTGCCGGAAAAAAAGAAAAGCGGTCTTTTCCATGCAACCAAAATTCTACGAAATATTCACGATATTTCCATTTTGGAATTCACGCAAAAGGACGTTGTGCGACATAAATTGGTTCAAGATATTATTCGGGCTTATGAAAAAGCCGATACATTAAAGGGGGATCCGCACCATGCCGAAAGTCAAAGTAATGGTAAAAAATAATCAGAAAGCAATTAAAGTGCCTGTGGGCATTCGTATGCTGATCCGACGCTGCTGTCAAGCCGTACTTACTACAGAACATTTTACACAGGATGCCGAAGTCAGCGTTTCCTTTGTCAGCAATACCGAAATCCGAAACTTAAATAAAATCTACCGCAACAAAGATCGTGTCACCGATGTGCTCTCGTTTCCGCTCGGAAGCGACGGCAAATACGATGTCAATAAAGTAACCGGCTGCGCCCTGCTGGGCGATGTGGTCATCTCCCTGGAAACTGCCATGAAACAGGCAGAAATCTATGGCCACTCCCTGGAACGGGAAATCGGTTTTCTGACCGTACATTCCATGCTGCATCTGCTCGGCTACGATCATGAAACCTCTCCGCTGGAAGAACGCATCATGCGGGAAAAAGAAGAAGCCGTCCTGAAAGAACTGGGCATTTCTAGAGAAGAAACCTTTGTCACCGAAACAGGGGAAGAATAATATGACGAAAACGGTATTTGTGACATTGGCAGGCCGTACCAACGCAGGAAAGTCTTCCCTGCTCAATGCCATCATCGGCGAGAAAATTGCCTCTGTCAGTCCAAAATCACAGACCACACGCACCCGCATTACCGGCATCAAAACCGTCGGTGAAACCCAGATGGTGTTCATGGATACACCCGGCCTGCACAAACCCAAAAACAAACTCAGCAACCATATGCTGAAAACGGTACAGGATTCCATTGTGGATATTGATGCCGTGCTGTTTGTCATGGACTGCACCAAACCAGTAAATGAACAGGAAGAGGAGCTGCTGGCTTCCCTGCATCGGCAGCATACGCCGACCATCCTGGTGCTCAACAAGATTGATCTGCTGGAGGACAAAAGCAAGCTCATGGGGCAAATGGCAACGCTGTACAACCGGTACCAGTTCGCTGCGGTCATCCCCATCAGCGTCCTGCAAAACGACGGCATTGACCTGGTGGAACAGGAAGTCCAGCAGCTCGCCAAGGAAAGTCCGCACTACTTCCCGGACGATGCCTTTACCGATCAGCCGGAACGTGTTCTCGCTGCGGAAATGATTCGGGAAAAAATTCTCAACATGCTCCAGGAAGAAGTACCGCACGGCGTTGCAGTTTCCATTGAACGCATGACGGAGCGGGACGACCGGGACTTACTGGATATCGACGCTGTGATCTACTGCGAACGGGATTCCCACAAGGGCATCCTGATCGGGAAAAACGGTGCCATGCTGAAGCGCATCTCCAGCGCTGCCCGTGCCGACTTAGAAACATTTTTCCAGATTCAGGTCAATCTGCAATGCTGGGTCAAGGTGAAGGAAGACTGGAGAAACCGGGAAGGCCTCATCCGCAATTTCGGACTTTCCGAGTCCTAAGAACCCCTGCAAGATATTTCCGCTGATAATCCGGTATTGCGCCTCACATACTACCGGTGAGGTGACAAGATATGTATGGATTTGGATGGGAACAATTTTGCAAAACCGGAAAAATAGAAGATTATCTGCACTATCGAGCAGAATGGGAAGCCACCCAACACCTGGCAAACAGCAAAGCCCATGACGGAGGTGTCAGGCATGACCACGCGAAAGGGATTCATTCTGCGGGAACGACAGACGGGAGAAACGGGCAAGTTTATTGACGTGCTGACCGCAGAAGACGGCGTACTGGAACTGTATGTACGCGGTGCCCGAAAAGCAGCCAGCAAGTCTGGTTCTGTCACACAGCTTTATGCATATAGTACCCTTTCCTTTGAAGAGCGAAAGGGTATGCTTTATTTTCAGAGCGGAGAACCGATTCATATTTTTTATGCACTCCGTTCGCAGTTGTCGCATTTCAGCCTTGCCGCTTATTTTGCAGAACTGATCTGCTATAGCGTACCGCAGCAGCGGCAGGACAATCAAATCCTGCGGCTGCTTTTAAATACCCTGTATCAACTCACCAAGCCAAATGCCGACCCGAATCTTTTGAAGAGTATCTTTGAGCTCCGGCTCCTGGCAGAGCTTGGACTGATGCCGGATATTTTGCTTTGCCGCACCTGCAATGCATTTGAACCGGAACAGCTTGTTTTTTCCGTCCGGGAAGGCTGCTTCTGGTGCGCCGACTGCTACCCAAAGGATGCATCGGATGAACTTGCCGTTTCCATGCCAAAAGGTGTCCTGCAAGCCATCCGGCACATTCTGCTGTCTGATTTCCAGCGGCTGTATCAATTCCGGCTGCGGCCGG
>FR899088.1:25130-31928 GCA_000437255.1 Ruminococcus sp. CAG:403
CCATCCGCTATCATCTGGACGCACCGCTGAAAACACTTTCCTTTTATCATACCATTCTGCAAAGCGCCCTTCCGGCGGAGGAACCGGACAGCCAATGACGCACAAACAACCCCTGGCGAATCATGGAGGATTACACAATATGCAGCAACACAACCGCACCTTGGAACTACATAAGATTCTGGACATGCTGGCAGCCCACACATCCAATGCAATGGCACGGGAAATGGCACTGTCGCTGGAGCCGGATTCCGATGTGGTTCGTGTACAGGAAGAACTCAATAAAACAGAAGAAGCACTTTCTCTTGCCATTCAATTCGGTACACCGCCGTTTTATGCCTTTCAGGATATGCGGGGTGCACTGCGCCGTGCCCAGTCCGGCGGTACCCTTTCCCTCCGGGAGCTGATGGACATTGCCGGTGTGCTCCGGCAAATCCAGGCGCTGAGCGACTGGTATGAACACGGTACCGGTCTGGTCAAGCACTTAGAGGAATGGTTCTCTCAGCTGACACCGCTCCCCTATCTGCTGGAAAAGCTGGATCGTTCCATCCTCTCCGAAGAGGAATTGGCAGACAGTGCCAGCAGCACCCTGGCCGCCATTCGCCGCAAGAAAAACCAGGCGCAGCAAAAGCTCCGGGATACCCTGGACAACATGGTGCGCAAAAAGTCCATCCAGGACTGCTTGCAGGATAACCGGGTGACCTTGCGTGACGGCCGATTCGTACTGCCGGTAAAGGCAGAGCACCGAGGTGCCGTTCCCGGTCTGGTGCATGATACCTCTGCAACCGGTCAAACCCTCTTTGTAGAACCGATGTCCGTTGTGGAAGTCAACAATGACATCCGGGTACTGGAACGCAAGGAACAGGAGGAAATCGAGCGCATCATTGCAGAGCTGTGTGCAGAATGCGGCACCTGGGCAGATGCTATCAGCAGCAACCACATCGTCTGTGCCACGCTGGATTTTTACTTTGCAAAAGCCAATCTTGCCGCCGATATGAAAGCCTTTCCGCCCCTTCTTTCCGATGACGGCATTCTGGAACTGAAGCAGGCGCGCCATCCCCTAATTCCCTATCAAAAGGCAGTTCCCATCAGCTTTACGCTCGGCAAAGACCGGCAGGCGCTGATTATCACCGGTCCGAACACCGGCGGTAAAACGGTTGCTTTAAAAACAGCTGGTCTGCTGACGCTGATGGCAATGTGCGGACTGCTCATTCCGGCTGCGGAGGGAAGCCGCATCTCCGTTTTTGACCATGTGCTTGCCGATATCGGCGACACCCAGAGCATCGAGCAGAACCTCTCCACCTTCTCGGCACATATGCATCAGGTCATTTCCATTCTGGAACAAGCCGATCGGCACTCGCTGGTGCTGCTGGACGAATTGGGCTCCGGTACCGATCCGGTAGAAGGTGCGGCACTTGCCGTTGCCATCATCGATGCCCTCAAAGCAAAAGGTGCCAAACTGATGGTAACGACCCACTACCAGGAATTGAAACTATATGCCATTCAGCAGCCGGATGTGGAGAATGCCTCCTGCGAATTTGACATTGAAACGCTCAAGCCAACTTACCGGCTGATCGTAGGTTCCCCCGGAAAGTCCAATGCATTTGCCATTTCAAAGGGACTGGGCATTCCAGATGCCATCATAGAAGAGGCAAAGGGACTCGTTTCCACAGAAAACCGCCGCCTGGAAGAAGCCATTTCCAAGCTGGAAGCCACCCGCACTCAGCTGGAAGAACAGCTGGAACTGGCACGGCAGGAGCAAGCTGCTGCCAAAGCGCACGAACAGGAATTGGAACAGGAACTGGAACAAATCCGTGCCGGCAAAGCCAAGCAGCTGGAACAGGCGCGTCTCCAGGCAACACGCATTCTCGAAACCACCACGGCACAATCCAACGAGCTGCTGACCGAATTGGAACAGCTGCGCAAGGAGAAGGAAAAAGCCTCCTTCAGCGCCGGTGTAACGGCTGCCAAATCGCACAGCAAGCAAAAACTGCGCAAGCTGTATGACCTTGCCAATCCGCTGGAAGAGCGTGCACCGTCCACCTATCAGCTCCCCCGTCCGCTTCGTGCAGGCGATACCGTTCGGGTGGCGGATACCCAGCAAACCGGCGTTGTCGTTGGAAAGCCCGATCAAAAAGGCTCCATTATGGTGCAGATCGGCATTATGAAATCCAAAATGCCGATCAACCGCCTACAGCTGGTGGAACAGCCGGCTGCCCCCAAGCAAGCCAAGAGACAGCCCGCCAAATCCACTGGAAAGGTTTCCACCAAAGCAACCCGCAAAGGCTCCATGGAACTGGACATCCGCGGAAATGCCTGCGATGAAGGTGTTTACGAAATGGAAGCCTTTCTGGATCAGGCCGTTCTTTCCAATATTTCTACCGTTACCATCATCCATGGAAAAGGAACCGGCTTGCTGCGCAATGCAGTGCGGCAGCGTCTGAAGCAGCTTTCCTGCGTCAAGTCCTTCCGTCCGGGCGTTTATGGCGAAGGGGAAGACGGCGTTACAATTGTCACTTTGAAATAAGAATCAGGAGGATTTTCCCATGAAAAGCAAGCATTTTCTGGCGCTGCTGACAGCAGCTGCGCTTTGCACGGCAATTCCAGCCACGAACAGCACCATGATTTCCCATGCAGATGCAGCGGAAGAACCCGTAAAAATCATGGCAGTTGGCGACTCCATTACAGACGGCTATTGGGAACAGGGCGCTTACCGAAAGTACCTATATCGTGACCTGAATGCAAACGGCATCACAAATATTGACATGGTCGGCCCCAAGGGAAGCAATGAGGAACAGTACGATTCCTTTTCCTACGATGGAAATTATGCCGGATACAGCGGCTATGCCATTCAATACATCACCGGAACGGAAACCCGTCAGGGCATCTATGAAACGTTAAAAGACGGAAACCTTCTGGAAACCTACCAGCCGGATCTGGTCTTGCTGCAAATCGGCACCAATGACATTCTGAGTGCCTACAATGACGGCATTGCCGATCGTCTGGAACATCTGGTGGACTACATCGCTTCCTACCTTCCGGAGGACGGCAGATTGTTCGTTGCCTCCATTCCGGATATCGATGTAGCAACCGTCTATAGCTGGTTCTGGGCATACGGATCGGAATACTACGGCGTGGATCCGGCTGTATTTGCAGAGAAAATCCAAACCTATATTGATACTTATAATGCATCCATTCAGCAGCTGGTAGCAGCCAAGCAATCCGCCGGCATGTCCATTCAATTCTGTGACATCAACGCAGTGGTCGATCTGACCACCGACTTGTACGACGGCGTACACCCCAATGAAGCCGGCTACGAAAACATGGGGAAATGCTGGGCAGAAACCTTGACGGCTTATTTCAACGGCTCCGATGTCCCGCCCGTGTCTACCACCACAACGGCTGCAACCACTACCACAACGACAACCACCTCTGCCACTGTGACAGAGCCGACATCAACAGAGCCGACCACAACGGAAACAACGACTACAACCGAGACAACAACAGAATCCACCAGCACCATTCCAACCACAACACCTGCTGCCAGCACAACTTCTACTACATCCACAACAGCAGAACAGCCGCCCTTCTTCGGAGACATCAACTTAGACGGCAGCATTTCCCTGGTAGATGCCGTTCAGCTCCAGCGCTTTTTGCTCGGGGACTTCTCGCTTCCCGATAAAGCATGGGAACGTGCCGATCTCAATCAGGATCAAAGCATCAATGGATTGGATCTCGCTGCTTTGAAGCGGATTCTGCTCCAGTTCTAACCCGTAATTTCAACACAAAATAAAAAAACCTGTATCCCATGTTGGATACAGGTTTTTTTGGATGGTTTTACTTTTCTCTCCGAATCCGAGAGGAACCATCTGGACGGATGCGTTCCACAGATTCTCTCACAACCGGATAGGAAATGGCGCCCACCAAATCAAAATCCGCAAATTTTCCGTCACCGTCCAGCAGCATCCAGGAATAGCTCTTCCCGGAAACATCATTGCTGATAACGTGTATCATGGTAAAGGGTGCTCCCTGAATCACCACATCCGCATGCACTTCAAAGGAGTCATACGTACCAATGGAACGCTGCTGAAACGCAGTAATGGAAATGCTGTCAAATGCACTGCCATACGCAGCAAGATAGGAATCCTCTGTTCCAGCAAGGAACGAATCTTTGTCCTCGACCTCATCCAAAACAGTAATGGTTACAACGTCCTTGCTGTCCAAATACTGCACAACAGCCGGATAGGAGGTAATCGAATCGGACTGCTGATCGGTTGCGGTTCCGCCGGAGCGAATCTCCCAGCCATTTTCCATTTTCAGACTAGCGCTGTAACCGTTCAGCAAGAAGACCTTATTGGAATGGGTGTATGTTTTGACCTTTTCCGCCGGAACGGTTCTCACCGGCTTTCCCGTACCGGCAGCTGTCAGCTTCTTGCTGGGTGTTTGTGTTGCAGCAGCTGTTTCCGATGATTCCTCTGTTGCCGAAACAGAAGATGCTGCTGTTGTGTCAGAGTCCGCATCCTGCTTGCTTCCGCACGCCACAGCGGAAAGCAGCAGGCAAATCGCTGCCGAAATGGCAAGTCCTGCATGACGTTTCATAAAAATACTCCTTCCCTTGTCCCATCAAAATAAAAAGCAAAAAGGACAAGCCTTTCCAATTAAAAGCTTATCCTTTTCTTGGCGCAGAAAGAGGGATTTGAACCCTCGCGCCGGTTTCCCGACCTACTCCCTTAGCAGGGGAGCCCCTTCACCACTTGGGTATTTCTGCAGCAGTGAATCCAATTCCTATTATTAATAAATGTGGCGGAGAGAGTGGGATTCGAACCCACGGTTCCTCTCGGAATCACTGGTTTTCAAGACCAGCTCCTTAAACCACTCGGACATCTCTCCATTGGTAAATGGTTCGGTCACTTACCGGATCCTTTCATAAACCAGCTTTGTTATTATACCGCATTTTTGAAATTTTGTCAAGCATTTTTTATTTTTCTTTCTTTTCCATAGAATTATTCACCTTTTCTTTTTTATATTTATTGTGTATATCGCGTTTTCATTCTTTTTCTTTGAAATGAATTCATAAAGCAAAGCGCCGCAAAATACACTTCCATTTTCTGCTTGCTTTTTTGGAAAAAGATCGGTATAATAAAATTATTCATTTCGAAAAAGGAGGCTTTTTCATGCTCTATACCTATCAAATTCGCACCCCGGAAGAAAACTGGATTCCCATTACCGCACAAGTCAATGGCGCCATCGCAGAAAGCGGCATTCAAAGCGGCATCTGCGTCGTCTACTGTCCGCATACAACAGCCGGCATCACCGTCAATGAAGCAACCAATCCGCAAGTCATCTCTGATCTGCTGCTTGCCTATCGAACTGCATTCCCCAAGCAAAAGGCATTTCAGCACCAGGAAGGAAACTCCGCAGCTCATGCAAAAGCTTCTGCCGTTGGAAACAGCGTAACCCTTTGCGTGGAACAAGGCCGTGCCCTACTCGGCCCCTGGCAGGGCATTTATCTCTGCGAGTGGAACGGGCCACGTATCCGCACCGTATATGTAAAAGTCATCAAAGAATAGGAGCCAATCAAATGGAAGCGGAAAAATTGAACCAACTGCAAACCATCCTGTCCAATGGAACCCGAATGGTTTTCTTCGGCGGAGCCGGTGTCTCCACGGAAAGCGGCATTCCCGATTTCCGCAGCCCGGACGGACTCTATCACATGAAGTATGATGTTCCGCCGGAACAGCTGCTCAGCCACAGCTATTTTTACTCCCACACCAAACAATTCTATCAATTTTACCGGGAGAAAATGATCTGCCTGACGGCAAAGCCCAATGCGGCGCACCGCAAGCTGGCAGAACTGGAACGGGCAGGAAAACTCTCTGCCATCGTCACCCAAAACATAGACGGCTTGCATCAGGCAGCCGGCAGCCAAAATGTCCTGGAACTGCATGGTTCTGTCCATCGAAACGACTGCCTGCAATGCGGCGCTCGCTACGATGCACAGTGGATTCTGGAGCATGACGGCATTCCGCACTGTGAAGCGTGCGGCGGTCTCATCAAACCGGATGTGGTACTATATGAAGAATCCCTGGATATGGACATCTTAGAGCGCTCCATTGCCGCCATTTCCCAGGCAGATGTGCTGATGATCGGCGGTACTTCCCTCTCCGTCTATCCTGCCGCTGGACTGGTGCGGTACTTCCAGGGAGATGCCCTGGTGCTGCTGAACCGTACCCCCACCCAGATGGATCAGCAGGCAACCCTTTGCATCAGCGATCCCATCGCTGCTGTTTTGGAACAGATAACGGTATGAGCATCTGGAACCCCTGGCATGGCTGTCAAAAGATCAGTCCGGGCTGTGCCAATTGCTACGTGTACCGCAGAGATGCACAGTACGGCGGAGACAGCACCAAGGTATTCCGCACCAAAGACTTTTCCCTGCCGATGAAACGGGGACGAGGCGGCACCCTCTCCCTACAGGCAGAGGGAGACTATGTGTTTACGTGTATGACCTCGGATTTTTTCTTAGAGGCAGCGGATGACTGGCGCTCCGATATCTGGGATATGATTCGCTTTCGAACCGATCTGCATTTTTTCATCATCACCAAGCGCATCACCAGAATGGCGCAGTGCCTGCCGCCGGACTGGGGCGATGGATATGCACATGTCACCATCGGCTGCACCGTGGAAACGCAAAACATGGCAAACATCCGGCTCCCCGTTTTCTTTTCGCTGCCCATTCAGCACCGGCATATCATCTGTGAACCCCTGCTGGAGGAACTGGATCTGACCCCCTGGCTGCAT
>FR899088.1:31989-45375 GCA_000437255.1 Ruminococcus sp. CAG:403
CTCCGCCGCGGGAATCTGCCGCTGGAGCTGGATTCAGTCACTTGCCGCACAATGCAGACAAGCCGATGTTTCCTTTTTCTTCAAACAAACCGGTTCGCTGTTTGAAAAGGATGGGCAATGCTACCGCATCCCACGCAGCCAGCAGCATACACAGGCGCAAAAGGGGCAGCTTGCCCTCAACGCACAAATTCTAAAATAAAGGAACAAAGGAGAACTTTCTGATGCGAATTCTTGCACAGCGTGTCCGCTCTGCCAGCGTAACCGTAGACGGAACGGTTACGGGCTCTATTGGGCAGGGCTTATTGATTTTTCTGGGCGTTGGCCCGGAAGATACCGAACAAATTGCAGAAAAAATGGCGGAGAAGCTCATGCGGCTGCGCATTTTTTCCGATCAGCAGGATAAAATCAATTTATCCGTTCAGGATGTCAGTGGCTCTCTTCTGGTGGTATCGCAGTTTACGCTGTATGCAGACTGCCGAAAGGGAAACCGTCCCAGCTTCGTACAAGCTGCACCACCCGCACTTGCCAACCAGCTCTATGCGCATTTCCAAGCATACTGCAAACAGACCATTCCCATTGTGGAATCCGGCATCTTTGGCGCCGATATGCAGGTACAACTTTGCAACGATGGCCCGTTTACCGTCTTTCTGGATTCCAAAGAATTAAAACTCCATTAAAAAATGCCCGCATCAAGCAAGGAAAATCACTTGATGCAGGCGTTTTGCCGTTTGTTACGGCAGCAAGTCGCAGAGCGCCTCTAAATTTTTCTTTCCAAACGCGACCACCTGATCGTTGATCAAAATGCACGGCACGCTCATAATCTGATGCTTTTGCCGCAATTCCGGATACAGCCGAACGTCATAAACATCAACCTGTATCGCAGGATGGTACCGTGCAAGCTGTCCGGCAGCAAAAACGGTTTCCGGGCACATGCTACAGGAAAGGGTCACGGCAATGGCAATGCGGCAGCCTGGATGCGCTGCCAGTTTTTTATGAAGTGTGGGAGACAGCGGCTGTCCCAACCCTGCTGCATCCCGCAGCAGCGCAACAAGAGAATTGCACTCATGTCCGCCCGGCACGCCATGAAACGACCAGCCAATTGGACTGCCGTCTGCCGTGCAGATGGAAAGCTTTGGATCCTCCGAACACGAAACCTGCTCCCATTGCAGATGCGCCGACAGCGCGCAGAGGGAACGGGTAAAAGACAGCAGCTCCTCCGCCACACGAGAACCATCGGTATCCACACGCAGCAGCAGATCCTTTGAAAACGGTGCAAAAATCGTTTTCAACTGGTTTTGCAAATCCGGTGGAAAATAGGACGCATCGAAGCCGGCTGCCTCTATTTCCTTGTCTGCCGGTTCCGGTACGGCACTGCGTTTCCCGAAGCTGGACGGAAGGTGCTGTTTGGCACGCTGTTGCTCCACATAGCGTTCCAAGGAAACGGCTGCAATGGCACCATCCGCTGCTGCGGTTACAACCTGCCGCAGTTCTTTTTCACAGACATCTCCGGCTCCATAGACCCCCTCGATGCTGGTCTTCTGCTGCCGATCAGTCTGCAAATATCCATTGGGTGTCAGCGCCACGGCATCTGCAAACAAAGCCGTTTCCGGCTGATAGCCGGCAAAGACAAAAATACCGAAAAAGTCGTCCCCTTCTGCCTGCATGTGCATTTTTTCCCCGCTGACCGTATGCTGTAACACAACATGGCGCAGCATGGTATCGCCACTGGCTTCGATGAGTTTGGTCTGAAACAGCACTTGAATCTTAGGATGTGCCAGCACCTGCTCCGCAATGGTCTTGGCACAGGAAAATGCATCCGACCGCACACAGACTGTGATATGCTTTGCATATTTGGTCAGGAACAATGCCTCCTGTGCTGCCGCAAATCCGCCGCCAATGACAAAGACCTCCTGTCCGGTAAAAAACTCCCCGTCACAGGTGGCACAATAGGCAACACCACGCCCCCGAAATTCGGTTTCTCCCCGGAAACCTGCCATACGGGGAGAAGCGCCCGTTGCCAGCAGCAAGCCATGTGCACGGAATGTTCCCTGTTCCGTCTGCACTTCCTTGATCGGGGCCTGCATGGACAGTGCCGTTACGGTTGCGGTTAAACATTCCGCACCGAATTGCATTGCCTGCTGCCGCATGGTTTCCATCAGTGTCGTGCCGTCCGTCCGCAAAATACCCGGATAATTTACCACATCGGCTGTAATGGCAATTTGTCCGCCGACCGCCGATCGTTCGATGACAAGCGTGCGGTACTGTGCCCGTGCCAGATAAATTGCAGCCGACCAACCGGCTGGCCCGCCGCCAACAATGATTGCATCATAAAGCGTTTCCATCACAGCAGCCCCACCAAATCCAGACTCGGTGTTAAGGTCTTATCGCCTGGTTCCCACTTTGCCGGGCAAACCTGGTCACCATGTTCTGCCACGAACTGGCATGCCTGCACCTTGCGCAGCAATTCCTTTGCATTTCTTCCGATGTTGCCGGAGGTCACTTCATATGCCATAATTTTGCCGTCCGGATTGACAATAAAGCTGCCTCGTTCCGCCATTCCATCCGCTTCGATCAAGACATCAAACGCACGTGCCAGCGCACCGGTTGGGTCGGCAAGCATCGGATAGTGAATCTTGCGAATGGTTTTCGAAGCATCGTGCCAAGCCTTGTGCACAAAATGCGTATCACAGGAAACGCTGTAAATTTCACAGTCTATCTTCTGAAAGTCCGGATACAGCGCTGCAAGATCTTCCAGTTCCGTCGGGCAGACAAACGTAAAATCTGCCGGATAAAAGAAAAAGACCGACCACTTTCCCAATACATCCGATTTTTGAACCGTGCGGAAGGTACCGTCTGCAAATGCCTGCACCTGAAATTCAGAGAGTTCTTTTCCAATTAATGCCATGAGAAACTACCTCCTTCGTGGATCATTCCATTTGGAAATGCGTGCCATCCCGGATACGATGCGGATGCCCCCAGCATCTGCTCGATTCGAAGCAGACGATTGTACTTGGCAACCCGTTCGCTTCGGCTGGGCGCGCCTGTTTTGATTTGTCCGGCATGGAGTGCAACAGCCAGATCGGCAATGGTGGTATCCTCCGTCTCCCCCGATCGGTGAGAAATGATGGCAGTATATCCGGCACGATGTGCCATCTGAACGGCTTCAATGGTCTCTGTCATCGTTCCAATCTGATTGAGCTTAATTAGGATGGAGTTGCCGCATCCCTGCTGAATCCCCTTTGCAAGCCGTTTGGTATTGGTTACAAACAAGTCATCTCCAACCAGCTGCACCTTTTTCCCAAGTGTCTGTGTCATCTGCTTCCAGCCGTCCCAGTCCTCTTCATCCAGAGCATCTTCAATGGAACAAATGGGATACTTTTCACACAAATGCGCCCAGTGGTCAATCAGCTGCGGCGCAGTGAAACGCTTGCCGCTCTTTGGCAGCACATAGCAGCCGTCTCCCTTCCACTCGCTGGAAGCGGCATCCAGTGCCAGAACAAAATCACTGCCTGGCTGATATCCTGCCTTAGAAACGGCTTCCAGAATGAGAGAAATGGCTTCCTCTTCGCTGGACAGATTGGGTGCAAATCCGCCTTCATCTCCAACAGAAGTGGCCAACCCATTTGCCTTTAGCAGAGCGGCCAAGGCATGGAACACTTCTGCACAGCGGCGCAGTCCCTCTGAAAAGCTCGGGGCACCAACCGGCATAATCATAAATTCCTGCACATCCATATTGTTGGCAGCATGGGCACCGCCATTTAAAATATTCA
The DNA here is from genome assembly GCA_000437255.1 of Ruminococcus sp. CAG:403. Lineage (GTDB taxonomy): Bacteria > Bacillota > Clostridia > Oscillospirales > Ruminococcaceae > Ruminococcus_C. The sequence goes on from FR899088.1 coordinate 35,760, forward strand.
TCATGGGAACCGGCATGGTTGTCCCGGCAACACCGCCCAGAAAGCGATACAACGGGATCCCCAATCCGCTGGCAGCTGCCTTCGCACAGGCAATGGAAACCGCCAGAATCGCATTGGCGCCCAGATGGGACTTATCCGGTGTGCCATCCAGCTGGATCATTGTACGGTCAATCCGGGACAAATTCCCTGCACACAGCCCCATTAGATGTTCCCGAATGGTGGTATTGACATACCGCACTGCTTTGGAAACACCCTTTCCGCCAAAACGCTTTGGATCTCCGTCCCGCAGTTCCAGTGCTTCAAAGGCTCCGGTGGAGGCACCGCTCGGAGAAGTTCCTCTCCCAACTGCGCCATTTTCCAGCCGCACTTCTGCTTCTACCGTTGGATTGCCACGGGAATCTAAAACTTCCCGTCCCATTACAGATACAATTTTCATATTCTTCTTCCTTTCTAGTTCATGTGTGATTGGAACCTCTTTTCCAGTATGTGAAAAAAATGCAGTTTCATACGCAAAGAGCATTGACGGGACTGCTGTTTTTTTGTATAATAAAATAAAATAGATTCAAAAATGACCTGTCAAAAAGGAGAAAACAATTGTGAATGGAACAATCATTGTAATAGAAGGTCTGGACGGCTGCGGAAAAAGCACACAAGTGGAACTGCTGCGCAATGCATTTCCGGAATGGAAATGCGTCACCTTTCCAAATTATGAATCCGAAAGCGGCGCCATCATCACGCAATATCTGCGCGGTGCATTTGCAGAAAGCAACGCATCCATCAGCGCTTACTCTGCCACCTCTTTCTATGCCATTGACCGATACATCAGCTTCAAGCAGGATTGGGAAGCGGCCTATCGTGCCGGAACCACCATCCTATCCGCACGTTACACCACATCCAATGCCATTTACCAAATGGCAAAATTGCCCCAGACAAAATGGGCAGATTATTCCAACTGGCTGATGGATTATGAATACAACAAACTTGGCATTCCAAAGCCCGACCTGGTTTTGTATCTGGACATGCCGCTGGACGTTTCCCAGCAGCTGCTGATGCAGCGATATGCAGGAAATGCTGCCAAAAAGGACATTCATGAATCGAACATGCCCTATCTGCAAGCCTGTCGGGAAGCCGCACAGTATCTATATGAACAGGATCACGGAAAGACCTGGCAGGTTCTTCCCTGCTGTTCCGGCACCGCACTGCGCAGCGTAACGGAAATGCATCAAGCCATCCTACAGGAAATCAAAAAACGATTTTCCTAAGAATCGTTTCTTCACCGAATAAACAGCACCGCACCCTGTCTGTTACCTGACAAGGTGCGGTGCTGTTTCTGTTTGCATACAAACAACTTTTAACCGTTCCTGCATAGAATAGCAATAGGTTGAACCCTATTTTCAAATACCACGAAAGGAATGCAAGAACATGATGCAAAGAATTTCCATGCGAACCCTTCGGCAATGTCCCGTTGCCGCTGCACACTGTACGCCGCTGGATCCTGCTTCTGGTTTAAGCGGCAGTGTTTTGTTTTATCCAGCTTCCTGCGGCAGCTTAGTCGTAGCAGAATTTTTTAACCTGCCGGAACCGGAACACTTCTACGCCCTGCATATCCATGAAGGAACCGACTGCGGCGGAACGGACTTTTCCGATTCCAAAGGGCATCTTCATAGCCAAGGGCAGCTGCATCCCGATCATATCGGAGATCTGCCGGTCATTCTTGCCGGGCATGGCTATGCCTGGGCAGCTAATTATACGGCAAGATTCACCCCGCAAATGGTTCTGGGCCGTACCGTCATCCTGCATCACCAACCAGATGATTTTCGCAGTCAGCCATCCGGCAATTCCGGAAGCAAACTGGCATGCGGCGTGATTCAGCGACTGTAGAACTCTGCCTGCCATTCCGGGAATCGTTCCCGACTTCAGTGGGTAGCAACTTCCTGCTTCACACTATGCTGCTGTTCGGTTTCCTGAATACGCTCTGCCATTGCATGCCGTTTCAGCAGCTTGTTGCGGCAGAAGAAGAACGCCGGAATTAAAAAGACATCGGCAAAAACCCATGCAAGCGAGTTGGCAAGGCAAATTCCCATATAGGCAATCGTAGGAACCAAAATGACTGCTGCCAAAATCCGGGCAATCATTTCCAGCACACCGGCTGAAATGGCAAATACCGAAAAGCCCATTCCCTGAATGGAAAACCGTACCACATCAACCAAGGTCAGCAGGCAGTAACCTCCGGTGCATACAAGCAGGTACTGATACGCATACTGAATGATTGCTGTTTCCGAAGCATCTACAAATAAAAGTGCCATCTGCTTGCCGGTGAGGAATACAATGCCAAATAAAACAGCCGATAAGATAAACCCAGTTACGCTGGCAGCCAGTACGCCCTGCTGAATCCGCTTGATCTTTCCGGCTCCCATATTCTGTCCGCTGTACGGCGCCATGGTGAATCCAAGCGCTTCAATGGGGCAGGAAACAAAGGAGTTGATCTTTCCGGCAGCCGTTACTGCTGCTACATAAACAGCTCCCAGCCCGTTTACAGCAGCCTGCAACACAATGGTACCGATTGCGGTAATGGAATACTGCAATCCCATTGGAATGCCAATGCCGCACAGCTGCATCATATAGCGGCGTCTCGGCATCCATTCCTCTTTGGTTGCATGCAGGATGGGATATTTTTTTCTCATATACAGCAGACAGACCAATCCGGAGAAACCCTGTGCAATGACCGTTGCCCATGCTGCACCGGCAACACCCATCGGAATAACCAGAATCAGCAGCAGATCCAGACCAATATTTAATACAGAGGAAATGGCAAGAAAGATTACTGGTGTTTTGCTGTCTCCCAGCGACCGAATGATACTGGAAAGCAAATTGTACAGGAACGTACAGGGAATGCCAAGGAACACCACAAAAATGTAGTCATAGGCATAGTCAAAAATTTCCTCCGGCGTATTCATCCAAATCAAAATCTGCCGGCAAAGAATGGCAACTGCTGTGGTCAGCACAATAGAAAATACAATGGACAGCCAAGCGGAATTGGTTACAAACTTCCGCAGCTCGGATTCCTGCTTCGCACCAAACATCTGGGCAACTGGAATGGCAAAGCCGCTGCAAACTCCGGTACAAAATCCGATTACCATAAAGTTCAAAGAACCGGTGGAACCAACGCCTGCAAGCGGATTGACACCGAGAAACTGCCCGACCAGCATCGTATCCACCATGCTGTAAAATTGTTGAAAAAGCATCCCCAAAAACATAGGGAATGCAAATCCTAAAATTAATTTTACCGGAGACCCGGTTGTCATATCTTTTGTCATAAATTCGCCCTCGTTTCATAAATGAATTCGTATGATGAAAAGCTCGGTTTCCGAGCCAAGCAGCTGAACCGATCGAATCAAATTTCTGCGCAGGATGATTCTGTTTTTATCGGCTTAGCAAAGTCGGTTTCATGAAACTGAATGCTATTATAATACCGGTTTTCCAAAATGTCAATATCCTTTTTCTCTTTTTTTCTGCAAACTTTTTATGGCGAAACGGCATATGATTCAAAGATTTATTCTGTTAAAGAAGCCATCGAGAAAGAAAAAAAGATTTGCCCAATTTCTACCGGTAATAAATTTTACAATTTGAAAATATAATAAGAACATGGCGCACGCAGTTTGACAAGGAGGAGTCGGAAATGCCGGATTTTGAAGCCATGTATTTCACGATGTTCAATCAAGTAACCGATACCATTCGGCAAATGGAACAGCAAATTCGAACACTCAAACAATTGCAGCTGCAAATGGAGCAGCAATATATCGAACAAAAGAATCAACATATTTCCTATACCATCTGCAAGGATTTCCCAGCCCGCCGCAACGATCATTTTTTATAGCATGCAGGCAATGGCGTCACTCCTTCATTTGTAAATTATTGATAAATTTTTCAGTAAACGCTTGACAAATCCTGCATCATCCAGTATACTAAAAGAGTTCTTGCGGGTGTGGCGGAATTGGCAGACGCGCCAGATTTAGGTTCTGGTGGTACTCCCGTGCAGGTTCAAGTCCTGTCACCCGCACCAATTGAAAATTTTCGGTAAAATCGGACTTCCTTTTGGGGAAGCTCGATTTTTTATTGTTCCACTCAATTCTCTTACAAAAAGCAATCTATAGCAAACGTTCACCCATTCCCAAACAGGAACGGGTGAACGTTTTTTCTTTGCATGTTATTTGATGAAAAGCACTTTGGAAAGAATGCGATTTACAGCTTACTGATGACCAGACTTTTCATAGGTCACCCACTGATACTTTGCAGTCAACGGTGTTGTTCCATCGTATGCCTTCAGCCAATCATCCACTCCGGTTCCAGGCCATACATTCATCATGATCTTGCCGGGCGTGGACGGAATATTGGTGGTTGCCTGATAAACTGCTTTGCCGTCTACATACCATGTAATCGAATCCTTTTGCCAATCAAATCCATACGTATGGTAGCCAGCCGAAGCATCGAAGCCAAGATCGTACAGATATTCGTGGTTGCCCACGCCATTGGTATAGTAGTTAAACTGTACCTTTGTCGTATCTTTTCCTAAAATCTCAATGTCAATTTCATCCCACGGATTGCTGTCGCTCGGCCCGGTATAGGTAAAGAACGAAGAAACTACACCATCATTGCGAATCGCCTGCATAGAGGTTTCATAGTATCCATACGCATAAAAATCTGTTGTACGATACTCAGCACCAGAATAGTGATAGCTTCCAGAGGTATCCTTGTCAATGGTCAGATTCAGCGCTTGATCCCGGAAGGTGGCATTGCTTCCTCTCCAAACGCAGTCAAAGCAGGAGCCATTCGACCAACCGTCCGATGCAAAGAATTCTTCGGCTGCACCCTCTCGGAAGTTTGCATACATCGTAGCGTTGGTATTCGGTTCTGAATTGTTTCCTGGATCCGGTTTTTCAGTATCATTGTTCTGGAGCAGTTTCCGCTTCAGAACAGACAAATCAAACCCATTGACAGCACCATCCTCGCATACATCTGCAACGGACAACTGCTCTGCTGTCAGCTCTGCATCTTGAATCAAATACTTTTGCAGGAGTACGGCATCTGCGATTGTCACACTGCCATCTAAATTGACATCGCCCTTTACAGTGGAAGGCGTCGTGATGTCTGCTTGTGCCAAAGAAAGCAGATAGGTCAGCGGAGAATTCCAGTAAATTGCAATTTCATTGGTGGAATAGCTTTCTGAATGATCCACATAGCACTTTGCACTTGGCGTGGTTGCCAAATAGGCCTTCGCCGCACTGTCTTCCTTATTGGAATTGACACCGCCGACCAGCATTCCCTTCATTGCCTGCTTCTTTGCCATAGAAGGACGATGATGCGGATTTTGCGGAGATACCGTACCATATCCGGTTACAAAGCACTCTCCTACCGGATTGACCCCCAGTAAGTAATGTAAGTTAGACTGTGCAGCAGTCAGATAGCTTGCCTCATTGGTCAACTGATACGCCAGCCCCAGAATAATACCGGCATTGGCAACCGTCATGTTGCTGCCCCAATTCAATGCCAAAACAGAAACATGATACGGACTGCTGTCTGCATTTTTCACAAATTGATCCGCCTGCTTCAAAACAGCACTTTTTGCCTTTGTATAAATGGAAGAAGTCACATCTACGCCCGGCATGGTGAGGATAGCAATGTTACCATAATCTCCAACCGTTGACCAATCCAAGCCCTTCATGGTATACATGCTTTCCAGTGCTTGTAAATAAGTGTCTTCCCGTGTTGCACGATATAGTTGTGCGGCTGCCCAATACCGTTCGTCTGCATCAGACGTATCCTCATAAGAACCAGTAGTAATGTCTTCCGGATTCTGGAAAATAAACTCTGGATGTGCTTCCAGGAAATTCCATGCACGCTTTGCAGCAGCCAGACAAGTATCAGCAAAGGTCGGATTCACTTCCTGATAAAATTCATACGCCATTGCCATCGCAGCGCAAAAATCAGCTGTTGCCGTTGTGGAAACCGGTGTCACAATCAGCGGATCGGTTTCCTGCTCCGGCATAACATAACCCGGGAAATTCTCACAGGTTACTTTGTGATAGACCCCGCCGGAAGGCGCCTGCATTTTCAGCATCCAGTTCAATTCATACTGCACTTCATCCAAAATATCAGGGATATTGTTGCCGCTTTCCGGAATACCGATATTGTCCCCATAAGCACTTGGCTGTGCAGCATATGCATACAGCAAATCCGCAACAGACTTTGCGCCCGGTACTACATAACGGCCATAGTCACCGGCATCATGCCAACCGCCGCTTACATCAATGGTTTCCGTGGTACCATAGATCGTTGCCTGTGTTGCATGGCAGGCAGCATGTCCAAAGGTGGCATCCTTTACCTCTGTTCCGCAGCGCTGCAAATACAGCATCTTGACAGAATCTTCCAAAAGCGGCTGATAAACGGTATCGGAAATGGTAAAGGAATAGGAAGCATCCAGACTGCCGCAGGTAATATAATACGTGCCCGGATCCGTTACTTCTGAGAAATCTCCCAGCCAATCGGTTTCATCCGCAGTTGCGTTGGCCGTTTGTCCATATAAATGACCCGTATAAACGGTTTCCTTGGTGTCGGCACGTACAACAGAAAAGGTTGTTTCATCGGTAACATCCCGGAAGGTTGCAATTTTCTGACTTTCCGGCTGATAGCCAACCTGATCGGTTATAATCGATGGTTCATAAGGCTGGAACGATTTGTAGTCTACCTTGCTGTCGTCCACCAGCTCCAAAGAGACATTGTCCAGATAAATGGTATGCTCCGACAAATCAGAACCAGTTGTCCCACAGTTGAAGACCAGCTTTGCCATGACATCTGTTTCTTCTTCCATGGTAAATGTGTAATCAACAGTCTGTGGCTGCTGCGTCAGCTTTAATCCCTTCCAAGTATATGACTGGTAGGTTCCGCCGTTTTGCTGAATCATCGCTTCTACGCTTCGATCCACACTGGAGGAAATATCGTATTTCAAACGGTAAACGCCATTTTGATAAAGCGGTACAACATCATATCCAACCTGTACCGAATAATTGAGGGTACCAACACTGCCAATTTTTAATGCCAATTGCCCATTTTCCAGTCCAAGCGTGCATTTTCCGCCGCTTGCCTGATAGGTTGACCAACCAGAATAACCACTAGAAAAATCGTTTGATAAAATGACACTGGATGCAGCCGTTCCCGTAAAGGGAATAGCAGGCATTGTTGTAAGACAAACAATGCCTGCGGATAAGACTGCAAGACTTTTTTTGCATATCGAATGCTTCATCATGCATTCCTCCTTTTTTCATGCATGTTTTCGTCTTGCCCGCACCAGAATGATATGCCAAAATTGGTATATCATTTCCCGGTGGACAAGTACTCAATTTTTTGGGGGTTCGTACAAGATTACTAGTTTTTACAAATGCATTTCCAATTCAATGATACAATCATACCATAGTCTGGAAGAAATCTCTATCATATTTTTGTGATTTCTATCATTTTTTTGTTGTATCTTCCAAAAGAATGTGGTAAAATAAAAAAGAAAGGATGGTGCAGAATGAACATCGAAAAAGAACTGGCACACGCTGCCTTTTTTAACCGGGAATACCAGCTTTCCCACCTGGCATACGAACGAGAAATGGCATTCTTCCAGAGCGTTCAAATGGGAGATGCAGAAGCTGTCGAGCGCCTATGGAAACCACTCGACAGCCAAAGCCTCGGCACACTAAGTGAAAACACGCTGCGCAATTTAAAATATCACTTTATCATTACGGTTGCGCTGCTGACTCGCTACTGCATCGAAGCTGGCATGGAAATGGAGGAAGCCTTTAACCTCAGTGACATTTACATCCGCAATGCCGACCGCTGTCAGGAAGAGGAAGACATCTGCCTGCTGCATCGGGAAATCATTGATGATTTTACACAGCGCATGCAGGTCATTCACAAAAAGTCCCTCTATCCCAAACCCATTTTAATTGCACTGGATTATATCTACGACAACCTGCATACCAAAATCACATTGCAGGATTTGGCAGAAGCCACGCAGCTCAGTCCCTCTCACCTCTCCAAACTTTTTCACAAAGAAATGGACCTGACCATTTCCAGCTACATCCGAAAGAAACGCATCGAAGCAGCAGAAAACATGCTGAAATTCTCGGATTACACCGGGTCAGAAATTGCAAACTATCTCTGTTTTAGTTCCGAAAGTCATTTTATTCAATGCTTCAAACAGGAAGTCGGCATCACACCGAAACAGTACCGGGAAACTTTCTTTCGAAAGAATTGGACGGTACAAAAAAGAAATTGACAAGCAACTCCATCCAATCAGTTTTCCGAACGGAATAACTTCTTATAGGCGGACGGTGTATATCCAGTCAAATTTTTAAACGTGCGGTTAAAGGTTGTCAAACTCGAAAATCCCACCTGCATGGCAATATCGGTGATGGATTGATTTTCCTGCAACAGCAGCAGCTCTGCCGCTTTGATACGGCGCAGATTCAAAAAATTGATAAACGTGGTATTGCTGTATTTTTTGAAGATTCTGGAAAAATGATAGGGACTGTATCCGGCAATCCCAGCCAGTTTCTCCAGGGTAATATCCTTTTGATAATTCTGTTCAATGTAGTGCAGCACCAGCTGCATCTGCTCGGCATACTGTTCGTCATGCCCATATTGAATGGCATGCAGCTGATGCTCCTTGATGCGAACGAAAAAGGTCAACAGCTTGATATAAATATACACCTCTGTCAAATTGGTAAAATTTGCATACAGCATATAGATTTCCTTGAGCAAATCATTCAGCGCCTGCATCCATTCCGCTCCATCTGCTGCATGCAGCAGCAGCGGATTTGCAAAAACGGAACAAAGATCGGTCAGCATAGGATTCTCCTGAAAGGCACGATTGTCACAAAGCAGAATCAATCGCCTGCCCGGCTGCGCCTTTAAATTATGCAGCGTTCCAGCTGGAATCAGTAAAATATCTCGTTCCTCCATGCCATATTCCTGCCCGTCACAAATCACCCGAAACCCATTGGTGAGCGGCAAAATGATTTCAATGGCATTGTGCCAGTGCAGCGGATACTCCTCCTCTTCCACATTGTCGTAAATGCGAACACTGCGATTCTGCAAATAATCGACCGTTTCGAATTCACCATTTAGGTGCGCAATCATAAACCGAATATCTCCTTTTCCAAGTTCTTGTTTTGTTGTCTTTATTTTATCATACCTGCGCAGGAAATGCAATGTTTCTCCTCTTTTTTATCGCAAAATATGACCAAAGCACCGCAAGAAATGATTGGTGAAGCAGAAAAAAATCCGCTATAATAAAAGCATCAGAAAACGAAAAAACCGTATTCGGGAAAGGAATTGCATGGATGGAAAAATATCTTGATCAATCCTACAGCATACAAGAACGAGCAGAAGCGCTCACCGATGCCATGACCACAGAAGAACAAGCCGGACAGCTTCGATACGATGCCCCAGCCATTAAACGGCTCGGCATTCCGGCTTATAATTGGTGGAACGAAGGACTCCATGGTCTTGCCCGTTCCGGCGTTGCAACGATGTTTCCGCAGGCAATCGGACTGGCAGCCATGTTTGCACC
>FR899088.1:45382-47774 GCA_000437255.1 Ruminococcus sp. CAG:403
GGCAGCCATGTTTGCACCAGAATGGGTCAAGCAGGCAGCAGAAATCACCGCCGAAGAAACCCGTGCCAAATACAATGCCTATCAGGAAGAAGAAGACTGGGACATCTACAAAGGTCTTACCCTATGGGCACCGAATATCAACATTTTCCGGGATCCACGCTGGGGCAGAGGACAGGAAACCTACGGCGAAGATCCATTCCTCACCGCAAAAAACGGAACCGCTTACGTAGAAGGCTTGCAGGGTACCGAAAGTGTTCTCAAAACAGCTGCCTGTGCCAAGCACTTTGCCGTACACAGTGGGCCGGAAGCCGTTCGTCACTCCTTCAATGCAGAAGTATCTCCCAAAGACCTGGAAGAAACCTACCTGCCGGCGTTTGAAGCCCTGGTCAAAGACGCACGGGTAGAGGGGGTAATGGGCGCATACAATCGGGTAAACGGCGAAGCATCCTGTGCCAGTCCGTTCCTGATGGGAAAACTGAAAGAATGGGGATTTGACGGATACTTTGTTTCCGACTGCTGGGCCATTCGAGACTTCCATGAAAATCATGGCTTAACCAGAAACCCGGTAGAATCTGCGGCACTTGCCCTGAAAACCGGCTGCGATGTCAACTGCGGCTGTACGTATGTCAATCTGCTTGCCGCACTGGAGGAAGGGTTGATTACCAAAGAGGACATTCGCACGGCCTGCATCCATCTGATGAAAACCCGGATTCGGCTGGGCATGTTTGACGAAGAAACTCCGTACGATTCCATTCCGTATGAAGTAGTTGCCTGCCAAGAGCACAAAGCTGTTTCCCTTGCCTGTGCAGAACGCTCTATGGTGCTGCTGCGCAACAATGGCATTCTACCGCTGGATGAACAAGCCATCCACACCCTTGCCGTCATCGGGCCAAACAGCTACAGCCGTGCAGCACTGGAAGGCAACTACTGCGGCGATGCAGACCGATACGTGACCTTCTTGGAGGGCATTCAAAATCGATTCCATGGCAGAGTGCTTTACGCAGAAGGCTGCCATTTATACAAGGATCGATGCTCTTCCCTGGCACAGGCAGGTGACCGCTACGCCGAAGCAGAAGCGGTTGCAAAACGTGCGGATGCCGTTATTCTTTGCCTGGGACTGGATGCAACCATTGAAGGCGAAGAAGGCGATACCGGGAACGAATTCTCCTCCGGTGACAAAAAGGATTTGCGGCTGCCGGAAAGTCAGCGCATTCTCATCCGGAAGATCATGAAAATCGGAAAGCCCGTGGTACTTGTTTGTGCAGCCGGCAGTGCCATCAACACTGAAGTGGAACCGGATGCCCTGCTGCATGTCTGGTATCCTGGCGCAGAAGGCGGAACCGCACTTGCCAACATTCTGTTTGGTGATGTCTCCCCTTCTGGAAAGCTGCCGGTTACCTTTTATGCACGCGCAGAGGATCTGCCTGCTTTCACCGATTATTCCATGCAGAACCGCACCTATCGGTATGCCACGGACAATGTGCTCTTCCCCTTCGGATACGGACTGACCTATTCCGAGATCGTCTGCACCGATGTGACCTATGCAAACGGAACTGCAATCGCCACCGTGGAAAATCGTGGAAATCGGGATACCGAAGACGTCCTGGAATTATACCTCAAAGACTACAGCGAGCATGCTGTAAAAAATACCAGTCTTTGCGGATTCCAGCGCATTGCACTGCGTGCAGGAGAAACCCGCACCGTTTCCATTGCCATTCCGGAAACAGCTTTTACAGCAGTCGATGCAGCCGGCAACCGAAAGCGTTTCGGCAACCGCTTCACCCTGTTTGCCGGAACCCATCAACCAGATTCATGCAGCGATGCACTTTGCGGCAATCGTTGTGCCCATACAGAACTTACATTTTAAACCATGATCGTTGAAAACAGAATTTGGAGGAATAAAAAATGAGCGAATTCTTTAAAACTATTGGAAAAATCCCATTCGAAGGCAAAAACAGCACCAATCCGCTTGCATTCAAATACTACAATCCAGACGAAATCGTAGCTGGAAAGACCATGCGGGAACAGCTGAAATTTGCGCTCTCCTGGTGGCATACCATGGACGGCAACGGCACCGATATGTTCGGATGCGGAACTGCCGATAAGAGCTGGGGCGAGCAGGATCCGGTAGCACGTTCCAAAGCAAAGGTAGACGCTGCCTTTGAAATCATGGAAAAGCTGTCCATCGACTATTTCTGCTTCCATGACCGTGACCTCTCTCCGGAATATGGCACCCTTGCAGAAACCAATGCCCAGCTGGATGTCGTAACCGATTACATCGCAGAAAAAATGAAAGCACATCCTTCCATTCATCTGCTTTGGGGCACTGCAAAGTGCTTTGATCACCCGCGTTATATGCACGGTGCCGGCACGGCTCCTTCCGCAGATGTCT
>FR899088.1:47807-55705 GCA_000437255.1 Ruminococcus sp. CAG:403
GCTGCCCAAATAAAAAAGGCTGTAGAAGCAACTGTAAAACTGGGCGGAACAGGTTATGTTTTCTGGGGCGGCCGGGAAGGCTATGAAACCTTGCTCAACACCAACATGGGACTGGAACTGGACAACATGGCTCGTCTGATGCACCTGGTTGTGGATTATGCCCGCTCCATCGGCTATCAGGGAGATTTCTACATTGAACCAAAGCCAAAGGAACCCACCAAGCATCAGTACGACTTCGATGCTGCAACTGTTCTGGGATTCCTCCGCAAGTATGATTTGGACAAGGATTTCAAACTGAACATCGAAGCCAACCACGCTACCCTGGCACAGCATACCTTCCAGCATGAGCTGCGTGTTGCAAGAGAAAACGGCGTATTTGGTTCCATCGATGCCAACCAGGGCGATCCGCTTCTGGGCTGGGATACTGACCAATTCCCGACCAATATTTATGATGCTACGCTCTGCATGTACGAAGTGCTGAAAGCAGGCGGCTTCACCAACGGCGGTCTGAATTTTGATGCAAAGGCACGCAGAGGTTCCTACACACCGGAAGACATCTTCTACAGCTACATTGCCGGCATGGATACTTTCGCACTGGGTCTCAAGCTTGCTGATAAGCTCATCACAGACGGCAGATTGGATCAATTTGTTGCAGATCGGTATGCTTCCTGGAACACTGGCATCGGCGCCGCAATTATCAACGGCACAGCCACCCTGGAAGATCTGGAACAGTATGCACTGAACAAGGGCGAGGTTACCGATTCTCTCACAAGCGGCAGACAGGAACTGCTGGAAGCAACGCTCAATAACATTCTGTTCAGTCTCTAAAAAGAACCATTCCCCACAGCATGGAAGGAGCATGAGGATGCGTTACGCAATTGGAATTGATATTGGAACCAGCGGAACCAAAACCGTTCTGTTTGATGAACAGGGCAAAACAATTGCCTCAGCAACAGAAGAATCCCCCCTCTACCAGCCGCAAAATGGCTATGCAGAGCAGGATCCGCTGGATTGGTACCATGCCGCAGTGACCACCATTCAGTCAGTACTTCAAAAAAGCGGCATAAAAAATACAGACATTGTCGGCATCGGGTTATCCGGACAAATGCACGGTCTGGTTATGCTGGACGAAAACGGCGATGTCATACGGCGGTCGATAATCTGGTGCGACCAGCGCACGGAACAAGAAGTTGCAGAAATGAATCAGAAACTGGGCAGAGAAACCCTCATGCGGATTACAGCAAATCCTGCACTGACTGGCTGGACGGCAGCTAAAATTCTCTGGGTCAAGAACCATGAACCAGAGTCATATGCCAAGTGCCGCCACATCCTGCTGCCAAAGGACTATATCCGATATAAGCTAACCGGTGTCTTTGCAACAGATGTTTCCGACGCATCCGGTATGCAGCTGCTGGATGTCCCCAACCGCTGCTGGAGCAAGGAAGTTTGCCAGGCATTGGACATCGATTCTTCCCTGCTTGCCCCTGTTTTTGAATCCTGCGAAGTAACCGGAAGCATCACGCCAGCTGCCGCAGCCTGCACAGGGCTTGCCGCTGGTACCATCGTGGTCGGCGGAGCCGGTGACAATGCCGCTGCTGCGGTGGGAACCGGTGTTGTCACGGATGGAAAAGCTTTTACCACCATCGGCACATCCGGTGTTGTATTCGCACATACCACATCCGTTTCCATCGATCCAAAGGGCAGAGTCCACACCTGCTGTGCAGCCGTTCCAAACAGCTGGCATATTATGGGCGTTACCCAGGGTGCCGGACTTTCCCTGAAATGGTTCCGGGATACCTTCTGCCAAGCAGAAAAGGACACCGCTGCACAAATGGGGGTCGATGCCTATTACTTGATGGACAAGGAAGCGGAACGTGTTCCAATCGGCGCCAACCGCCTGCTCTATCTGCCCTATTTAATGGGAGAACGTACACCGCATTTGGATCCCAATGCAAGAGGGATGTTCTTCGGTCTTTCTGCCATTCATACCAAACGGGACATGCTCCGCGCGGTGATGGAAGGCGTTGCCTACTCACTCCGGGACTGCGTAGAAGTCTGCCGGGAAATGAACATCCATGTTTCCGATATGATGGCATGCGGCGGCGGCGGAACTTCTCCGCTCTGGAGACAGATGCTTGCCGATCTCTATGCCTGCCCAGTTCAGACGGCATCCTCCAAGGAAGGACCTGCTCTCGGAGCAGCAATCCTTGCGTTTGTCGGAGCTGGTATTTACACCACCGTTCCGGAGGCATGCGCTGCACTGCTTACCGTAGAACATGTTCAGCAGCCGATTGCCGCACATGTCCCGGTTTATGAATCCTATTTCAGACTGTATCAGGAACTTTATCCTGCGGTAAAAGAACAGTATGCCAAATTAGCAGCATTGTCTTCCCTTATTTAAAACGACACAATCCCCTCTCAAAACCATGCCCCTGTCCGGATAGCAGGGACATGGTTTTTTCTTGCCTGGTAAGCCGTGTATCCTTATCAGAAAAGTGCCTGTTTCGGAACACGAAACAAGCACTAAACCAGCATACGATTCTTATTGTTCTTTGATTTTTCCGGAACGATACGCATCCAGCAGCTCCTGTAAATCCTGCATCTGTTCCAGGATTTCTGCGCCCTTGTCCGTATCGGATATGTTTGCCCGGCTGGGAAGCTTTTCAACGATTTGAATCTTCGGCGGCTGTACACAATGCCCCGCCACAAATGGATGATGCTCTGCCAGACTCAAACTATGGGAATCATAAATCAATGTATAACCGGCAATTCCAGTGGTCTTCTGGTAAGCCTTTGAAATACCGCCGTCAATGACGAACAGTTTTCCATTTGCTTTTACCGGACTTTCTCCATTTTTAATTTTCACGGGTACATGACCATTGATGATATGCCCCTTATGCACATCTACGCCGAACAGCTGCAAAATTTCACAGCAAACAGATTCTTTTTCCGAGAAGGAATAATAGGCATTATACCGTTCCACATGCAGCGCCGGTTCCTCCAAAAAGTACCGTTCAAAGAATGCCATTTTATCTTTGCCGTACAAAGGCGACTTCGGTCCGCACCAAAGATACCACATTAAGTCACAGGCATACTCCTTTTCCGGTTCGTCCTCTTTTAAGAAATACGCTTGATTAACCAGGATATTCAGCTGATCCAACAGCGCCTTTCCACTGTAAGCCTGCTCCCCGATCTGTACCGCCTGTAAGGTGCCGTCCTCTTCCATCGGAATACAGCCATGGAACAAAAGATTGCCATTGTATACCCGGTACATCGCCCCTCTGGTCAGCAGGAATTTCATATGCTTTTGCAGCTTTTCACTGTGCAGGAAGGAATTTTTCAAAATCTTCATCAAATCCGCTTCTTCCGCAGAAAGCCGCAGCGGATGTGCTGGATCCACTGTTGGAAAACTGCTGTCTTTCAGCGGATAAACCGTTCCATCTATGCAGATGGTACCATCCGAAAATTGTACCGTTTCAAACAGAGAACGATTCTGCATATGCCATTCCGGATGCTTTTGCATCAGCTGCCCTTCCAGTTTCAGCTGAATCACCGTAATTGCCTTGTGCATTTTTGCTACCAGGGCATCATCCACCGGATCATAAATATTGTCATCAAATGTACTGGGCGCATACAAAGTACAGGGATCGTTCTGGTATACTTCTCCTGCAAATACAGCCAATGCACGAAGATTCAGACCATAGCCATCCTCCAAGACATCAAAATTGTTATACCGCATGGCAATCCGAATCACATTTGCAATCAGCGCAGAATTGCCGGATGCCGCGCCAATCCAGGAAATATCATGGTTGCCCCACTGTACATCCACATCGTGCATCTTCAACAACTCATCCATAATAATATCTGCCCGTGGGCCCCGGTCATAAATATCGCCAATGATGTGCAGATGGTCGATTGCCAAAGACTGAATCAGCCGGCATAAGGAAATCATAAACGGTTCCGTGATATCCGTTGCAATAATCATATGAATGATTTCATCATAATAAAATTCTTTGTTGACATCATCCGTTACATTCAGCAGTTCATCCAGGATATATGCCAAATCGCTCGGAAGCCGTTTTCGAATTCTCGAACGAGTATATTTTGCAGATATGGTTTCACAGACTAGAATCAACCGATAAATCGTCAGCCGCTTCCATTCGTCCGTCAGCAATTGATGGATCCGCAGACGTTTGAGTTCCTTTTCCGGATCATAAATAAATTGTGCCAGCTGTTCCCGTTCTGCTCTGGAAACTGTTTTCTCAAAAATCAAGTCTATTTTTTTCTGAATGATACCGGATGCACTTTTCAGCATATGCAAAAAAGCTTCATACTCGCCGTGCAAGTCACTGAAAAAGTATTCGGTACCCTTCGGTAAACTGCGAATGGCAGAAAGATTGATCATTTCACAGGCAACCCGTTCCACCGTTGGATATTCTTTTGCAAGCAGTTTTAAATATTTTTCTTCCACTTTCTTCCCTCCTTATGAAAGAATCCGGCAATTGATCTGCAATTGCCGGATTTCGCATAGATTCCCATTCGTTGTACTGGAAACATGCGCCATTTGTTATTCTGATAGATTGATTTTCCGAACTGCATCCCGAACCTTCAAAACAAAAGTCGGCGATACAGAAAGCTCATCAATGCCCATACGAAGGAATGTTTCCGTCAATGTGGTATCTGCTGCCAGCTCTCCGCAGATTCCAATCCATGCGTTGTTCTGATGCGCATTGTCCGCAGACAGCTTAATCAGCCGCAAAATGGCTTCGTGATGCGTGTCACAGAACTGCTCTACCTTTGGATTTTGTCTGTCACAGGCAAGCGTATACTGCGTCAGGTCATTGGTGCCAACACTAAAGAAATCCACCATCGGTGCGAGCTGATCGCTGATAATAGCGGCTGCCGGTGTTTCAATCATAATGCCAATCTCAACTGTTTTGGAATACTCAATGCCTTCTGCGGTTAATTCCGACTTGACTTCCTCACAGATTTTCAGAATTTTTTCTAGTTCAGAAACGCTGACAATCATGGGGAACATGATGCCGAGATTGCCATAAACAGATGCCCGATACAAAGCACGCAGCTGCGTCTTGAAAATCTCTGGACGAGTCAAGCAAATTCGAATGGCACGATAGCCCAATGCCGGATTGTCTTCTTTATCCAGGCCAAAATAATCCACCTGCTTATCGGCACCGATATCCAGAGTTCGAATGATGACTTTCTTGCCAGCCATGCTTTCCAGTACTTTTTTATACGCTACAAACTGCTGTTCCTCCGTCGGATAATCGCTGTTTTCCAAATAGAGGAATTCACTCCGGAACAAACCAATTCCGCCTGCATCATTTAAGAGTACCGCTCCGATATGATCGACACTGCCGATATTGGCAAAAATATTGATTTTTGTTCCGTCAATGGTACAGTTTTCTTTGCCCTTCAAGTCCTGTAACAGGCGTTTCTTTTCTTCGTCTGCCTGCTGCTTCTGTTCCAGGCGTTCTGTCGTTTCTGCATCCGGATCCACAAAGATTTCACCCGTAAAGCCGTCCACAATTGCCTGCTGTCCATCTTGAATGGAGGAAAGGAATTCCGTTCCGACTCCAATAATCGCCGGAATGTTCATGTTTCTTGCCAGAATCGCAGTATGGGAATTGGAGGAACCAAATGCGGTGACAAATGCAAGTACTTTGTTCTTATCCAGCAAAACCGTTTCGCTGGGTGCCAGATCATCGGCACAAATAATCACCTTGCTGTCTCCCAAGTTGTCTGCATCTGCATTTACATTCAAATTCTGAATCAATCGATTGGAAATGTCTTTGATATCAGCTGCACGAGCCTGCATATAGGCATCATCCATAGAACGGAACATCTCTGCAAAGTTATCGGACGTCAGTGCAATGGCATACTCTGCATTGACCAGCTGCGTTTCAATGATGTTTTCAATGGATTCATTGTAATCCTCATCTTCCAGCATCATCATATGAATTTCAAAAATCTGCGCATTGGTCTCGCCGACTTCCTTCAGTGCCTTCTCATAAATCGCTTGCAGCTGATTGGTCGCACGCTCTTTTGCAGCGGTAACACGTGCTTTTTCTGCTTCCACATCGGTGATGTGTTTTCTCTTTACAGTTACTTCCTGCCGCTTAAAAATGGAAAGCTTTCCAATTGCAATGGCTCCATAAACGCCTTTTCCTGAAAATGTGGTCATATGCTTCATCTCCCTCATTGATTCTGCCCGATGCAGAATTTTTTCTTATAATGCTCCATTGCCTCTTCAATCACAGCAACTGCTTCCGCTGGCCCGCCGATTTCTTTTACTTCTGTCGATTTCCCTTCCAACTGCTTATAAACCGAAAAGAAGTGCTTCAACTCTTTGAATAGATGGTCTGGCAGTTCCTTGACGCTGGTGTACCCCATATACGTCGGATCACTATACGGAATGGAGATGATCTTTTCATCTCCCATTCCGCCGTCTTCCATCGACATCACGCCGATTGGATAGCATCTGACCAGTGTCATCGGCAGAATCGGTTCAGAACAAAGAATCAATACATCCAGCGGATCGTTGTCATTCCCATAGGTACGTGGAATGAATCCGTAGTTCATCGGATAGTATGTCGCAGTAAATAGAATTCTATCCAGCGACAGCATCCCGGTTTTTTTATCCAGTTCATACTTCATGTTACTGCCTTTTGATATTTCCACAACGGATACAAAATCGGTTGGATAAATCCGATCTTCTTCTATATCATGCCATATATTCATTGCATGGCCCCCCTTTTCAGTTTTCGTTTGTTCAAAAGTGGAAGAGAAAACGAGTCTTTATAAAATCTCTTCAAATAGTGCCTGCATACTTGCAGCTGCTACATCTTCATCGGTGCCGTCTACGGTAACTGTCACCACTTCGTTGCACTGTACATCCAGCTGCATCAAGGCAATCAGCTTGGTCAGATCGACAACGACTCCGTCTTTTTCCAGGGTAATGGTACTTGCAAAAGAACTTGCCTTTTTCACAAGCACACCTGCCGGTCTTGCGTGAATCCCCGCTTTATCTTGAATGGTATAATTGAATTTTTTCATAACAGATCTTCCTTTTCTGTCCGTGATCCTGCGCTTGGATGCAGGAAGCTGCATCATTCCCACACTTCCTGCATCTTACGCTTTTTCTGTCTTTTAAATCCGCACTTATTCGCCGAATCCATCCTCAAACAATGCAACTACTTCATCCAAAACAGCCTGCTCCTCTGCACCGTTGCATACGATTTCTACTTCGCAGCCCTTCTTCATGCAAGCAGACATGATCTGCATGGGTGCCTTTGCCTTTACGGTTTTTCCATTTGCCTGCAAGGTAACTTCGCAATCTGGATGTGCCTTTACAGCCTTTGCCAGAATGCCTGCCGGTCTCATGTGCATACCCTGTTCGTTGATTACGATTACTTTTTTGCTTACCATAATAATTTCTCCTTTAATATGATTTTCTATACAAATTTTTTCAAAACAAATTGAAATACATTCGAATGCTTATGCTTCTACACGCTTTTTCTTGAGCAATGCCAACATCAGCATGCCAACCAAAGAACCTACAACGAGTGACAACAGATACATTGCCCAGTTGCCAACCACTGCGAATACGAAGATTCCGCCGTGCGGTGCCATCAAAGTGCAGTCAAATGCCATAGACATACCGCCTGCAACGGCTGCTCCAACCATACAGGAAGGAATTACACGCATCGGGTCTGCTGCTGCATACGGAATTGCACCTTCTGTAATAAAGCTGAGTCCCATGATGTAGTTTACCGGGCCATTCTTGCGTTCTTCAGCAGTCCAACGATTCTTAAAGAATGTGGTAGACAGTGCAATAGCAATTGGAGGAACCATACCGCCAATCATAACGGCTGCCATAA
>FR899088.1:55748-66410 GCA_000437255.1 Ruminococcus sp. CAG:403
AAGCAATTGCTGCTGTGCCGAATACGTAAGCTGCCTTGTTGAATGGACCACCCATATCAATGGACATCATTGCGCCGAGGATGCATCCCAAAACAATCTTGCTGCTGCTTCCCATGCTGTTCAACAAATCGGAAAGTCCGGTGTTGATCATGCCCATAAACGGATTTACTGCGCACATAATCACAGCGATGATACCTAAACCAGCCAGCGGATAAATCAAAACTGGCTTGATGCCATTGAGTGCCTTCGGCATCTTATCGCAGAGCTTTTCCATCATGAGCATCAGGAAGCCGCCAACAAACCCTGCCAGCAAAGCGCCTAAGAAACCAGAAGGAATCGCATCCTTTCCGGAGATATTGGAAAATGTGGAACCGGTTGTTGCCAGATAACCACCGACCAAACCAACTAGGAAACCAGGTCTATCTGCAATACTCTTTCCAATATAACCGGCAAGTACCGGAATCATAAAGTTAAAAGCGAAGCCGCCAATTGTTTTGAAGAAGGCAGCCGCTGCGGTATACGTACCAAAATCGCTGTTCTGCGGAGCCCCTGCAAGCGTATCAATCAAAAATGCCAATGCAATGAAAATACCGCCTGCTACCGTAAATGGCAGCATGTTGGAAACGCCATTCATCAAGTGCTTATACAACTTTCTGCCAAAGCTTTCGCCATCAGAAGAGGAGTCTGCTGTTTTCTCTCCTGCATGATGATAAACCGGTGCGTCTCCTGCTTCAATGCGGTTGATGAGTTCTTCCGGAATCTTAATACCGTCTGAAACCTTGGTGCGGATGACTTTTTTTCCGTCAAAACGTGCCATTTCTACGGTTTTATCTGCGGCAACAATGATACCGTCACACGCTGCAATCTCTTCTTTGGTCAGTACATTTTTTGCACCGCCGGAACCATTTGTTTCCACCTTAATGGTAATGCCCAGCTTTTTGCCCGCCTTTTCCAGTGCCTCTGCTGCCATATAGGTATGCGCAATTCCGGTCGGACATGCCGTTACAGCAAGCACTTTATAAGTTGCATTGGAAGGTGCTGTTTCTACTTCCTTTGGTTCATCCGGATATTTTTCTTTTTCCATATCGTCAATGATTTGCAGGAATGCATCCTTGCTGGAAGCTGCCAGCAACTTGTCTCTGAAATCCTCATCCATCAGAATGGTCATCAGACGGGAAAGCACTTCCAAATGAACATCACCGTCATTTGGTGCTGCAATCATAAACAGCAAATTGGAAGGTTCATCATCCATTGCTTCATAATCCACACCCTGCGGAACCGTCATGGCTGCCAAGGAAGGTGCTTTTACTGCGGTACTCTTTGCGTGCGGAATGGCAATGCCCTCTCCAACCGCAGTAGAACTCATTTCTTCTCTGGCAAGAATGCCTTTTTTATAAGCTTCCCGATCGGCAATCTTTCCGCCTTTTACCTGTAAATCCACCAGCATATCAATTGCTTCCGCTTTGCTTTTCGGAGCGGCATTGAGTGTAATGCTGTTTTTGCTCAATAAATCTACAATACGCATGGTCATTTCCTCCGTTTCCAAATCTCTATAGTTGTTGTAGCAATCTGTCTATTTCTTCTCTTTTTGCCAAGCCATCTGAAAATGCTGTGGCACCGCCGGTCGCCGTTCCAAGCTTCAGCGCATATGCATAGTCCCCGTCAATGGAACCTGCCAGGAATCCTGCCACCATTGAATCTCCTGCACCAACTGAATTTTTCACAGTTCCCTTGCAAACACCGCAAACATGGGTCTTACCATGTTCATCCAGCAGCAGTGCACCATCTCCCGCCATGGAAACCAGTACATTTTGAGCGCCCATTTCTTTCAGCTTTGCTGCATACGTTGCAATTTCTTCTGTGGTATGCAGTGTAACGCCAAACATTTCACCAAGTTCATAATTGTTGGGCTTTACCAGGAACGGTTTGTACTTCAGCACATTCAAAAGCAAATCCTTGGTTGCGTCTACCACTGTCCGAATCGCTCTGTCGGAAAGAGACTCCAGGATTCTTTCATAAATATCTGCCGGCAAAGTATTGGGAATACTGCCTGCTAGTACCAATGTATCTCCATCCTTGAGTTGCTTCAGCTTTTCGAACAGTTCCTGCAAAGCAGCTTCGTCAATCACTGGCCCTTGTCCATTT
This sequence comes from Ruminococcus sp. CAG:403, assembly GCA_000437255.1. Lineage (GTDB taxonomy): Bacteria > Bacillota > Clostridia > Oscillospirales > Ruminococcaceae > Ruminococcus_C. Next base: position 57,894 of record FR899088.1, read on the forward strand.
AAATCGGTTTCTTCTTCCGATTTAATCTTAACATTGATTCTGGAAAATCCATTTTTCAGATGCACAAAATCGGTCTCAATTCCGCTTGCCTGCACCCCATTTTCCAATGCAGCACCTGTAAAACCTGCAACAAAACCAAGTGCTTTTGAGGGAATTCCCAACTCGTGGAGCACAAAGGAAACGTTGATGCCCTTTCCGCCGAAGTAAATTTCCTCGCTCTCGGAGCGGTTGACCTGCCCCACTTGCATTTCTTTGGTATGTACCACATAATCAATAGCAGGATTGAATGTTACCGTATATACCATTTACATAACCTCCTTAATAGTCGCTTTTGCTGAAAATTTGGAATCTGTCAATTTATCTGTAATAATGGTTACTTTATCCAGTGACGCAAATGTTACAGATGTAATTTGGTCGAACTTGGAATGATCCGCCAAAATATATACTTTTTTGCTTCTCCGTACCACGGCTGCCTTCACACTTGCTTCGCTCTGATCCGGCGTAGAAAGGCCGCTGGAAACCGAGATGGCATTGACGCCCATGAAGCTCTTGGTAAAGTTGTAATTTTGCAGCGTCAGCACACAAGATGCGCCAACAACCGCTTCCGTAGAAAGTTTAAACTCTCCTGCGAGCACCAGGACTTTAAAGCCCCTTTGTGCCAATCGTTTGGCATGTACAAAACCATTGGTCACAAACGTTGCCTTTTTCTCCGGCAGATAATCGATCATTTTTTCTGTGGTGGTTCCTGCATCTACAAAAACAAAATCACCGTCTTCCACCAAAGAAGCCGCATATTTTGCAATCGCTTCCTTCTCCTCTGTATAGAGTTTGGATTTTTCCTCCATACTATGCTCGACCGGAGAAAATTTTTCGTGAATGGCAATCGCTCCGCCGTGTACTTTTGTCAGCAACCCTTTTTCATCCAGTGCTGTTAAATCTCTCCGGATGGTTGATTCAGAAGTTCCCAGCAGTTCACAAAGTTCATTCAGTCGAACACTATGCTGTCTGTTAATGGTGTCAAGGATGATGGCATGTCGTTCTTCCGTCAACATAATATCACCTCTTTTGAATGTATTTGAATGTTATTGACTGTTTCTGATGCTATTATAGCATGTCATTTTCCTTTTCGCAAGCTTTTTCTTCCATTTTCTTTCAAAAAACGCTACTTTTGTATGCTTGAACAATTTGAAACGATCTAATTTGTTCATTTTAACGAAAATATTCCGTTTTGTGCAACTTTTTTGTACGGTATCCTTGCGAATTCTCCCGAACAGCGCATGCTACCCACCAAAACTTGTCATTTTCAATCAAAAAAAGGCAACTCCACCTCTTCGAGGTAGAGTTGCCTTTTCTTTGTACTGATATTATTTTAGAACCAATTATGCCCTTACAGACTTTCTTTCAAAATCTGTACAATTTCAGCATGATCCAGCTTCTTATAACCGCCGTCCATGATAAAGGTACCATCTGCAATGCCATCCAGCATGTCTTCGGTGACACCCAGTTCCCAACTATGCAGCACCAAACCAATTTCCTGCATCCATGCTTCCATAGCACACAGTCCTTCCTCAGCAATGGTTTCATCGGTTTTTCCATTCGGATCTACCTGCCATACCTGCATCGCAAACCGTTTGAATTTTGGCAGACCATACGGCAGAATGTGCTGGTAATACGGCAGAGAAACGGCTGCAAGTGTCATTCCATGTGTTGCATCGGTATACGCACCAACAGACTGTCCGATCATATGCACCATCCAGTCGGTTGCCTTTCCTTTGGCAACCATGGTGTTCAATGCCCATGTTGCAATCCACATAATGTTGCTGCGTGCTTCGTAATCCTGCGGATTCTGCACTGCAATCCGAGAACTATGCACCAAAGACCGCATCAAACCTTCCATTACATAATCGGATGTACAGTCATCCGTACCGGAAAAATACTGCTCTGTGATATGATTGAAAATATCATAGAAACCAGCCACCATCTGATACCGTGGAAGCGTGAACGTATATGTTGGATTCAAAATGGAGAACTTCGGGAATACAGCTTCTCCAAAAACATGTCCAATCTTCCGCTTTTGCTGGTGATTGGTAATTACGGCACCGCCGTTCATTTCCGAACCAGTTCCAACCATGGTTAAAATACAGCCGACCGGAATAATAGCATTGTCCACATCTTCCATACGCAAATAATATTTTTCCCACGGATCCTCTTCACAGTAAGCAGATACAGACAATGCCTTGGCATAATCACAAACGGAACCGCCGCCTACAGCAAGAATCAAATCTACATGCTGTTCTTTTGCCAGCTTACAGCCTTCATACAGTTTTTCTACAGTTGGATTGGGCATAACACCCGGCAGCTCTACGATTTGTTTTCCACAATCCTTTAAGATTTTCACAATCTCATCGTACAGCCCAAACTTTTTAATAGAGCCGCCGCCATAAGTCAAAAGAACGGTCTTGCCGTATTGTGCCAGTTCCTGTGGCAATTGATTCAGAGCCTCTGCACCAAAATGAATCCGAGTCGGATTACAGTACGTAAAATTTCCTAACATTAAAATTCCCTCCTGCTTGAAATCTATTTACGGATTTTCCATCATTCCCAGGTGAGTACCCCGGTTTCTGCTGCCAGTTCGTAGCGTCCAATTTTATAGTTCAGACGCTCCAGCGTTGCATTGATTTTTTCTTTTTGTTCCAAAAGAGACTCTCGTTGCTCCTTCAGAAGCTGTAATCTTGCAGGGATTGTAGCATCCCCTTCCTGCGTCAGTTTGACGTATTCGATCATAGCTTCTACCGGAAGTCCCGCACTGCGCATGCATTTTGCAAGTTCCACCCAGCCCAGATCGCTTTCCTGATAATCCCGGATCCCACTTGCCGTACGTGTTACCGGCGGAATCATACCAACCCGCTCATAATACCGAAGCGTATCCTGAGAAATCTCGTACTTTTCACTGACTTCTTTGATGGTCATACCCAATCACCTCACTTGATTTTCATTGGCTTTATTATAAGCCCTGGAGCAAGCTCTAAGTCAAGAGCCGTTTTCTAATTTCGTTGGAATAGACAAAGTTACAATCATATTTTTGTTCGATTCGTATAGGATTCGTAAAAAGCAGGCGGTACCCACCCATTCTAAGGGAAGCGGTACCGCCTGTTCTTCAATTTGCAATCTATTTCATTGATTGGCTTTGCTAAAACTCCAGCCTGCTCATCGTTCTTTTCGTGATTCCACTTCCTCTTTGTTATACTGTCTGGTTCGGATATAGTGCCCTTCCTGAATGGCAGCAAACGTCGCCACAATGCAAACAAAAATCACTGCATCATGGATGTCAATGATCTGCATACACAGCGGCAGCAAAAACAACAAAAATCCAGTTACCTTATTGGCAATGGTATGCAGCAAAATCAACTGGTGCCGATAGACATATCCAAAAATAATATTAACCATTCTGAGAAAGGCAATTGCCGCAATCCAGACTCCTGCCAACCACTCCAATTGCAGAGAGGGCAGAATCTTAATCAAACATACCATGACAAACACCACATCTGCCATGCTGTCCAGCTTGGAACCCAGACTACTTGCCGTTCCGGTTCTTCTGGCAATGATACCGTCCAACATATCTGTAATGCCGCAAAGCAGATAAAGCACATAGAACGGAATCGAAAAAACAGGAATCCATAAAATAGCAATTGCCAACAGCACTCTGCTTCCGGTTATGAGATTGGCTGCATATTTTTTCATAAAAGCTTCCTCCAACTTGCAGCCCAATCGACTGCTTATGATTCTTTCTGAATATTTCCGGCGGCAATGTTTTTCTGAATCACTGCATCTGTCCATTCAAACAGCACTTCTGAACCATCCTTGGTTTGACTTTGTCTGCCATAAACCTGCTCGGCTGTTACCCGATGTGCTTTCCAATCACCGCCGTTGTTGCTGTCATTGAGCAGCAGCGGCTGCAAGTTATCCATGGCATGTGCAAATTTTGATTCTGCCGTTTCCCGTGCTTCAAACTCCTCAAAAAGCTGCTGGAAACATTCCTTTTGATCTTCCGGAAGCAGCCCATAAATCCGTTCTTTTGCAGCTTCTTCCCGTGCTTTTTGCGTTTCTTTTCCCTTTTCATCATAGGCATAGGTATCGCCGGCATCAATCTCTACCACATCATGCAGCAAGCACATCAGCATAACCTTTGCCACGTCAATAGGCGCATTGGAATATTCCTGAAGCAGATACGCCATGATTGCCATATGCCAGGCGTGCTCTGCATCATTTTCCCGTCTGCCATGATTGGAAAGATGCGTTTGCCGCAGAATATTCTTTTCCTGATCCAGTTCCAGAATAAAAGCAAGCTGCTTCCGTAAACGATCGGTCATGTTACTGCGCCTCCTGATCGGACTGCTTCCATTTCATATGAATATGCGGAATGCCATCCTCTAAGTATCCTTCAGATGCCTGCACAAAGCCGGCAGCCTCATAAAACGGCTTGGCATATAGCTGTGCACCGATCTGCAATTCTGTTGCATGGAATTTCTCCTGTGCAACTTGTATGCCAGCTACGAGAATTTGACTGCCCAGGCCGCAACGGCGCTTTTTGGCAATCACCCGTCCAATGGAAGCCTCCGGGAAAGTAGCACCCTGCGGCAAAACCCGCACATAGGCTTGTATGCCTGCTTCATCCTTTAAAAACACATGATATGCCACTTTGTCTGCATCATCAATTTCCTGATATGGGCAGTTCTGTTCCACTACAAAAACAGAAACCCGTAATTTATAAATTTCAAACAACTCTTCTACGGTCAAATTGGAAAAATGCTTTACCACCAAATCCATTTTTATTGTATTCCCTTCTATTTCATTGATCTGCTTTGCTGTTTGCCGAAAAAAATCGGCTTTTTCTGTCGCCTTCATTATTCGACCGGCAAAACCTGTTCAAACACCGCATAAAACTTCATGGGAATGAATCGATCCATATGACATTTTCCAAAATACCACTTTTTATAAGTGCATTCCTGAATAATATCCTCAAAGAAGGTGTGAATCTCCAAGCGCTGCTGTACGTCCACACCCAGACAATCCTTTAAGGAAGCCGGCGGCTCATGCGTAATAATGTAGTCCACTGTAGCTTGATGCGCATTCAAATTGTGAATGGCTCTGCGAATTTCCTGATGGGTGGGCTGTTCCCGCCGCCACCAGTTCTTGGTTTCCTTTCGGTACTCAAAGTCCTGACTATGTCCGCCGCCAAATGCAAAAAAGGTTTTCTGTTCAATGGTATAGATTTCCCCACGCATCATGTGAAAAATATTGGGCGCAATCAAATGCGCCAAGCCACCGCGCCAACGAACAGTTTTATAACGATGCTCCAGCAAATCAAAATTTTCATGACAGCCATCTACGAATGCAATGGTAAACTTCTTTTCCTGCAATTTCCGCAAGACAGCTTGCTCCTGTCGGGAACCATCCCAGATGAACCCGAAATCTCCGCATATAATTAAAACATCTCCTGCTTTCAGTCGACGAAAAGCAGGATTTTTAAATTTTGATAAATCTCCGTGTGTATCTCCTGTAATATAAACCAAGCCTATGCCTCCTCCAGCAATTCAGCGTTCTCTATCTATTGAATTGGGCACAGTTTCCCTGCAAGGAAACCAGCACTCATTTTATTTTAGCATATTTCGTCGAAAAGGTAAATATATTTTCTAAAAAAGTCTTTTCAAATCAAAAAAAATTTGTTATAATGAAAGGAAGAAAGCCCATTCTGCTTTCAAAAAAGATTTTATCATAAAGGAATGTCCATTATGCACCTGATCAAAAAACGTTGTCTTCCATTTATTGGCGTCTTACTGACCATATGGCTTTGCTTTGCACAGCTTGGAAGTTCCGCTTCTGCTTATACATTTACACCGGACTTCTCCATTCATAGCGAAGCTGCCATTGTATACAGTCAAGATGCCGATATGATTGTATATGAAAAAAATGCAGACAAGGCAGAAATGCCTGCCCATCTGATTCAAATTGTAACGGCATTGGTTGTGATGGATCTTTGCGATACACCGGATACCACAACCATTACTGCCAATGAAGATCTTTATACCCCATTTTATAGTTATGACTATCCGGATGATCTCCGATATGCACAAATTTACAATGGGGACACTTTAACGGTAACAGAGTATCTTTATGCACTTACGCTCACCTCTTCCTGTGAAGCGGCGGTCATTCTGGCAGATCATTTTGGAAATGGCAACCAAGATGTATTTGTCAAGAAAATGAATGAAAAAGTAGCGGAAATCGGATGCACCGATACCGTCATTCAAAATCCTACTGGACTATATGATGCCAAACAAACTACAACTGCACGGGATATGTTGAAAATCACACAATATGCTTTGGAACAAGATTGGTTCAACACCATTTCTAATACAGTATCCTATACCCCTACTTCTGCCAATCCAACCAATCACCCTGATGCAGCCGCATGGATCTGGACGCATTCCAACACCATGCTGCTCAAAGGCGAAGAGGTCTACTATGAAGGCGCCTCTGGTATTAAAACCGGAAACTTAACAGAAGCTGGCAGAAATATCATTACATCTGCTGCAAAGGAAGATCATCACTACCTGATTATTCTATTAAATGCCCCCTTCACAGATGAAGACGATGCATTGCAGTATTATCACATCGAAGATGCAACCGACCTGTTAAACTGGGCATTCAGCTCTCTTTCCTATCAAACCTTACTGGATTGTGAAAAGGAACAGGGGGAGGTTTCCGTTGAAAACTCCGAGGACAATGCATTTGTTTTGGTGCGACCCAAAGAAAACTGCATTCTGCTGTGGTGCGAGGATGTCGATCCTTCCATTATCAAATATGAGCGGACATTGGAGAAAAGTGTACAGGCTCCTGTCAAAAAGGGAGATGTTCTTGGCACACTGGAATTGAAATATGCCGGCGATGAAATTGCAAAAGTAGATTTGGTTGCCATCAACGATGTGGATCGCTCTTTTTCCAAATTCAATCTTTATGCCCTCACCAATTTTAAAAATTCTCCTTACTTCCACTATGCACTTCTGCTTGCAATAGCACTCTCTATGATCTATATTTTTGTCTGCCTTTATGCCTCCATGAAGAACAAACAAAAGAACAAACCAGAAGATCCCATTCACTTAATTCCCAAGGCAGTTCATTTGGAACAATCTGAAGAAAAAGAAGTGCCAAAAGAAAAACCGCTCCGACCCTATCAACGATCAGAACCGGTATTTTATCGACGTCCTACCAATCCAAAACAAGCGGATTCGAAGCAAAAGGACAATTCTTCCTCCATGCATCCAGACAAATAAAGAACCAAACAGAAAAAACTGCTGTGCCACGAAAATGACACAGCAGTTTTTAATTTCTCTTTTATTGCATAACTGCAATTATACATTAGTTTCCTTGGAATGTAATATAGTCCGCAGCATCTGCACCGACACCGCATTCATCCGGTACCAGTTCCAATGCGTTGCTGTCATATTCAAACCAGAAGATCATACCAACCAGTCCAGGGTTATCACTGAAATTGATCGGAACCTTTACTTCATCACCGTCTTTACCAGAAGCACTGCCTACAGAAACTGTAAACTTACCGCTCTGTGCATTTCTTGCTTCTTCCGGTGTTGCATTACCAACAGTCACAGTACCATCGATCAGGTCAGCTGTAATACGACCTTCTGCGGAATAATCTGCAAAGTCTGTTTCCTTACAAATATTTACCGCATAATTTCCGTCTGCTGCATTGTCCTTGATTTTAAAAGTCAGAACAATTGTCTCGCCGTTAAAAACAAAGTTTTCTTGTTCAGACATGTCCAACCAATACAGCGCTCTTCTTGTCATATTCGGCTGATAGTTATCCGAAGAAGAGTCTCCACTGGAAGCATTATTATTGGAAGATCCATTCGAAGAATTGGAATTTCCATTTGCTGTTGTAGTCTTAGCGGGTGTCGTAACCTGCTTGCCATTTGTATCCGTTACAGCTTTTCCATTGGCATCGGTTACAACAACATATTCGTCATCTGAATTGCCACCAACTTCTGTCTTTGTGCTGTTGCTATTGGTAGCAGCGTTTCCACCCGGTGTAGCATCTTCTGCTAAGAAAATCATATTTTGCTTTAAGGATGCATCTGAAGCGTCAATGGTCTCAACTTCCTGACTAGAATCCCCTGAATTGTCACTTGCACTGCCGTTTGCATCTGCATTTGCACTTGCACTATTCCCCGTACTATTTGAGCTGCTATCGCCCTTACTGCAACCTCCAACTGTAATCCCCATCACAGCTACCAATAAAAGCGCAGCAATTTTTGTACGTGTTGATTTCATAATCAAGTTCCTTTCTAAGTAAAGTAATACCTATATTATACACAACTTCACCAAAAAAGTCAAGCTTTTTTGAAAAGAAATCGAGATTTCGAATAACAATGCAAAAAAGGCGGAACAAATCCGCCTTTAAAAAATTTTCTATCCAAACAAAAACAAGGCAAGAACCGA
>FR899089.1:0-24389 GCA_000437255.1 Ruminococcus sp. CAG:403
GTCTTAAAAAAGAAAAGCCGTGTATCCCATTTGGTACACGGCTTCCTTTTTATTATATATTAGGCGTTAAGTGGATGCAGTACGGTTAGGTGTTGTTAGGATGACAAGGCGATTGTTGTAATCCTTATGAAAAAGCTCTGCAATATATTTGGACGGGGTGTACTTCGAGTATTTTTTAAATTCCCGTATGAAGTGGGATTGATCGTAGTACCCCAAATCTGCAATGATGCTGTTATAATCCACGCGCTTTTCCGGACTGACCACTATTTTATTTAAAGTCCACTGAAAACGCAGAATGTTGCTGAAGCTTTTCGGGGAAATTCCAATTTCATGCAGAAAAATTTTATCAATATAACTGACCGAGTAATTGGTTCGCTCAGAGAGTTCCTCTACCCGAATGTTTCCATAGGCTTTTACAATTTCTGCAATCAGACCGAACTTGGTGCGATATGGATCATAGACGCTTTTTTCATAGTATTTGAGATAGAACTGCATAAATGCGCCGATCTGATCCATGAACTGATCTTGTTCTGCAACGATAGCCGGCAGATCATGTCCCTTTGCAATTTCCGGAAATGGAATAATTCGATCGATCATCTCCGGCATAGAAGCATCTACAAAAGCCGGCACATAACCAGGCAAAAACCGTACGCCAAAATGCGTACAGCCTTTGAATACTTTCATAGAATGCGGCAGAAGGTCGGTGCCGTAAAAATCGGCGCCGACACAAGTTCTGCTTTTATTATAATGAATCATCATGTCGATGCAGCCATCCGGAACAGAGATACTGATGGTATCGGTGTCTTTTACAAAAAACGAGTAAAAGTGGGAAATCCCAAATGCATTTACAACGTATTTGTAGTAGTTGGAGGACAGCTCCACCATAAAAGGTTGTTTGGGAATTAATGTCACATCTCGGATGCCAGGCATATTGAATCACCACACGTGCTTTAGATTAACAGAAAGCCGGTGCGTCCCAAAGCGGAAGTTTTGTTCCGATGCCCAGTTTTAAAGCATTTTCATAGACGACTTTGCCCCATGCGACATCTTCCACCGGCATGCCGCCGACAGAATACATAATAATTTGATCTTCGCTTTCCCGTCCAGCTTTTGTTCCTTTTATTATATCACCTAGATCATCAATTTTGCTGGCGGAAATTTTACCATCATGTACCATATCTGTAAATTTTGATCCGATAATGGTAATTGGACCAAAGGTTGGATACGGATATTCCTCTGCCCATGCCTCATAAAGTTTGATGTTGTCTACAACCAGTTTACACTTTGTTGCAAGAAAATCATCATCGAAGTTTACCGTTGCCGGTAAGCAGAAGAAAGCGCCTTTTTTGATCCATTCTTCTTTTACAAAGGGATAATCCTCTACAAGAACCGGGCTGGAGGTGCAGAAGCTGATGACATCGCTGTCTCGAACAGCTTCCTCAATGGTATCCACCACCTGAACGGTTTTGATCTGCGGGCATTCTTCCTTGACAAAGGCAAGATAACTGTCAATAGAAGCCTTGCTTCTGCCCTTGATTTTCAGAGTGTCCAATTTCGGACACTCGCAGCACATTGCCTGCAATACGGTTCTGCCCATGACGCCAGGGCCGATGATGGCAACGACTTTGGAATCCTTTCGTGCCAAATAACGGGCACCAACTCCCGGAATGCCGCCGGTTCGGTAGGCACTGATTAAGTTGGCAGACATCATGGCGACCGGCGCCCCTGTTTCCTTATCGTTGAGCATCATCATGAGGATGGAACGGGGCAAGCCCTTTTTCTTATTTTCCACGTTGGATCCATACCATTTCATGCCTGCCATATCAAATTCGCCGCCCAGATAAGCAGGCATTGCCATGAATCGCCGGTCACAACCATTCTTCGGCATATTGGGGAAGGCTGGTTCATCCGGAAATGTAACCATGGCACCATGGGAATTGTGGTTGTTGCCGCTCATCATATAATCGCCAGCATTGAGCAGCTGAATGACCTTTTCCATGGTATCGACACACAGCGGCATATTTTTGACACCGGCTGCAATCATATCCGGTTCACTCAGGTACAGGAAATCAATTTTTGTGTTTGGCATGGTACTTCACTCCTTCAAATATTTTATGGAAACACACTTTAAAAGGATGGGATGCTGCTTTCAATTATGCAGCTAGCCTTATTTCAGAAATGGATCTTTGCCGTTCTGTGTCAGCAGCGGGGTATACAGCTCCGGACGTCTATCCCGGAATACGCCCCATGCACGCCGTGTCAGCGCCAATTCATCCAGATCAAATGTAGCGGTAATCACGCCTTCGGTTTCCCGATCCATGGTAGCAGCCAGCTGACCGTGTTCATCTGCAATGAAAGAGGAACCATAGAACGTAATATGGTAATCTTCACAGTACTCCGTACCGATTCGGTTTGAAGCAATGACCGGCATCAGGTTCGCACCGGCATGTCCTTGCATAACGGTCCGCCAGTGCGGCATGGAATCGAAAGTGCTCTCATCCTCGTCCGGCTCGGAACCGATTGCTGTTGGATAGAACAGCAACTCGGCTCCCATGAGCGCCATTGCTCTTGCAGCCTCCGGATACCACTGATCCCAGCAAATGGCACATCCGATGGTTGCATACTTGGTTTTCCAAACTTTAAAACCAGTATCCCCGATGTTAAAGTAGAACTTTTCACTATAGCCTGCGCCATCCGGAATATGGTTCTTGCGGTAGGTGCCGAGAATGGTTCCATCCGCATCGATGATGGCAAGGCTGTTGAAATGTGCCTGGTTGTCCTTTTCAAAGAAGCTGACCGGAAGCACAACATCCAGTTCCTTGGCAAGTTCGGAGAATCGCTTTACAGCCGGATCTTCTTCCAGCGGAAGCGCCAGCTTCATATTTTGGTCGATCATTTTCTGACAGAAATAATCGGTCTGAAACAGCTCCTGAATCAGGATAATATTGGCACCTTTGCCAGCTGCCTCCCGAATCAGCGCTTCGGCTGCTTGAATATTGGCTTCCCGATCGAAGCCTCTGCTTTTCATTTGTGTTGCTGCAACTGTTACCTTTCTCATGATTTTTGTTCCTTTCTGTTTTTCAAGTTTATATGCAATCGGTCACAGCTGCGCTGCCCTTCAAAGAGCAGTGTCTATGCTGTGCCGGTGTTGGCTGGATGGACTGATTTAAAGTTTGCCGGTCTGTCCAAATTTCATGGATGCGCCTTTGCAGATGAGATCAATGGTTTGCTCCATCGGCAATGCGGAACTGTCTACCAGGAGATTGCGATATTTCAGGGAGTGGAATTTTTCCCCGGTATGTTCGATGTAGAAGGCTTCTCTTGCCTTATCGACCTTTTCCATATAGACCTCGGCTGCCTCATTGGTCAGCCCCAAATTTTTGATGCAGTAGTTGAATCTTGCCGGATGCGGCGCATAGATGAAAACGCTGTAGACGTTTTCCAGGCCAGCCTCCTTGAGAATGTAGTCGGAGCATCTGCCGACAATGACGCAGTTTTTGCTGGTTGCAAAATCCAAAATAACTTTCTTTTCGATTTCAAAGAGTTTCTTCTGTTTGGATTTGATGCCATAGCCCAGCGGAAACATCATTCTGCCGTACTTGCTGTACTGGTGCCCGTCGTACTCGTTCAGCTCATACACAGGTTCTGCAATTTCCTCCGCCGCCGTTTCAATGATATCACGGTCATAGTATTCATATCCCAGCTGTTCTGCAACTCCTCGGGCGATGAGCCGCCCGAGGCTGCCGAACTCTCTTGTTACAGTAATAACATGTGTGTCCATTTCAGCACTTCCATTCTTTTTTTCTGTCCATGGAATTAGTTGGCTGCCTTGTACTGCGGCGAACTGCAAGTGTATGCAGTTGCATCCGCTTCTACAGCTGCCCGATCCCATGCAATCTTTTCCGCATAATCGTTGGTATAATAGTCGGAAGCATTGTATTCCTTGGAAATTGCACCAGCTTCCAGCAAGTGGTCAGCTGCATTCTGACAAAGAGTCATATCAAACATACCAATGCCTGCATCAATGGTTGCCTTTTGGTCTGCATCAGAGATACCGAAAATTTGCTGCACATCGCCGACTGCTGCACCATAAGCACCGTTCCAGTCGATTTCCAGGTTCGGACAAGTCAGCAGCGTGATATCGGCAGCAGCTTCTGGATTGCAGTAGCAGAAGTACATGGACTTGGTAAAGGCATTGACAAACTTCTGTACGATATCCGGGTGTGCATCCAGGAATTCTGTACTGGTGCAAAGGGAGTTGGAAACCTGCGGAGCAACTTCGTTTCCGTCGAGGTAGTCCAGGTCATATCCTTGACCCACCAGCTGGCAGTATTCCGACAGCCAAGTGCCCAAGACCGGTGCAGAGTTGGAAGCAACTGCTTCATATCTGCCGTCGCCGTAGGAGACCATATTGACATCACTGACGGACATGCCTGCACCGCTTAAAATAGGTGCCAGTAAAGAAGACCAGGATTCTGTTGCCAGTGCAACATCCTTGCCCTTGACATCTGCAAAAGTCTTGATGCCGGACTGCGGATTCACTGCAAATCCAAAGATCATGATGGAGTCGTAGTTGCAAATTGCCCGAACATCGGTAATACCGGCGTCAATACACGACCACATAACACCTGGTGAAGGATAGGCAAATTGTGCGGTTCCGGCTGCCAGCATCTTGACGTCATCGGTACCGGTTTGTTCAACCAGCTCCACTTCCAAACCTTCATCTTCAAAATAGCCGAGATACTGTCCGGCATAAATCGCAAGGTAATCGTAAGATTCCAAAGAGGTTGGGGATACAAATGTTACTTTTGTGAGTCCGTCTTCTGTCACTGCAAGAGAGGAAGATTTCTTACTGTCCGAGCCGCATCCTGTCAGCAGCGCCGTGCCCATGGTACATGCCAGTACAAATCCTAAAACCTTGTTTTTCATAAGTATTCCTCCTTATATTCTGGAAAAGTTTATGATAAGCTTTGCAGCTTATTGATTGGATGATAAATGATGCAGGATTATTTGGTTCCCTTTACAAGCAGTTTCTCCAGCAGGCAAACACCGCCATAGAGAAGAACGCCCAGGAAAACAATATAGAGAATGCAGGAAAGTGCTTCTGGTGTTTTCGAGAATCCCATAAAGTAGCTGATTCTCGCACCAATTCCACTGCTGCCGCCAGTCATTTCTGCGGTGACACCACCCAGCATAGACATGATTGCTGCCAGCTTGATACCGGTAAAGACGCCTGGCAGAGCATCCTTTAAAATACAGTACCGGAATTGTTGTACTCTGGAAGCCTTCAAGGACTTCATCAGTTCCAGTTTCGTAGGATCCACATTGAGGAAGGCCGTCGCCGCATTCATATTCACAAGTGGGAATGCCTGAATGACAATCGTAATAATTTTTACCTGACTGCCCAATCCGAATACCAGCATCAGCATAGGTACCAATGTGATAACGGGAACACAGCAAAGTGCAACGATAATCGGCGTGACAGCAGAACCGAATGTGGGGAAAGAAGAAATGAGGATTGCCAATCCGATTCCAATGATGACCGACAGCAGGAAGCCGACGATAATATTAAAATAGGTAACACCAATGTGCGGCAGCAGTTCCTGCGTGTTCTGGAAAAAGACCGAAGCAATATCCGTTGGCTTTGCCAGCATCCACATGGGCACGTCGTTTATGGTACACATGCTTTGCCAGATCACCAGCAGCAGACCAATTAAAAGAATCGGCGGATAAATGAAATTGAGAAAGCTAACGGCTTTTCTGCCGACGGCGTGATTTTTGGTTGGTACGGTTTGCATCATACATACACCTCCTGTTATTTGATTTCATCCAGTGCAAGGTGTCCGATCAGCTGCTCAATTTGTGTGCAGTACTGTGCGAACTTTGGATCGGACAACAAGTCCAGATCACGTTCCTTTTCGCCGAAATCAATGGTCAATTCTGTTTTCACCTGACCAGGGTGAGAAGACATCACATAGACACGCTGACTGAGCAGTACGGCTTCTTCAATGTTATGTGTGATGAAGATGATGGTCATTCCGGTATCTCGCCAGATCTTAACCAGTTCCACGTTCAGCGTTTCACGGGTATCCTCATCCAGTGCTCCAAATGGTTCGTCCATCATTAGAATCTGAGGATTGTGAATCATAGCACGAATTACACCGATTCTCTGACTCATACCACCTGAAATTTCATTGGGGTAGGAATCCGCATATTTTTGCAGCCCGACATAGGCGAGCAGGTCATCTGCTTTCTTCTCATACTGTTCGCCTTTGAGTTTGTGGATTTTCAGCGGCAGCATGATGTTTTCCCGAATGGTCAGCCAAGGGTACAGGTTCGGAACCTGAAAGATAAATCCCAGCTTCTGAATGACCTCCTTGCTGATCTCCTTGTTGTTGTCGTAGACGTAGCCGTCTACGGTGATGGTTCCGTTCGTTGGCTTGATGATGTCATCGATGATGCGGATGATGGTTGATTTGCCGCATCCGCTGGGGCCAACGATTGATACGAATTCGCCTTTGCCGAACGTCATATTGATATCCTTTAAGGCATAAATTTCACTGCGTTCTGTGCGAAAGGTCTTATTGACATGTTCCAGTGTAATGAATTTCTTTTCCATGGTTCGCACTCCTTTACTTCCAGCGAATCACCCTGCGCTCAATCAGGGAAACGATCATATAAAGTACCACACCGATAATGGCTGCCACCAGGATGGTTGCATAAGCCGTATCTGTTGCCGACAAAGCGGAGGAAACGGAAATCCGGTAACCCAGACCGCCCTGTCCGACTGAAAGGTCGGCGCTCATTGCAGCGATGGTGCAGAGAATACAGCCAAGCTTTAAGCCAATGAAAATTTCCGGCATGGCATTGGGGACGCTGACCCGGAAGAAGCTTTCCCACTTCCGGCAGCCAAAGCCTTTCATTAAGTCAATCTTATTTTGTGGGACATGGGTAAAGCCGCTGATGCTGTTGACGGCGATAACCGGCGTACATTGCAGGACAACAATCAGAACCTTTACCATGGAGGAAACGCCAAAGAACAGCTTGAAAACAGAAACCAGCGTTGCCATCGGCGTTACCATCAGGATAATCAGCACCGGCATTGCCATACGGACGGCAAAGCGAAACTGGGAAAGCAGCGCTGCAATGAGAAATCCGAGCGGAATGGCAATCAAATATCCAATCATCATGACCCGAAGGGATGTCAACATATCCGGGAAGATGGTTCCAATGAAGTTCCGTCCCAGTGCTGCTGCAATCTGTGTTGGCTTTGGCAGCAGATGGAAGGAGATGTGAAAGGCGGAGCAGCTGATCTGCCAAAAAATCAGTAGCGCAGCAACGACACCGCACGGTGCAAGCACATGAAATAATTTCGATTTTTGATTCATACAAACCTCCGTTTCTGTATGCAGGGATGCAATACAGCTTCCGCTTTCCGGCATGCGGCACGCCTAGGCTACGATCTGCTTACTTTAGACTTCTAACCAGCTGATCCAGCTCGGAACGAAGTTTTAAGTATTCTGTGTTTAATGCAAGCTCATCGTTTCGTTCTTCATAAGAAAATGGTACGTGAATTTCCCGCACGATCCTTGCAGGAGAATTGGATAACACGAAAATACGCTGACCCAGATAAAGTGCTTCGTTGACGTTGTTGGTAATCATGACGCAGGTTTTCTGCGTTTCCTTCCAGATTTTCAGCAGCTCTACATTCAGCATTCTTCTGGTGATGGCATCCAATGCACCGAAGGGCTGATCCAGCATCAGCATATCGGGATTGGTAACCAGTGCCCGTGCAATGGCGGCTCTTTGCCGCATGCCGCCGGATAATTCGTGCGGCAGGCAATCCTTGAAATCAGAAAGCCCAACCAGATCCAGCACTTCCATGATGCGTTTCTTGGCATTCATGCTGCCTTTCATTTTATAAATGGAAAGCGGTGCTTCTACATTTTTATAAACGGACTTCCAGTCCAATAGGTTATCACTCTGAAAGACAATGCCAAATTTTTTCTGGAAGCGTTTGCTTGGCTTTTTGGGAAGAGTCTGTCCCTCTAGGATTACGGAGCCTTCGTCCGGTTGTTCGATGCCTTCCATAATGCGCATCAATGTGGACTTTCCGCATCCGCTGGTACCCATGATGCAGATGAACTCTTTTTCAGAAGCGGTAAAATCAATGCCGCCGAGTACTTCCAGCAAGCCTTCTCTTGTTTGAAAGGATTTCGTTACGCCTGATATTCTGAAATAATCGGACATCGTTTCATTCCTCCTTTTTCTCCATGCTCAGGAGATTGCCGGGAAATTCATTGGATTCTGTTATAAAAAAAGCACCCATTGTCGTCCTTGACAATAGATGCGCCTTTGCATAACATGCAAGTATTAAATTTCTGCAATCACCATTTGGATTTGCTGCGCTACGTTTGGTGCAGCCCGTTGCTGCCGTAGCTTTGAGCTTATTTT
The DNA here is from genome assembly GCA_000437255.1 of Ruminococcus sp. CAG:403. Lineage (GTDB taxonomy): Bacteria > Bacillota > Clostridia > Oscillospirales > Ruminococcaceae > Ruminococcus_C. The sequence continues at coordinate 8,455 of FR899089.1, forward strand.
ACAGCAGATTTCGGCGGCTGTATTGTAAAAATTAGCACTCCCCAGCAAATGCAGGATAAAAATTTTTTTTTGCAAATTTCCTCTTGACAAGCGGCGAATTTCGTTGTATGATGTTCTTGAACAAAGGCGTTTGAAGCGGAAAAAGTTCCGTTTCAAGCGCCTTTTTCAAATTTTAGTAGAAATGGATTCTTACAGGAGGGAATTGTTATGGCAGACTATATTCTGAAGAGTACAGCAATCTTTGACGGAATTTCGGACGCACCGGTATCGGGTGGTGTCGTAGTAGAGGGAAACAAAGTCAAAGGCATTTTCAGCGGAGAAGAACTGGAACAGTTTGCAACGCCGGAAACCCAAATCATAGATTACGGTGATAAGCTGATTATGCCGGGCTTTATTGATTCCCATATTCACATGGGGCAGTGCATGGATTTCCTGGATGAATCCTACTGTGTGGACATCGGAAGTGCTACAACGTTCGAAGGCATTGTGGAAATGATGAAGGAGTTTGAACGGAAGTATCCGAGCAACAAGGTTGTCTATGCAACGAATTTTAACTATTTCAACTTGGATCCGATTGTAATTCCGGATGTCAAGCTGTTGGACAAGTATTTCCCGGATAAGCCGGCGCTGATTCTGACTTGGGAACTGCATACCTTTTACGCCAATTCTAAGGCTATGGAATTGGCAGGCTATACAAAGGATACGCCCGATCCGAACAACGGCATCGGTAAGTATGAAAACGGGGAGCTGAATGGCGTTTTTAATGATACGATGTCCTTTGCGCTGCACAAGCTGGTACAGCGTCCGATGGAAGAACGGAAAAAGTCTTTGGTACATTTTATGGATGTCCTCAATGAATACGGCATTACATCAGTCGGCGATGTCTATCCCTGCGGAACGGAAAAGCCCTATCCGCTGTATAAGGCGATGGAGGACAAGCTGACGGTGCGCATCAACTTTTATCCGGAACTGCTTTCCTTCCAGCCAGAGGATATTGCAGCCTACAAGGAAACATACCATGGGCCGATGCTGCAATTTTCCGGTTTGAAGAACTTGATTGACGGCGTAATTTCCGTGCATACTGCGTGGATGTCTGAGCCGTATTATGACGATCCTTCTACTTGTGGATTCCCGGCTGTTCCGCCGGAGCTGGTACGGGAAAAGATCTTGCAGGCATTGGGCATGGGCGTCAATGTTCGGATCCATACCATTGGAGACAAGGCTGTGCATTTTGTATTGGACGTATTTGAAGAAGCAAAGGAAAAGTATGGACTTCTGCCAAGACGAAATGTCATGGAACATCTGGAATATGTCAATGATGAAGATATCCCTCGTTTCGCAGAGTTGAATGTTGTCTGCGGAATGCAGGGACGGCATATTACCTTCTATGTCGATGACGGCGAACCGATTATGGGCCCGGAAAAGATCAAGAAGGCGTTCCGCTGGAGAGATTTGCTGGACAGCGGTGCGATCATCGGAACGGGTTCAGATTACTGCGTGGTACATTTCAGCCCTGCACGTTGTATTTATGCAGCCGTTACCCGAAAGGTCGAGGACGGACATCCAGAGGGCGGCTGGCTGCCGGAACAGTGCGTCACCCTTGCAGAAGCATTGCGCAGCTATACCTATGGGGCAGCTTGTGCAGTGAACCGGGAAAAGGAACTGGGCACACTGCAAGAAGGCATGCTGGCAGATATTGTGGTACTGGACAGAAACCTGTTTGCAGTTCCGGAAGAAGAATACCTGAAGATGATGCCGGTTATGACCATGGTAGATGGAAAAGTTGTATTTGAAAAAGAATCCTAAATGCTATAGTTGCTGCAAATTTTAGCAGAGGCGCTGCCTGTATTTTCATAGAATGCAGGCAGCGTTTTTATTTTGCCGATCAAAGTGCACAAATGCAGGAAGGCTTTTCTAAACAATCTACACAATTTACAATTTTCTTTTTCAAAATAGGAAAAGTTCTGTTGACATTTTTGGACGGGTGTGCTATGATAAATGTATCATTGTTGTTTGATAACATTTAAAAGGAGTGATTGCTATTATGGCATCGTATTGGAAAAAGGCACTCACATTGGGTGTCGTTGGAGCATTGACGGTGAACAGCCTGATGCTCGTTCCGTTTTCTTCTTCCGCTGCGGACAGCGTGAAGTATGAATTTGAAGACGGAACGCTGGATAATTCATCTGTTGCGGATACAACGCAGTATGCAGAGGTGGCAACCGAAATTTCCGGATACTCCGGAACCGGTTATGTAGACATCAAGGAAGGCAGCGCATCGGTAACTGTTACAGCAGATAAGGCCGGTATGTACAACCTGACGCTTCGGTATTGCCTGCCGGATGACAGAGGCAGCAAGCAGGAAAATCTTTCCATTAACGGCGCCTCTCAGGGCAGCCTGGCATTTTCTACCACCGGCGGTGACTTCGTAGACATGGTTACTACGGTAAAGCTGTCAGCTGGTGAAAACGTTGTAACCCTGAGCAAGAACTGGGGCTGGATTCTGTTTGACTATCTGACCGTAGAACCGGCAACTCTGCCAGAGGTAAAGGCATCGCAGACCAGTTGTTCTGACCCGCAGGCAACATCTTCTGCACAGGGCTTGATGAACTATCTGAATTCCGTTTACGGTGAGCATATCATTTCTGGTCAGCAGGAATACTACGGTACTTCCCGTGAGACCGAATTTGAATACATTAAGAGCAATTTCGGCGATTATCCGATCATTCGTGGTTTTGACTTTGGCAACACCTGCCCGCTCTTTGCATGGGATGACGGCGCTACCAATCGTATCATTAAGTGGGTAAACGAAACCGGCGGTATTGCAACAGCAAGCTGGCACGTAAATGTTCCGAAGACCATGAGCTCCTATACGGTAGGCAATACCATGTCCTTCGATCAGACCACATATTCCGAAAAGACCGACTTCGTAACAGCAAATGTTATGGTAGAAGGCACCAAGGAACACGAATTCTTCCTGCTGGCTGTTGACAACCTGGCAAAGGAACTCCAGAAGTTGCAGGATGCAGATGTTCCGCTGTTGTTCCGTCCGTTCCATGAAGCAGAAGGCGGCGGCGGGGCAGATGGTTCCGGCGCATGGTTCTGGTGGGCAAAGGAAGGCGCAGATGTTTATGTACAGCTGTATCAGTACCTGCACACCTTGCTGACTGAACAGTACGGTTTGCACAATCTGGTTTGGGAATTCAACAGCTATACCTATGATTCTTCCGCACAGTTCTACCCGGGTGATGAATATGTAGACCTGATTGGTTACGATAAGTACAATGCAACCACTTGGCATGCAGACGGCAGCAAGACCGTTGCACCGAATGAAAGTGCAATTTCTTCCACCTTCTATAAGCTGATGGAAATGTACGATAGCAAGAAAATGATTGCATTGATGGAAAATGACACCATTCCGTCTCTGGAAAATCTCACCACAGAGAGCGCATACTGGCTGTACTTCATGACCTGGTATGATGATGCTGGTTCTGAGTTCCTGAGCGGCAGCAACTATCAGGTATTCGATCACCTGAAGGAAGTATACCAGAGTGATCTGGTTCTGACACTGAGCGAACTTCCGGAGGGCGGTTATAAGACCTTTGGCGATACCGATCCGAAGCCGACTACGACAAAGGATCCAAATGCAACTACAACTGCACCGGTTACCACAACCAAGACCACAACTACCACAACACAGTTCCAGCCGGAAAACGGCACTGCTGGTCAGATTAAGAAGAGCACCAATGGCTACACCATTACATTTGACCGTGCAATGGAAGATGAAGTACATCTGGTACTGGATGCAAAGTCTCCGGTAAACTATGCAAATGGCTGCCTGGGCGTATCCGTAACCGTAGATGGCACCGATTATTGGGTTTCCTATAAGTGGGAAATTGCATCCGGCAATGGCCAGGATGTTGCCGTTGATCTGAACACACCGACAGAAGCTTCTACCAACAATGGCAAGGATAAGGTAACTGATCCGGATCTGCTTGCAAAGATTGCAGAAGCAGCAAAGGCACAGAAGACCGCAGAAGTACAGATCTGGTGGGCAAATGATGCCGGCGGCAAGGAAACTGCAACTTCTAATGTTACACTGGTTGGTGCGTACCTGCCGAACAAGGGTACTACGGAAACCACGACAACAGCAGCAGTTACCACGACAACAGAAACCACAACGACTGTTGCTGGAGAAACCACCACAACAGAACAGGCAACCACAACCAATGAGACCACCACTGCACCAAATGAGACCACCACAACAGTTGCGACTACTACAACCGGCAGCCAGGGCACTACGACCACTGCAACAGTAGATCCGACCGCGTTCTATGGAGATATCAACCTGGATGGTTCTGTTACCTTGGCAGACCTGATTACCTTCCAGAAGCAGCAGCGTGGCGCATTGGAATTCAATGCAGCGCAGCAAGTCAATGCAAACTGTGACTTGACCGATTCAGAAATTACCCCGCAGGATGTTACCGCCCTGCTGAGCTTCCTGATTGGTAAGATCAATGCATTGCCGATTCAGTAAATAGTCGATCAAATCCTTTCAATTCCCCGACGGTTTCGAACTGCCGGGGAATTTTTTTGCTGGAATGAGCGGAAATGCTTGCAGAAATCCCGGAAATGTGGTATCATGAGGGCAAGTTCTGAGAAAGAGGTGGAATATGAAACAAAACGGAATTGTATTTGATATGGACGGTGTTTTATTTGATACCGAGCGCCTGGGAGAAGCGGTTTGGCATGAGGTCGCAGCGGAGATGGGCTTGGAGGAATTGGCGGCAGCGCTGCCATCCGTTCGGGGCTGTAATGCGGCGGATACGCAGCGGTATATGGAACAGCGCTTTCCACATGTTGATTATGCTGCATTCGCCAAGCAAAAGCGTATCCGCATGATGGAACGGCTGGATCGGGACGGTATGCCGCTGAAACCAGGCGTACGGGAACTGTTGACCTGGCTGCGGCAGGAAAATTGGCAGGTTGCACTTGCCACTTCCACCAGCCGAACCAGCACCCTGCATCATTTGGAATTATCCGGTTTGACCGCATTCTTTTCGGTGATTCTGACGGGGGATTGCGTGACACACAGTAAGCCAAACCCGGAAATCTACCTGTTGACTTGCCAGAAAATGGAAAGAGCACCGGAAGAAACCATTGCGGTGGAGGATTCCTTTCATGGTGTGCGCAGTGCCCATGCAGCAGGCATGCAGGTGCTGATGGTGCCAGACCTGGCACAGCCGGATGCTGACATACGAGCCATGACCTGGCAGATTGCAGATAGCTTGCTGGAAGTCCCGGCGATGCTTCAGAAGAGACAGAAAACCATGTTTTAACAAAAAAGCTTTTTGATGCAGACCCTCAACGAATGGTCGCACCAGAAAGCTTTTTTCTTTTTGCGTTGTTTTGCTGGTTTGTGGAACCAAAAAGCATTTGGATTGGCTTGCTATTTTCGAAAAGGTGTGGTATAATGAGGATGTTCTCTTCGGAACGGATGGAATAAACTGGCAACCCGTTCGCATAGCCAAAGTGCAGGAATGCAGAGGAAAAACCACAGGATGGTAAACGGCAGACAAATCTGCCCATATAAATTGAGCGGCATGTCCGTGTAATCCCAGACATTCCAGTGCAGAATCAGGTTGTCTGCAACACCGACCAGCATTTCAACAGCTGTAATCATTATGGCGCCGGTTATATATTGCAATAGGCGTGTGTGCGGTGGGGCGTGCCAGTTCATCAAATATAGTACAATGGCAAGAAATCCGCCAGTAACGGTCATCGTCCAATGCGTGAACCCACGAGCGGCAACTTCCAGCAGACTATAGACCAAACTGCCGATCAATGCCATGTAAAGCAGTTCATACGGTTTGATGTGCATATTTTTATTCACCTCCGAAGAAAAAGTACCCGTTTCGGGTGGAACCTTTTCTAGTATTGACAAAGATTTGCCGGGTTATGTATCCGGGAAAGGAAGAACATTATGCGAAAAAGTGGAATTTTACTGCACATTTCCAGTTTGCCGTCTGCGTACGGAATTGGAAAAATGGGGGCATCTGCCTATGCATTTGCAGATTTTTTGGAAAAGAGTGAAATTGGTGTCTGGCAGATTTTGCCGTTGTCGCCGACGAGTTACGGAGATTCTCCGTATCAGTCTTTTTCCGTACATGCAGGCAATCCCTATTTCATTGATTTTGAAACATTGGAGCAGCAGGACTTGCTGTTGCCGGAAGAATATAAAACCATCTCCTGGGGAAGCGATCCTCGCCGGGTAGATTATGCCTGCATTTATCAGAATTGTTTTGCTGTTTTGCGGAAAGCATTTGCGCGCTTTGATCAGCAGCAGCCTGCCTATCAGCAGTTTTGCAAAGAGCAGGCGGACTGGCTGCCGGACTATGCCTTGTTTATGGCGTTGAAGCAGGCGCATGGCGGTGCTTCCTGGGATCAGTGGGAAAAGCCGCTTGTGATGCGGCAGCCAAAAGCCCTTGCAGAAGCGAAAAAGACCTATCAGGAGGACATTGCTTTTTACAGCGTGATGCAGTTCTGGTTCCAGCAGCAATGGTTTGCGTTAAAGCAGTACTGCAATCAAAAGGGCATCTCCATTGTAGGGGATATGCCGATTTATGTGGCATATGACAGCGTAGAAGTCTGGTCTATGCCGGAACTGTTCTGTTTGGATGCGGAGCGTGTGCCGATTGAAGTGGCTGGCTGTCCGCCGGATGCATTTTCCCCAACAGGGCAGCTCTGGGGCAATCCGCTGTATCAATGGGATTACCATAAAAAGACTCATTATGCTTGGTGGGTATGCCGGATGCAGCGTGCCACGCAGCTGTATGACATTGTGCGAATTGACCACTTCCGTGGATTTGAGAGCTATTATACCATTCCCTATGGAAATGAAACCGCAGAAATCGGACAATGGCGCAAGGGTCCGGATTATGCACTCTTTGAAGCCCTGCAAAAGGAACTGGGTGATTTGCCGGTATTGGCAGAAGACCTGGGCTTTGTGACACCAGAGGTGCAGAAACTTTTGGATCGCTGCGGCTATCCGGGCATGAAGGTGCTGCAATTTGCTTTTGACAGCGATTCTTCCAATTGCTATCTGCCGCATAACTACACCACTTCCAATTGTGTGGCATACACCGGTACGCATGACAATATGACCTTGCGTGGCTGGCTGGCAGATGCCTCGAAAAGGGAACTGCGGTTCGCAAAGAAATATCTGCGCTGCAAAGAGAAGCATGACGTACCAGCAGAGATGGTGCGTGCTGCTTGGAGCAGTGTTGCGGAACTTGCCGTGGCACAGATGCAGGACTTCTTGGAATCCCCTGCCTGCGCACGGATGAATACACCGTCTACTTCTGGCGGAAACTGGCAGTATCGTACCCAGAAGGAAGACTTTACGAAGAAGCTTGCGAAAAAAATTCGCAAATTAAATGAGTTGTATAATCGCTGCCGTTCTACTGCATTGCAGCAGAAAACAGAGGAGGAAATACTGGCGCAGGAACCGGAACCGACCCCAAAATCTGACGAAAAGCCTACGCCGTCCGACACAAAACCTTCCGCAAAGCCGGCTGTATCGAAAGGAGCAAACAAGGATGAATAAAGAACAGTTGAAAGAGCAGATTTGCGCAGCGCTGCATGGCGTTGCCCCAACAGAAGCCACTCCGCAGCAGCTGCACGCTGCATTGGGTGCAGCTGTCATGCAGGCGTTGCAAGCTGATTGGAGCAAGAGCACACAGGCGCATCGGACGCAGCGGCATGCCTGCTATTTCTCGATGGAATTCTTAGTGGGAAGAGCCGTTTTCAACAATCTGCTCTGCTTGGGCATTTATGAGGAAGCCGAGCAGGCATTTGCAGAACTGGGCGTTTCCCTGTCTGATCTGGAAGAAATTGAAGACGCAGCGCTGGGCAACGGCGGTTTGGGCAGACTGGCTGCCTGCTTCCTGGATAGTGCTGCCACTTTGAATCTGCCGCTGGATGGCTATGGCATTCGGTATCGGTATGGCTTGTTCAAGCAGTCCATCGTGGACGGCAGACAGAAGGAAGAGCCGGATAACTGGATGCAGTACGGCGATGCCTGGTCGGTTCGCTGCGAAGCAGATGCGGTAGACGTGCACTTCCAGGGACAGACGGTACGGGCAGTGCCATATGACATGCCGGTAATCGGATGCAAAACACCGCATGTTGGAACCTTGCGTCTGTGGCAGGCAGAACCAGTTACAACATTTGATTTTGATTTGTTCAATCAGCAGAAGTATCTGGAAGCATCCAAGGAAACCATCTATGCAGAGGACATTTCCCGTGTACTCTATCCGAATGATGACACCTGGGAAGGTAAGAAACTGCGTTTGAAGCAGCAGTATTTCTTCTGTGCAGCCAGCCTGCTGGATGTTCTGAAAAAGCACAAGGCGGTTTATGGCACCTTTGAAAATCTGAGCGACAAGCTGGCCGTTCAGCTGAATGACACCCATCCGGTTATCTCCATTGCAGAATTGATTCGTCTGCTGACACAGGAACTGGACAGCATGTCCTTCGAGCAGGCATTTGCCATTGCCCAGAAGGTATTCCATTACACCAATCATACCGTTATGCCGGAAGCATTGGAAAAGTGGGACTGCCACTTGGTAGAGGAACTGCTGCCGGAAATTTATGCCATCATCATCCGCATCAATGAGCAGCTGATTACCGATCTGTACCGCAAGGGCGTGGATCCGAAACAGATTGCTTCCATGAAGATTCTGCAAAACGGCATGATTCATATGGCAAATCTGGCGGTTTACGTATCCTCGCATACCAACGGCGTTGCAGAAATTCACACCCAGATTTTGAAGGATACCGTATTGGCTGACTGGTACAAGGTTTGGCCGGAACGGTTCCAGAATAAGACAAACGGAATTACCCAGCGGCGCTGGCTGGCACTTTGTAACCGGGAGCTGTCCGCTTTGCTCACAGAGCTTTTGGGCAATGACAGCTGGATGACCGATCTGTCTCAGCTGAAAAAGCTGGAAGGCTATGCAACGGATCCTGCTATTTTGCAGCGCTTCCTGGCCGTAAAAAAGAAGAAAAAGCAGCAGCTGGCAGCCTTCATTCAGCAGAAGGAAGGTATTTCCATTGATCCGACCACGATTTTTGATATTCAGATTAAACGGCTGCATGAATATAAGCGGCAGCTGTTGAATGCATTCTCGATTTTGTATTTGTATTACGGCATCAAGGATGGTTCCATCACCAACTTTACACCGACTACATTCCTGTTTGGTGCAAAGGCTGCGCCGGGCTATCGCCGTGCAAAGGCAATCATTCTCTTTATCAATGAAATTGCCAAGATGATTGCAGCGGATGACGAAGTCAACCAATTGATCAAGGTGGTATTCGTTTCCAATTACAATGTTTCCTATGCAGAAAAGCTGGTGGCAGCGGCTGACGTATCCGAGCAGATTTCAACTGCCGGCACAGAGGCATCCGGTACTGGTAATATGAAGCTGATGCTCAATGGTGCGGTTACACTGGGTACCTATGACGGTGCCAATGTGGAAATCGTAGAGGAAGCCGGCGAGGAGAACAACTACATTTTCGGTGCCAAGGTAGAAGAGTTGGAAACCATTCTGCCGCAGTATGACAGCCGGAAGCTGTTCGTTGAAAACAAGCGGATTCGCCGGGTCGTAGAAGCATTGATTGACGGAACCGTTTCCGATGGCGGCAGCGGAGAATTCCGGGAACTGTATTATGCCCTGTTGGATGGTGCAAGCTGGCATGCACCGGATCACTACTACTTGCTGGGGGATCTGGAATCCTACGTGGAAGCCAAGCTGCGCTGCAACCAGGATTATACCGATTCGATGGCATTTGCCGCGAAGCAGTGGATCAATATTTGCAATGCCGGTAAGTTTAGTTCTGATCGTACCATTGCAGATTATGCAGAAAATATTTGGGGCATTGACCCGGTTGCACAGTAATCGCTGGCAAGCGTAAAAGAAAAAAGAGGATTGGATGGAAACGTGCCAAATACCATCCCAGCATATGACAGAAAAGGAGGGGGAAAGATGGAGCATCAAATGCAAACGGTTAAAAAAGCTGTGCGCAATGCAACGCTGCTGGTCAGTGTGATCTTTTTGCTGCTCGGTGTTGTTTTTTTGGGCATCGGTGCAGGATTTGGCATCCGGGAGCAAGCTATGCATGCCAGATGTACCGAGCCGGCAGTTGGAACAGTGATTGAATTAAAATCCAATAAGAGCGAAGCCTATCTGCCGATTATTGAATTTGAAACAGCAACTCGAAAGATGCGGGTCAATACCGGAATTTATGAGTCTCCGGCATCATTTGAGACGGGGGAACAGGTCAATTTACTGTATAATCCGGATCGTCCAAAGGAGTTTTACATCAAGGATTATGCCGGCTTTACATTGTTTACGGTTATTTTCTGCGCCGTAGGCGGTGCATTTGCGTTGGTCGGCATCGTTCTGCTGATTGTCTGGTTGGTACGCAAGCAGCGCAGCAAGGAACAGCAGCAGCTACAGCAAAATCTGGATGCCGGGCAGTGGAGTCCGCAGCCGGAAGAACAGCAGACATTCCAGCAGGAATAGCGGATTCCTTCCGCAGAGTCTAATTATGGTAAAATTCCAGTCTGCACGCCGTTTTTGTGCAGACTGGGTTTAAGATACGAAAAAGGAGAAGCCAATGAGAAACACAAAAAGTTATGAAAGTCCCTTTTGTACCCGTTATGCCAGCGAGGAAATGCAGTATGTTTTTTCTGCTGACAAGAAGTTTTCAACCTGGCGCCGTCTTTGGGTGGCACTGGCACGGGCAGAAATGAATCTCGGTCTGCCGGTTACCAAAGAGCAGGTGGAAGAGCTGGAAGCCAATATCGACAACATCGATTATGATGTTGCAGAAGCACGGGAAAAGGTTGTTCGCCACGATGTTATGTCCCACGTTTATGCATACGGACAGGTTTGCCCGCACGCAAAGGGAATCATTCACCTGGGTGCAACATCCTGCTATGTCGGCGATAATACGGATATTATCATTATGCGGGATGCTTTGGAAATCGTGCGCCGCAAGATGATTAACGTGCTGTCCAATTTGTCGAAATTTGCCATGCAGTATAAGGATATGCCGGCACTGGCATACACCCACTTGCAGCCGGCACAGCTGACGACAGTCGGCAAGCGTGCAACCCTTTGGATGAACGAGCTGCGCATGGACTTTGAGGAACTGGAATATCGAATTGCCAACCTGCGTCTGTTGGGTTCTAAGGGTACCACCGGTACACAGGCTTCCTTTATGGAACTGTTTGAAGGCGACACCGATAAGGTAAAGCAGCTGGAACAGCAAATTGCAGAGGAAATGGGCTTCCATGGTGTCGTTCCGGTTTCTGGTCAGACCTACTCCAGAAAGATTGATGCACAGATTCTGGCAACTCTCAGCGGAATTGCCCAGTCTTGCAGCAAGTTCTCCAATGATATGCGTCTGCTGCAAAGCTTTAAGGAAATGGAAGAACCATTTGAGAAAACACAGATTGGTTCTTCTGCTATGGCATATAAGCGCAATCCGATGCGCTGCGAGCGGATTACCTCTCTGTCCCGGTATGTCATGATTGACAGCCTGAACCCGGCATTTACCGCTGGCACCCAGTGGTTTGAACGGACATTGGACGACTCTGCCAATAAGCGTGTTTCCGTTCCGGAAGCTTTCCTGGCAGTGGATGCCATTCTGAATATCATGATGAATGTAACCGATGGTCTGGTGGTTTATCCGAAGATGGTTCGGCAGCGTGTCATGCGGGAACTGCCGTTTATGGCAACCGAAAACATCATGATGGATGCCGTCAAGAAGGGCGGCGACCGGCAGGCTCTGCACGAAAAGATTCGGCAGTACTCCATGGAAGCTGGCAAGCATGTCAAGGAAGAAGGTCTGGAGAATGACCTGTGTGACATGATTCTGGCAGATCCGATGTTTATGATTACAGCAGAGGAACTGAATGCTATTTTGCAGCCGGAGAACTTCACCGGACGCAGTGCGCAGCAGACCGAAGAATTTGTTGCAGAGTGCATTCAGCCGATTCTGGATGCCAACAAGGAATTGCTCGGTGAACATTACGAGATGAAAAACTAAGATCTGAAAAGATCTGGGAAAGGCAATCGTCTGGGACGGTTGCCTTTTTTGTTGTACTGCAAGCAATTATATGTATAATTTGTAAAATATAGAAGATGATTTTGTGAAAAAGCTTGACGAAATTAGCAGACGTGCTATAATAGTGTTAGCACTCAAATATAGAGAGTGCTAAAACATTGGGAAGGAGTCCCATCGAGTCCGGTGGGGATTGAAAATATGGAAAAGAAAGCATTTCAAGCGGAATCCAAGCGTTTGCTGGACATGATGATTCATTCTATTTATACACATAAGGAAATTTTCCTGCGGGAACTGATTTCCAATGCAAGTGATGCAATTGACAAGCTCTACTTCCGTTCTCTGACGGATGACAGCGTGAATATGAGCCAGTCCGATTTTGCCATCGACCTGAAAGTAGATCCAGAGGCACGAACCCTGACCATTACCGATAACGGAATTGGTATGACCAAGGAGGAGCTGGAGAACAACCTGGGCATTATCGCCAACAGCGGTTCGCTCCAGTTTAAGACTGAAAACGAATTGAAGGACGATCACCAGATCATCGGTCAGTTTGGCGTTGGTTTCTATTCTGCCTTTATGGTAGCTAGCCGTGTTACGGTAAAAACACGTGCATTTGGTTCCGATACAGCGTATATCTGGCAGTCCGAGGGCACGGATGGCTATACCATTGATACCTGCGATAAGGAAACCGTTGGTACGGAAATCACACTGGAAATTCTGCCGGATGCAGAAGATGCGGAGAATACGGATGAGCATTACAGCGATTACCTGGATCCGTATCGCATTCAGTCTCTGGTAAAGCGGTATAGCGATTACATTCGCTTCCCCATCCGGATGGACATGAAGAAGAGCCGGAAAAAGGAAGACTCTGATGAATATGAAGATTACATTGAAAATGTAACGCTCAACAGCATGGTTCCGCTTTGGCGCAAGAATAAAAGCGAAATCACAGAAGAGCAATACAATCAATTCTATAAGGAAAAGTGCAATGATTTCACCGATCCGTTGTGTCACATGCATGTTCGGAATGAAGGTACGGTCACTTATGATGCACTGCTGTACATTCCAACCCGTGCACCGTTTAACTATTATTCCAAGGAATATCAAAAGGGCTTGCAGCTGTATGCAAATGGTGTTCTGATTATGGATCGTTGTGAGGATCTGTTGCCGGATTACTTCAGCTTTGTAAAAGGCTTGGTAGACTCCGAAGATCTGTCTCTGAATATCTCTCGTGAAATGTTGCAGCATGATGTGCAGCTGCGTCAGATTGCCAAGAGCATTGAGCACACCATCAAAAATGAACTGTCCAGAATGCTGAAAAATGACCGGGAAAAATACGAACAGTTCTTCCAGGCATTTGGTTTGCAGTTGAAGTATGGTCTGTACAGTGATTACGGTATGCACAAGGATTTGTTGCAGGATCTGTTGCTGTTCCCGTCTTCAAAGGAAGCCGGAAAGCTGGTTACACTGGCGGAATATGTGGATCGAATGCCGGAAGATCAGACCTGCATCTACTATGCAACTGGGGAAAGCATTGCGCGCATTGAAGCACTTCCGCAGACAGAAGCCGTTAAGGAAAAGGGTTATGAAATCCTGTACTTTACAGAAAATGTGGATGAATTCGCCATCAAGATGCTGATGAAGTATAAGGAAAAGGAATTCAAGTCTGTATCCAACAGCGATCTGGATTTGGAGACCGAAGAAGAAAAGAAGGCTTTGGAAGAAAAGAGTGCCGACAGCAAGAGCATGCTGGAAACCATGACCAAGGCATTGGAGGGTAAGGTTTCTGCTGTTAAGCTGTCCAGCCGGCTGAAAAAGCATCCGGTATGCCTGAGCAGCACCGGGGATCTGTCCATGGAAATGGCAAAGACTTTGAATGCAATGCCGGGAGCCGATCAGAAGGTAGAGGCAAATGTGGTATTGGAAATCAATCCGAACCATCCGATTTATGAGCGCCTGATGGCATTGAGCACAGCAGATGAGGAAACACTGGGCAAGTACAGCAAGCTGCTGTACAATCAGGCCTTGCTGATGGAAGGCATGCAGATTGAAGATCCGGTTGCATTTTCCGATCTGATTTGTGAATTGATGGAAAAATAAACACTTTCAAAAGAGAACGGTCCGTTTGTTGGGGAATGTCCAAATAAACGGATCGTTTTTTATAGGGGGCATGGGAAAACGCTTTTTGATTGGTTCTTTCGAAAAATATTCCTATTTACTCTTGCAATTCCCGAATATTCCTGTTATAATATTAAAGTGTGACATGTCCCCTGCGGAGATGCATATAAAATACAACTTTGAAAAGAGGAACTGAAATGCCTGCAAATATTGTTGTCGGCACCCAGTGGGGTGACGAGGGGAAAGGGAAAATTATCGATATTATGGCGTCCCGTGCAGACGTTGTAGTACGTGCAACCGGCGGAAATAATGCCGGGCATACGGTTGTGAATCACGGCGAGGTCTATAAGCTGCACCTGATTCCGTCTGGTATTCTGTATCCGGATACCCTGTGCCTGATCGGTGCCGGTGTTGTGCTGGATCCAAAGGATTTCACTGGTGAACTGAATGCCCTGAAAGAACGTGGAATTTCCACCGCAAACTTGAAAATTGACCCAAGAGCCCATGTGGTAATGCCTTGGCACATTGCCTTGGACGGTCTGTCTGAAGCATTCCGTGGCAACTCCGACATCGGAACGACAAAGCGGGGCATTGGTCCTACTTATATGGATAAATACGAACGCTGCGGCATTCGGGTTTATGACCTGGTACATCCGGAAGTCTTTGCCGAAAAGGCTCGGACAACCGGTATGCTGAAAAATAAGATCATTACAGCTGTATACGGCGGCGAAGCATTTGATCTGGATGCTGTAATCGCAGAATACACCGAATATGGCAAGCAGCTGCTGCCGTATGTAGCAGATGTTTCTGTTTTGACGTATGAAGCACAGAAGGCTGGCAAGACCATTATGTTCGAAGGTGCACAGGCAACCCTGCTGGACATCGATTTCGGTACCTATCCGTATGTAACTTCTTCTCATCCGATTTCTGCTGGTGCTTGCATCGGAACGGGTGTTGGCCCGAAGATGATCACCAATATCATTGGCGTTGCAAAGGCATATACCACAAGAGTTGGAAAGGGTCCGTTCCCGACCGAGCTGAATGATGAAATCGGCGAAACCATTCGGAATAAGGGTGGCGAATTCGGTACCACTACAGGTCGTCCGAGAAGAACCGGTTGGTTTGATGCGGTGATCGTACGGCATTCTGTTCGGGTCAATGGCTTGGATGGATTGGCAATCAATAAGCTGGATACCCTCAGTGGAATCGGTACCTTGAAGCTTTGTGTTGGCTATGAGAAGCCAGACGGCACCATTCTGCGGGATTTCCCGCCGGCTTTGGAAGATCTGGCAGACTGCAAGCCGATTTATGAAGAATTTGAGGGATTTGACGAAGACATTTCTGCTTGCAAGTCCTTCGATGAATTGCCGGATGCCTGCAAGAAGTACATCGCACGCTTGGAAGAAGTTTGTGAGTGCAAGGTTGTAATGGTCGGCAATGGCCCGGATCGCAGCCAGATTCTGGAACGGTAATCGAAATTCGCATAGAGGACTGCTGGAACAGCATACCAGCAGTCCTTTTTTAAAAGGAGCGTTTTTGATCAATGGAAGTTTTGATTTTGATTGGCGTGCTTGCCATAATTGGTCTGCTCGTTTTGGTACTGTTGCAGCTGCGAAAACAAGCAGCTTCCGAACAGCCGGAACTGGACTTTACACCGGTCTGGCAGGAGCAGCAGCGGCAGC
>FR899089.1:24507-27894 GCA_000437255.1 Ruminococcus sp. CAG:403
CAAACACAAGTGCTGCAATCCATGAGCCAAAACCTGCATACACAATTGCAGCAGTTTGAAGCACGTCTGCGCACCATGGAGAGCACCAATCTGCAAAGCATGGAGCAGGTACGGACAACGGTTGCCCGTCAATTACAGGGCATGCAGGCAGATCAGAAAAAGAGTTTGGATGAAATGCGTGGCATGGTTGACGAAAAGCTGACCAGAACACTGGAGGAAAGCCTGAGCCGTTCCTTCCAGCGGGTCAGCAAGCAGCTGGAAGACGTTTATAAGGGCCTGGGAGAGATGCAAACACTGGCTTCCGGTGTGGGGGACTTGAAGAAAGTGCTGTCCAACGTAAAGACTCGAGGCATTCTGGGCGAAATTCAGCTCGGTGCCATCTTGCAGGAGATTCTTGCGCCAGAGCAGTATGATACAGAGGTGCCGACCGTTCCGGGCAGCCGGAATCATGTAGAATTTGCCGTGAAGCTGCCGGGCGATGGGGAAGGAACCGTTTACCTGCCCATTGACTCGAAGTTCCCAGGAGAGACCTTTGCAGCGTTGCAGGATGCCTATGAGAGCGGCAGTGCGGAGCAGGTTGCTGCGGCAAGAAAAACCTTGACACAGGTGATTCGTGGCTGTGCCAAGGATATTCATGATAAATATATTGAACCCCCGTATACCACCAATTTTGCCATTCTGTTTTTGCCGTTTGAGGGACTTTATGCAGAAGTGGTCAATTCTGGACTGGTGGAAGGCTTGCAGCGGGAATACCAAGTCAACATTGCCGGGCCGTCTACGATGGCAGCGATGCTGAATGCCCTCCAAATGGGCTTCCGGACGCTTGCCATTCAGAAGCGTAGCAATGAAGTCTGGACGATTCTAGGTGCTGTCAAGACGGAATTTGATAAGTTCGGAGATGTCCTGGCGAAAGCGCAGAAGAGCTTACAGGGTGCAGAGCGGCAGTTGGATTTGTTGATGGGAACCAGAACAAATGCCATTAACCGAAAGCTGCGGGAAGTAGAGCGATTGGATCCGCAGCAGGCACAGACCTTGCTGGAACTGCCCGATGCGTTGCATGCAGAATAAAATGCAACGCAATCAAACGGTGTAGTGCCTTTGCTAGATGCAGCAGACAAGCAATCGTTAGAGCGATCTTCTTTTTAGATTACAGAATCATAAAAATCTCGTGGAAACGTCGAAACAGGACTTTTGCACGAGATTTTCTTTTTTTGGTGCCAAAAATTGTTTTTTGTGGAATATTTTAAAATTCCTGTTGACTATTTTCGCAATTTCGTTTATTATTAAAGGTGACAATGTCATGCTTCTCGTGGCAGTGTGTTTGCTGCATGGGAATGCAATGGATTGTCGTTTGAGACCCTTGTGGCAGTTTACAAGGAAGAAAGGCAGGCATTGAGGGAAATGACGCAACGCATACAAGCTGTTTTGCAGCCGGAATCGTATGGCTGCAAAATGGAAATAGGTGATTGCATTTCGTGAAGAAACAAAAGAAACGATATGGGAAATATGTCTTTCGGTGGCTGGTTGCTGCTTTGCTTGTGATTGGTCTGATCATTGGCGGACAGCGGGGACTGCATATTTACCTCACTCTGTCCGGCAAAATAGATCCGGATGTGCCGGATCCAGAACAATATCCGGTACGGGGTGTGGATGTTTCCTATTACCAGGGTACCATCGATTGGCAGGTGCTGGCGCAGCAGGGTGTAGACTTCGCCTTTATCAAGGCAACCGAAGGCAGTGACCACAATGACACGCAGTTTGTACAAAACTGGGAGGATGCCAAGGCGGTGCAGATCTACGTGGGGGCCTATCACTTTTTCAGTTTTGAGAGCAGTGGTGCGGAACAGGCGGCGAATTTCATTGCAGCGGTTCCGAAAACGGAAAACACCTTGCCGCCGGTTGTGGACTTCGAGTTGTACGGAGATGGGCAAACGCTGCCTTCCACAACGGAAACCAGAGCCATTCTGACGGAGCTATTGGATCAGCTGGAAGCCTATTACGGCGTGAAGCCGATTATTTATACGACCGCCTATGCGCATTTTAAGTACTTGCTGGGGCACTACAGCGGCTATAAAATTTGGATGAGCAATTATAAATACCAGCCGTATATGAACTGGACGTTCTGGCAGTACAGTGATCAGGGACAATTGGATGGCTATGATGGCGATCAGATTCACATTGATTTGAATGTTTACCATGATGATTATGATGCATTTTTAAAGGAATTCGACCTGAAACCGTTTGCAGAAAGCGGTACATAATGGTAGGATGCAGATACCAGAAAGGAGCTTAACGTCAAATGGAACCTATTTTTTTGGAAGCCGTCTGTAAGGACTATATCTGGGGCGGCAATCAGCTTCGAGAGCGGTTTGGAAAAAAAAGCACCGCAGATCGAATTGCAGAAAGCTGGGAGCTTGCCTGCCATAAGGATGGCAGCAGCCGGATTCTCAACGGCCCGGATGCCGGGAAAACACTGACAGAATATCTCAGCCAGCATGGAACAGCGTGCCTGGGCATCAATTGCCGGGAGTTTGATACCATGCCGGTCTTGATTAAATTGATCGATGCAAAGGAAAATCTTTCTGTACAGGTACATCCGGACAATGCCTATGCGCAGCGTGTGGAGGGGGAACCGGGAAAGACCGAAATGTGGTATATTGTGGACTGTGAGCCGGGCGCTTCTCTGCTGTATGGTTTTCAGCATGCCA
The DNA here is from genome assembly GCA_000437255.1 of Ruminococcus sp. CAG:403. Taxonomy (GTDB): domain Bacteria; phylum Bacillota; class Clostridia; order Oscillospirales; family Ruminococcaceae; genus Ruminococcus_C. The sequence continues at coordinate 27,216 of FR899089.1, forward strand.
TTACCAAGGAGGAGTTTCAGACTCGAATTGCAGAAAATACGCTGCTGGAAGTGACCAATGCAGTTCCCGTCCATAAGGGCGATGTATTCTTTATCCCTTCCGGAACGCTGCACGCCATTGGAAAGGGCATTTTGATTGCAGAAATTCAGCAGAATTCCAACACCACTTATCGGGTCTATGATTATGGAAGAATCGGCGCAGACGGCAAACCAAGAGCTCTGCATGTGGAAAAGGCACTGGATGTTACGACTCTTACGCCGCTTCCGCCAACGATTCAGTATCCGGAACAGTCCATTCCCGGCGGCACCATTCGGAAGTTGGCAGCGTGCCCATATTTCGATACGGCAGTTTTGCAGGTGGAAACAGCCGTGACACAGACTGTCTCCGCAGAAAGCTTTCAGCATTTGTTGGTGACGGAGGGCAATGCGGTATTGGAAACGGCATCTGGTTCTGATCCGCTTCCAATGGGAAGCAGTGTGCTGCTTCCAGCTGGACTGGGCACCTATCAGATCAAGGGAACTTGTACCTGTATTGTGACAAAAGTAAATGCCGAATAATCCTGCGCTTTGCAGGTTTAAGATAATGGAGGAAAAAAGAATGAAGTATTACATTGGAATTGATTTGGGCGGCACCAATATTGTGGCTGGCGTTGTGAATGAGAATTATCAAATTCTGACCA
>FR899089.1:28011-42735 GCA_000437255.1 Ruminococcus sp. CAG:403
AGTCTGGATCAGATTGAATGGGTCGGCGTTGGAACACCGGGTATTGCCAACAGCGCAACCGGCATCATCGAGTATTCCAACAATCTGGGCTTCTGCAATACGCCGATGGTGCAGTACTTGGAAGAGGCGCTGGGTCGTCCTGCATTCATTGAAAACGATGCCAATGCAGCTGCCTACGGCGAATATGTAGCGGGTGCGGCAAAGGGTGCAAAGCATGCTGTTTGCATTACACTGGGAACCGGTGTCGGCGGCGGTATCATCATCGATGGAAAGATCTACTGCGGTTCCAACTTCGGCGGTGCAGAAATTGGACATACCGTAATTGATGTCAACGGACCGATGTGCTCCTGCGGCAGAAAGGGCTGCTTTGAAGTCTTTTCTTCTGCAACGGGTTTGATTCGGATGACCAAGGAAGCGCTGGCAGCGCATCCAGAAAGCGCGATGAAGGACGAAGAACGGATTACCGGTCGAACTGCCTTTAACTATATGCGTGCCGGTGACGAGACCGCGAAGCAGGTTGTAGACGATTACATTCGCTATCTGGCAGCTGGTATCACCAATACCATCAATATTTTCCAGCCGGATGTTCTGTGCATTGGCGGCGGTGTATGCAACGAAGGCGATCCGCTGCTCCTGCCGATGAAGGAAATTGTAAAGAAGGAAGTTTACACCAGAAACTCCCCGAAGAACACAGAAATTGTCATTGCAAAGCTGGGCAACGATGCCGGCATCATTGGTGCTGCATTCCTGGGCAATGCAAAATAACAGAAGCAGAAAAGCAAAGCCAGCCGGTACAGACCTGCACCGGCTGGCTATTTTTTTGGGGAACAGATATTTTTCAGATAAATTTAAGCTTTCTTTGGTACACTAAAAATGGATTTAGTAATCCCCAAAATTTCCCCATATGAAATAAGGTGCGGGATGTGCAGCATTCCGTACCGTACTTCCTTTTTCTTGTCTCTCGGCATGTGCACCTAGCTTGTACATGCCCTTTTTTTGCAAAAAAGCTGCCTGCCGGTCAAATTGACCAGCAGGCAGTTTGGATTATCTCCAGAAGAGAAACATCAAGAGCAAGCCATATTCGAAAATGGTAATCAGTGGAAATCCAATTCGAAAGGAACGATGCTTGGTTTTGTGATGAAACCGATGCATGCCCAGGATTCCACCGAATCCACCGCCGAGCAGCACCCATGTGAACAGAACCGATTCCGGAATGCGCCATTGATGCCGCTTGGCTTTTCGTTTATCCAGTCCCATTGCACCATATGCGATCAAGTTGATCAGCAGCAGGTACACCAGACCGATTTTTATAAGCCACCCCATGCCTTACTTTTTGGACTTTGCTTTGGATTTTGTCTGTAAGGTTTTTACGCCACGCTTCTTCTGCCACCATACCCACAAGCTTGGTACGAAGCACAGGGAGTTATAGGTGCCGACAACGATACCAAACATCATCGGAACGGAGAAGCTCAAAATGGAATCTACGCCCATCACCAGGGAGACAACGGATACAGATGCCATTGCAAAGAAGGTGGTGAAGGAAGTCCGAATGGAACGACGCAGCGACTGAGAGGAGCTGATGTTTACCAGTTCTTCAATGGGGGTTTGCGGCAGCAGCTGCTGATTTTCACGGATTCGGTCATAGACAACGATGGTGTCATTGATGGCGCTTCCGAGCAAGGTCAGGATGACTGCCATGAAGTTGGAGTTGATCTCAAAGCCGCAGAGTACAACGGAACCATATACCACCACCAGTGTTTGCAGCAGACCGATTACGGCGCATACACCGGCAGACCAACCGCTGATCTGCTTAAACCGAAAGGCGATATACAGAATCAGAACCAGTGCAGCAAATGCAGCAGCTACCAGACACTTCCGGAAGAATTCATTTCCGGCGGTTGCATTGACATCGTTGGAGTCCAGCAGTTCCAGCTGGCTGTCCGGATACAGCTCATTCAACTGATCGGTAACCTGTGCCTGCCGTTCTACGGTCAAGCCGTCCTTGGAGGAGAAAGACAGAGACAAGGTCTTGTTGCCGTTGTCCAGGCTTTCTCCCTGTTGTACATTGACATCGGAACCGATTAAATCGGAAACGGCAGAGGATATTTTAGAGTCCTCAATATCGCCGACATAGCTATATGTAATAATCGTACCGCCCTTAAATTCCAGAGCGATTTTTACCCCTAAGAAGGTAGATAAAATAGAAAGTACAACCAATACTGCGGAAAGAATGAAGAACAGTTTGGATTTTCCACAGAAGTCCCGTACTTTTACATTGACAGAAGACTTGGCATTTGCATTAGTCGACATCGTTTGCACCTCCATATAATTTCTTGTTTCGGAAGCACTTGAACTGAGACAAAGACAGCGTCAATAGTCTTGCAGCCAGAACACCCATGATGAAGTTCATAATCAAACCAGTCATCAGCGTATAGCCGAAGGAGTAAATAACGCCTTCTGTCGTTGCACCAAATGCAAAGAAGAGCCAATGCAGTGCCTTTGCCCAGAAGCTGTCCGGAACACCAAATGCACCCATCAGAATAATGGCAACAATCATGCCTGTTACGTTTCCATCGAAGATTGCACTAAAGGCACGGCTGTAACCGGCATGCAGTGCAGAGTCCAGATTCTTGCCTTTTTGCAGTTCCTCTCGAATTCGTTCGCAGGTGATGATATTGGCATCTACACCCATACCAACGGATAGGATGATACCGGCAATACCAGGAATCGTCAAAGTCGTGCTGGGTTGGAATCCAAACCAACCGGATACGGCTGCTAACATACCGGCAACCTGTCCGATCAGGCAGATGGACGCAACCACACCGAGCAGACGATACAGAACAATCATGTATACGATAATAAAGAGCAGTGTGATGGCACAAGCCAGAATCATTGCATTCAAAGCGCCTTCGCCCAAAGTCGGGGAAATGGTTTTGAAGCTGGTGGTTTCCAGAGAGAACGGAAGAGAACCGGAATTGATCTTATCGGCCAGTTCCTTTGCACTTTCATAAGTGAAGTTTCCGGTGATGGTACATTCCCCATCGGAAATGACACTGTTTACAGTCGGTGCAGAAATCATATTGTTATCCATCCAGATGGAAATCTGCCCATTGCTTTGATACAGGGAAGAGGTTGCATTGTAGAATGCTTCCGAGCCTTCATCGGTCAGCTGTAGGGTAACCACCCACTGTGCATCACCGGTGTTGGAATCCTGCTGCTGCGCAGTTCCTGCCTTCTTGACATCCTTACCGCTGATAACAATTTCTCCTGCCGGAGATCCGTCGTCATTGGTGGAGGTGCCATAGCGGAACGTCAATTCAGCGGTTTCGCCGAGTTCCTTAACAGCCTGTTCCGGATCGAAATTGGTTTCGCCTGCCTGCCAAGGGAAGCGGACGATGATTCGATGGCTGTTATAGTCCAGGTACGTTTCGCTGTCGTTGATGTTTTGGTTGACCAGACGGGTTTTGATGGATTGCAGCGCAGCGTCCATCTCATCTTCTGTTGCTTCTTGGTCATCTGCCGGTTCAAATGTAACGTCTACACCGCCTTGGATATCAATTCCGAGACGAATGTCATCCAAACCATGTACATAGGTATGTACGATATCGCCGTACTGGTAATGGATGCCAAAAACGGTTGTTACAGTGAATAATGCGATGACGGCAAAAACAATGAAGAAAACTGGTTTTTTTACTTTTCTCACGATTTAGCCTCCTAATGAAGTTTTACTGTGTCGATGGGTGAATCTACACAAACCAATCGACAATTGTTATAATTATATTATATTTTTTTGGAATAGTCAATAGGGAAATCAAAAACTTGTACAATATTGCTGATTTCCAGAATGGTTTTTCGGCGATATATCTGAAAAACAAAAGCATGCTGTTTTTGATCGATTTCAGCAGGCAATTTGCAGCGAAACCGAACCCCGCCCAACCCCTGAAATTTCTGGTTGAAACGCCTTGTATTTTGTGGTATAATAAAAAGAAGACCAAAAATGGTTCGGCGGTTGTTCGAGCTGGATCGATCACAAAGAAGGAGCAGGTTATGGTACATTTTGAAAATGACTGGGATACGCTTTTAAAAGGGGAGTTTGAGAAGCCCTATTATTTGCAGCTGCGGCAGTTTCTGATTCAGGAATACCGCACCAGAACCATTTACCCCAATATGTATGACATCTACAATGCCATGAAGTATACGTCTTATCAGGACATCAAGGCAGTGATTTTGGGGCAGGATCCCTACCATGGTCCCAATCAGGCACATGGATTATGCTTTTCTGTGCGCAAAGGAGTTGCACCGCCGCCGTCCTTGGTGAACATTTTTAAGGAGATCAAAGACGATGTGGGAATCGACAACACCGGCAAACACGGCGAACTGACCAACTGGGCAAAAAGCGGCGTTCTGCTGCTCAATACGGTTCTGACGGTTCGGGCTGGACAGGCGAACTCCCACCGTGGAAGAGGATGGGAACAGTTTACCGATGATGTGATTCGGCTGCTGAATGAGCGGGAAAAGCCAATGGTCTTTCTGCTTTGGGGCAATCCGGCGAAGGCAAAGCGCAGCTTGATTACCAATCCCCGGCACTTGATTTTAACCGCAGCGCATCCCAGTCCGCTTTCTGCGTATCATGGCTTTTTCGGTTGTCGGCATTTCTCACAGACAAATGCCTTTCTGGTACAAAACGGCATGGAGCCGATTGATTGGAGCATCGATCAGTAAGCACAGAACGGCGTACTGATTGGAAAGACCCGCCCTGCGTTCTGCCAACAGGAGGTTTCGGCATATGAGGGAAGGAAAACGAAAAGAGAACCATTTGATTGATCGAAGGCTTGCGCATACCTTGATTTTCAGCGGAACGGTGCTGCTGTTGATTGCATTCCTATTGATGCGGTATGATGTTCTGGGGCAGGTTCTGAGCAAGCTGCTGAATGTTTTGCGACCGGTTATCATCGGCTTTGCTCTGGCATTGACGTTGCATAAGCCGGTTTGCAGAGTTTGTGCAGGATTGGAACGGCTCTTCCAAGGGAAACGATTTCCTTGCAATGCGGTTGCCGTTTTGCTGGTCTATTTGCTGCTGCTGGGCGGCTTGACTGGCATTGTTTGCATTGTCGTGCCGCAGTTCGTGACCAGTATCACTGATTTTTCCATGAAGTTTAATGGCTACTATGACAATTTGCAGGCACTGCTCCAGCAGGAAAATCCGTATGTGCACCGGTTTACCGATTTGACCGGAGTGGATCCGAGCAACCTCTTTAACATGGAAAAGCTCAAGGAACTTTTCACGCAGCTGAGCGATTACCTGCCAACTGTGGCAGAGAAGGTGGCAAACTGGACATCTAACGTGGTCAATGTCATTGTGGATATTGTCATGGGGCTGGTCTTTTCCATCTATATGCTGCTGAGCCGGAAGCGGCTGCGGTCGCAGATGCAGCGTATTCTGAAAAGAATGTGTTCCAAGCGGCATTATCGCCTGGTTTCGCATTATGGGCACATTACCTTCGATACTTTTTCCAATTTCATCAGCGGTCAGTTGGCAGAAGCCTTGATTTTGGGGGTTCTTTGCTTTCTCTCCATGACCATTTTCCATTTGGAATATCCGCTGATGATTAGTGTTATTATTGGAATCACCAACCTGATTCCGATTGTAGGACCCATTGTCGGAACGATTCCGGGCGCTTTGGTCTTGCTGCTGATTCATCCGCTGCATGCGGTTTTCTTTGTGATTCTGGTCATTGTCCTACAGCAGATCGACAGCAACCTGATCTATCCGAGAGTGGTCGGTTCCTCTATTGGACTGCCGGCTATCTGGGTATTATTTGCCATTACCGTAGGCGGCGGTATTTTTGGCATTCTTGGCATGATGCTGGGCGTTCCCTGCATGTCGGTTATTTATACGGTTTTGCGGGAAAAGGTGGACGGCATGCCGAAACGGAAGAATGATTCCGGGAAAAAGCGGCCGCATCAAAAATTGCGCATTCCGTTTTTCTCCAAGCGCACACCAGCATCGGCAGAGGCAGAAGCTCCCACTGCGGAATCTCCCGAACCAGAAGCGAATGCCACAGAGTCATCGGAATCTTAGTAATTGGTAGAACAGGACAGGTATTATCCTTGCAAACAACCCCCAGTTTTTGAAAACTGGGGGTTGTTTGGGTGTCAAGATGCAGCAGCACGAACTGCTGTATCCAATGCTACTTGAATCATGCTGCGGAAGGTTGTCTGGCGTTCCTCCGCAGAAGTTGCAGCGCCAGTAAGCGGCAGGTCGGAGATGGTAGCCAGGCAAAGCGCCTGCTTGCCGGTACGGGCTGCATTGAGGTACAACCCAGCAGCTTCCATTTCCACTGCCAGGACACCCATACGCTGCCATTGCGGAAATGTGTTCTGTTCCGCATAGAATACGTCAGAGGAGAGCAAGTTTCCAATGTGCACCGGAATCTTGGCTGCCCGAGCAGCGGCTGCGGCTTGCTCCAGTAGAGCAAACGAGGCAATCGGTGCAAAGGTGCCCGGTAGGTGGTATTGTGCAGCATAGTTGGAATCGGTGCAGGCACCTTGCCCTAAGACAATGTCCCGCAGCTGAACGGATGGATGAATGCCGCCGGCTGTTCCAACCCGAAGGATGCGATCCACTTCGTATTCTGTGAACAGCTCATAGGAATAGATGCCGATGGAGGGGATGCCCATCCCGCTGCCTTGCACCGAAATGGGAATGCCTTGATAGGTACCGGTATAACCGAGCATATTGCGTGTGGTGTTGTAGCAGTGTGGATCAGTGAGGAAAGTTTCTGCAATCCATTTTGCACGAAGCGGATCGCCCGGCATGAGGACGGTTTTTGCAATTTCGCCACGGTTTGCCTGATTGTGTGGGGTTGCCATAGAAGAGGACCTCCTTTTTCATTGTATCAAAACGAAAAGGTGCCTGTTATCGGTTCTTGACAACAGGCACCCTTTTTCAAACAAGTTGTGGAAGAAAACAATCAGTTAATGATGGTTTCTTCAGTATCCTTATCAAACAGGTGAATCTTATTCGGATCCAGTGCAATCTTGATGTGGTCGCCCGGCTTTGCAGTAGAACGAGGATCTACACGAGCAGTCATCGGAACGCCTTCACACAGCAGGTACAGGTAGGTTTCTGCACCCATCATTTCGGTGATTTCTACGTCACATTCGATGACACCAGTCTTTGCATTGGAGAGGTACATTTCATCATCATGCAGGGATTCCGGACGAATACCCAAAACAACCGGCTTGTTTACATATTCAGCCAGCTTCGGATCACACTTTGCAGCCGGAATTGCAATCTGGAACTTCTTTCCGCTTGCGCTTTCAGAACCGAATTCTACATAGTAGTCGTTGCTCTTCTTCAGAACAGCATCGATGAAGTTCATCTGCGGAGAACCAAGGAATCCAGCAACGAACTTGTTGCCCGGCTTCTCGTACAGAGCCTGCGGTGTATCAACCTGCTGAATGATACCGTCCTTCATAACAACGATACGGTCACCCATGGTCATAGCTTCTGTCTGGTCGTGGGTTACATAAATAAAGGTAGTACCCAGCTTCTTATGCAGCTTGGAGATTTCGGTTCTCATTTGTGCACGGAGCTTTGCATCCAAGTTGGAAAGCGGTTCGTCCAACAGGAAGACCTGCGGATTCCGGACGATTGCACGACCCAGCGCAACACGCTGTCTCTGACCACCGGACATTGCCTTCGGCTTTCTGTCCAGCAGGTGGCTCAGGTCAAGAATCTTAGCAGCTTCTTCTACCTTCTTTGCGATTTCAGCCTTCGGTACTTTTCTCAGCTTCAGACCGAATGCCATGTTATCGAATACGGTCATGTGCGGATACAGCGCATAGTTCTGGAAAACCATTGCGATGTCACGATCCTTCGGAGCGATGTCGTTTACCAGACGGTCACCGATGTACAGTTCGCCCTCGGAGATTTCTTCCAGACCAGCGATCATTCTCAATGTGGTGGACTTTCCGCAGCCGGAAGGACCTACCAGAACGATAAATTCCTTATCCTTAATTTCCAAATTTACATCTTTAACAGCTTTTACATTGCCAGGATATATCTTGTAAATGCCTCTCAATGATAGACTTGCCATTTTATGCAGTTCCTCCTAAACTTATTTTACCGAATGCAGCGCAGCCGGAATGCTTTACCAATTCAGCCTATAATAATCATACCAAAAAATAAAAATTTTTTCAAGTCATTTATTGCCCAAAATTATGTTGTTACATTTATCAAATATGACGAATTTTTTTTCAGGCTTTGTAATTTCGCTGAAAAAGTGGTTTCGCAATTCAACAGTTTCTCCAAATCTTTGTCTAAAAGTTCCATACAGCTTCCAAGCTGCAAATCGGGCGGTAAAAACAAGTCGCCGATGCCGATTCGGATGAGTTCCTCTACATGGTTTCCCAAAGCAGCAAACATCCGTTTGATTTGGTGGTACTTTCCCTCCTGCAAGCCGACCAGCGCCCAGGTGTCCCCCAGTTCCGGCAGGGGTGCCGTTTCTGCCGGCAGGCAGAGGCTGCCGTCTCGCAGGGAGATGCCGGCTTGAAACGCATCGCTATATGTAGTAGAAAAAGGACGTGCCAATCGCACCAAATAGTATTTGGGAACATGTCGCTTGGGGGCGAGCATGCGGTGCGCCAGGGCACCGTCTGTGGTCAGCAGCACCAGCCCCTTGGAGTCCTTGTCCAGTCTGCCGGCGGGAAAAAGTCCCTTGCACTGGAGGGCATCCGGCACCAGTTCCAGTACGGTTGGATCCCGTGCATCCTCGGTTGCACAGACATAGCCGGCAGGCTTGTTGAGCAGCAGATAACGACTGCTGGGGCGTAGGACAAGCGGTTCGCCTTTTATGGTGATGGTATCTTGTTCCGGCTGGACTTTTGTGTCTGCTTTTGCAATAATTAAATCATTTACTTTTATTTGCTTTTGCCGCAGCAAGAGCTTGACTTCTTTGCGGCTGTAGGGGGTGTGCGCTGCAATAAGCTGATCCAATCGCATGGAAATGCTCCTTTTGGGTTCTGTTTTTCGGAAAACGGGCATATGGTTTATGGACAACATGGCGCAGCAAAGCGCCGGAAAGGGTGAATGGGTCGTATGATACGTTCTCGTTTGTTGCTGGCAGCTGCTGTTTCAGGAGTCGTTCTGGGAGGCGTATGGCTCTATCGCTATACGCATGCAGCGCCGACTGTTTCTTATCAGATGATTGCGCTGCAAACGGATGCACAGCGCCGGGATTGGCTCACAGCATGCGGCTATTCGCCGACAGAAGCGGCGCCGCAGCTTGCCGCTGTATTGGTGCCTGCCTGTACAGACAGCGGTACCTTTGGGGCATACTGCACCATGCAGGAGGCGCAAAGGCTGCCGCTTGCCGATTCTGCCGGAGCAGAGGCGGAACAAATTACCTATACGGTACAAAACAGCAGCTCCGAAAGCACGTTGCTCGCAGAGCTGCTGATACGTTCCGATGGGACATTGGTCGGTGCGATGCTGTATGATCCGGCACAACCAGATCAGCTGACACCGCTGCTTACTTGTTGAATACGTTGATCAAACCACCGATGATGGGCAGTTCTTTGGCTTTTCCGGTGCCGGCATTGACCATGCCAAGAATGGTCAGACCCAGAATAATCAAATAAATCACAGTGTTGCAGATGACACCTAAAACTGGAATCAATCCAAGAATTTTGCCGACAATGCTCAAAACCAGATCAGTCAGGAAGAGGGCAAATCCCTGATTGGCGTGGAATTTACCGAACCGGGAATCCTTGCAGGCAACCAGCGGCAGGAAGAACAGAATGCCCAGGTACGCCAGAACGGCCCAGACCTTGTTGCTCTGAATGTCCTGTGTGTCGTATTCGTAGGAAGTATCCGGGGTGTTGAATAAGTCGTTGAAATTATTTGCCATTGTTTTTCTCCTTTTCAAGGGCGCATTTGGTATGCGCCGGGTGGTTTGGATGAGCGAAGTTTTATTGATCCAATTCGCTGATTGCGGCAATGAATCCAGCTACATCGGTAAAGTCCTGGTAAACGGATGCAAAGCGGATATATGCCACGGCATCAATCTTTTTCAGCTGTTCCATGACGGTATTGCCAAGTTCCGCAGAAGAAACCAGATTGCGCATTTCATTGGCGTACTTTGTTTCAATCTGCTCCACCAGTGCGCCGACCTGGTCGGCAGTCACCGGCCGCTTTTTGATGGCGTTGAAAATGCCGCCCATTAACTTGTTGCGGTTGAACGGTTCAATGGAACCGTCCTTTTTCTGCACCATCAGCAGCGGACGTTCGACAATTTCATAGGTGGTGAACCGTTTGGCGCACTGCATGCATTCCCGTCTCCGTCGGATTTTGGTTTCTGCCGGACGAGAATCCAGCACTTTGGTATCTGCATATCCACAATATGGACATCGCATGGTAATCCCTCTTTTCCCAAGTCATAACACCGATTCTCAGCGTATTGGAATGGAATCGGTTTTGTTTGCACTGCCAGGTGCAAGCATATGCTGGATCACCAGGTAGTTGTTCACCAGATCCTGCACATTGTTGAAACTGCTGCGGTACAGCTCTAAGATGACGGAACAGTCCGGAGAACAGGTGCTGAGCGTTTGCAGGAAGGTTCGCACATCGAAGCGGCCTGTTCCAACCGGCAGACAATCTCCGTATTCTCCGTGGTCGCTGAGGTGCACATGCACAATGTGACTGCCCAGCTTTTGCAGCATTTGCATGGGGTTTTCGTTGGAGCGGACAGCTTGCTTGATGTCCAGAACGAATTTGGCATCGTTTCCAAGCAGCTTCTGCATTTGCAGCAGAAAATCCAGGGAACGACTGGTGCAGCGAGCGACATTTTCCTGTGCCACCACAACGCCGAAGGTTTTTCCGAGTTCTGCCAGCATTGCAAAGCGTTCGGCATACAGTTCTGCCTGGATGGGACCCTTATTGCCGTGCAGCACAAAGACCGTTGCGCCCAGCGTCTGCATAGCAGAAAAGTAGCGCTTGTAGTATTCCAGAACATCCTGCAAACGGCGTTCATAACCGGAAAAAAGCATCAGTGGTTCCAGTTCGCTGGTAAACGGATGCAAGGACTTACATGTCATATCAAATCGGCGTAAAATATGAGTCAGGGATGCAATGAATGTCGGATGCAGTTCCGAATGGGTATTGATGAAAATTTCTACATGCTGCACGCCGCCAATTGCAAGGTCGTATAGCGCTTCTTCTACGACTTTTGGGTAAAGGCATGCTGTTGAAACGCCTGCTTTTAACATGACAGTCCTCCCTTCTTTGCTACCATTATACCATAACTTTTTGCGGATTTCAATAGGATTTTGTCGAGTCAAAAAAATTCTGTGAAGCAGACACGGAAAAAAGAAAAAGCGGAAGCGCATACAAACGCTTCCGCTTCTGCGTAGACGAGGCTTGCGGATTGTGGGAAATTAGCGATGCTTGAGATGACGCAGGGTTTCGGTTAGTGCGGAGAAGTTGTAGCAGACAATGAACACGAAACTGAGGGTCAGCAGGAAAATCCAGCCGGACGGAGCCGATACCACGAGGATGCTTTGCAGGAATAAAATAATGGTATTCAGGGCAAAACGGGTATGATCTACATAGAACGGGACGAATTTTCGTGCATCCACAATCCGGATGCAGTAGCAGATAAAGTAGCTGGCAAAGGTTGCAACTGCTGCGCCCATAATGCCGAACTTTGGAATCAGGATGATGTTTAAAACAATATTCAGCACTGCTGAAGCCAGGCTGGTCCAGAAGGAATGGGTTGTGTGCTGCGTTGCCGTATAGATGCTGCCCAGGAACTGGTTGTAGTTCATCATCAGCACAGCAATAACCAGGATGGGGGTGTAGCGGAATGCAGTTGCATATTCCGGGTAGGTGGTAGAATCGATCAGAATATCAGAGAACACACGAACAAATACAATGATGACGGAACTTGCAATGAACATCGAGGACTGGAAGGTGTCGAACACCTTTGTATAGAAGTGATTGCGGTCTTTGGAGTTGTTTTCCTCAATGGCAGACATATTCCACGCTTGGAAAAAGACGGTGGAAATGGTGGAAATCAAGTTTGGAATTTTACTGGAAATACCGTAGATACCGGCTGCTGTATCGCCCACCAGTCCAGCCGGGCCGGGCATGTACCGCAGGAACAGCCGGTCGGAGAAGCAGGTAATGACCCAGAGAATGGCAGACGGAATCAGCGGAATGGAAAAGCGGATCATCATACGTGTGGTGCGCTTATCCAGATAACGCAGATTGAAATAGCGATGCAGATCGCCGATCATCCAAAGTGTAATACCGGACAGCAAGTCGGATAGAATCACCGAAAGCATAAAGCCGGTGACACCGAGATGCAGGGAGGCAATGAAGAAGATGTTGAAGAAGAACAGGGTGATCGTCGCAAGAATACCGTCCAGTGCAAACAGTTTCACCATTCCACGAGCCCGGACAAACTGCGAATTGATTTGTCGGAATGCGGATGCAATACAGTAGAGCACCAAAAGGATGACATAGTTTTCCGTATACGGCAGCAATTGCAGCAGCGGAGAGAGCACGATAAAGCCCAGAATGCCGCAGGTTTGAATGACATAAGCAGATGTGAAAACACGCCGCTTGTCAAAGTTGCGGTCAATGCCATACCGAATGACGGCATCTGCAATGGAGAACGTAATAATCGGAATCAGGAAATTGGTGGTAATTTCCAGCAATTCCTTAGTGCTGTTGTCACCGGGATTGATATTTCCTGTGTACAATCGAGTCAGCAGCAACAACAGAATTTTGGAGCCGAAGGAACCGATTCCAAAAATCAAGGTATTGGAAAGCAGTTTTTTGTATTTGTTCATGAATAACTTCCTTTTTGACGTTGATACCAGATATGAAACGGGTCTGCTCTGCGTGCATTCGGAGCCATCCGGTTCGGCGATCTATAGAAGCGTCGGGAACGGGAGTCGGTGCTCAGGCAGCAAAACAGCACAGTCTGAAACATTATTATACCACATATTTCCGGAAAATGGAATGTTTTTTTAAAAGATCTCTTGAATTGCCAAAAAAAGAGCGGAACGCATCGCTGTTTTGCACAAAAACTTAAAATTAAAATTGTACATTCTTCCAAATTTCCAGAAAATAGAACAATCCTGCAACATTTCCCGGAGCAGGATTGTTTCCAATATGAAGGGATTTTTCGTGCGTGAGCAGCAAACCGCAGAAGGGATGCCGATTTTTCCAAATGTGAACCGCAGAGAAGGGCTGTCTGACCGGCAGAAAGGGTGACGGACAGGCAGATGTGGTTGGCAGCAGTTGGATTTGGGATTCAAAAGGGCAGCATGGCTGGAACATGCTGGATGAACAAACCACAGGAAAAACGGGAATTGGTTTGCAGCTTCTATGCGCAACTGGAGTTTTGCAAAAGAAGAAAGGATGCAAAATTCCTCGTAAGAGTACGACTCGATTGGAAGTTCCTCCTTGTACACTGCGCAGCAAATGGGAAACATTTGCTGCGCCATATGTGTTTATGCAGAATGCGTGCGCCGTGCAGGCTTGGAGAAAAAGATTGCAAAGATCGGGAAAATATGCTACGATAGATGCAGTGCTGTTGGAATGGGTTTCAACGACAAAGAGGAAACCAGCAGCGTAGAAAAAGCAGAAAACGGAGGACAGCTTCTGTGGGACGTAGGGGAGGCGTTGACATGCTGCCGGAGGATGATACCAGCCGGATGGCGGAACTGGAAACTTTATACGTCCGGCATGTCGATACCGTATACCGGATTTGTTATAGCTTTCTGAAAAATCAGTCTGATGCAGAGGATGCCGTACAGGAAACCTTTTTAAAGCTGCTGCAAATTTTGCAGCAAGGCGAGTCATTTGCAGATGAAGCACATGAAAAAGCATGGCTGATCGTGACTGCTTCGAATCTTTGTAAAAATCATCTGCGGCATTGGACACGTCAGAAACGGGAAGATGTCGAGGATTGGGAGCGCCTGCTGGGTGCCGATCCTTCCCAAACAGAACGGGATGATCGGATTTTAACAGCGTTGATGCAGCTGCCGGATGCTTACCGCATGGTGCTTTACTTATACTATTATGAATCTTACCGCACCGCAGAAATCGCGGAGATGCTGAAGAAAAAAGAATCGACCGTTCGAACGCTGCTGCGGCGTGGCAGAATGCAGTTGAAAAAAATGTTAGGTGGTGAGCAGATATGAAACGTGAAGAATGGAATCGAAATTGGGAGCGGTTATCACCGGATGAAGCTGCGAAGAAGCGGATGCAGGAACGGCTTTTACAGGCCGCTGCCGCACAGTCTGCTCCAAAAAAACAGAAACCATGGCTTACAATATGGAAGCGACCGCTGCAAGTTGGAACGTTTGCGGCTGTTTGCGCAGCACTTGCCATTCTGGTACAGCAGCAGGGTTTGCTGGAGGTACGGCAGCAGCAGCAAACGATGCTGGAATCTGCGGCAGAGCAAACCACACAGACTACTACAGCTGCTCAAGAGCAGCAAGCCGCATCCAATCCGACAGCAGAATCCTCGAAACAGACACAGCCTGCATCCATGCACACACAGGCGGCTGCTTCTACTGTCGGTTTGGTCGGTGGTTCTGGCACAACGCAGACAGAAGGACGGACAGAATCGTCCCGGCAGCAAACGGAATTGCCGATTCATACAGGTATTGCTTCGGCACCGGCTTCGTCCGGAACAACGGCTGGTG
>FR899089.1:42852-45027 GCA_000437255.1 Ruminococcus sp. CAG:403
CACCACCAAAACCACAACGCCTGTTTGGAATAAGGACATTCATGACTTCAATCGCCTGCACTTTCAGGGTACAGAGTATGTGACACAGTATGAGGAAGTGCCCATGGGAGACATCGTTTCCTACTTAGGCAGTTCGGTTGCCATGGATGCACAGTCCCAGGAATGGTACACCGTTGTGATCTATGCCGTGAAGGAAAAAGATGCGGCACAGTATCTTGCTGTGCAGTATGCTGGTCAGGATACCTATTACTTATTTGAAACCGTAGAATAAAATCGACACATTGCCCCTGTAAAAGCGGAAACGGTCTTTTACAGGGGCTTTTTATGATATTTTCGTGAAATTGCCGCAAACGCTTGACAGCAAAAACCAGCTTTGCTATAATATTACGTGTATATTCTATCCAGATTTTTTGAAAAAATGATCCTGCACAAAGAGTATGCAGAAAAAGAGACATAGAGGCAGGTATAGTTTGGAAATGCCAAGAAACAATATAAAACGGGAACAGTTTAAACGAATGGTTTCCCTTGCTTCTGCCAGTTTGCTGCTTGGGGTGTTTACCCTGTGCTTCGGCATTGTTTGGTATGAGTATTACAGTGATGCAATTATTTTACCGTTTTATCGGCGTGGAAACTGGGTTTTGATTATCATTTACTTAGCGATGCTGTTGATTTTCAGCAAGGCGTATGGCGGCTTGAAAATCGGGTATCTGAAGCGAACCGATATGTTTTATTCGCAGACGCTGTCTATTTTATGCGTCAATGTGCTGGCGTATTTGCAGATCAGCTTGATCAGCCGACATTTTGCAGCCGTTGGGCCGATGTTTTTCCTGACCATTTTGGATTTGCTGCTTTTGCTGGGATGGATTTTTGGAACCAATAAGCTTTATTTTCACCTCTATCCGCCCCGACGGTTGGTTGTGGTGTATGGGGATAAAAAGGCGGCGGATTTGATCCTGAAAATGAGCCGCCGTGTGGATAAGTACATGATTTGTGAGTCGGTGTTCATCGATGAAAGCATGGAATTTATTCAAAAAACCATTTTGCGCTACGAGGGCGTGATTCTCTGCGATGTACCGGGTCGCATGCGCAACGACTTGTTGAAGTTCTGCTTTGCCAAAAACATCCGGACTTATGTAGCACCGAAAATTTCGGATATTATTCTGCGTGGCGCAGAGGAAATCCGGTTGTTTGATACACCGCTGCTGCTGTGCCGCAACTATGGATTTACACTGGATCAGAAGATTGTAAAGCGGACATTTGACCTGATTTTTGCAATTGTTGTATCCATTTTGGCACTGCCGTTTGCTTGCGTGGCTGCTATTGCTATTAAACTGGATGATGGTGGGCCGATTCTTTACAAGCAGCGCAGACTGACCTTGGGCGGAAAGGAATTCAATGTGTATAAGTTCCGCAGCATGGTCGTGAATGCAGAGGCTGCCGGGCCGCAGCTTGCAACAGAAGAGGATCATCGAATTACCAAAGCAGGAAAATTCCTGCGGAAGTATCGGCTGGATGAAATTCCGCAGCTGCTGAATATTTTAAAAGGCGATATGTCGGTTGTGGGACCTCGTCCGGAACGTCCGGAGTTGGCGCAGCAATACGAAAAAACCATGCCGGAATTTGAATTTCGGCTGCATGTGAAAGCTGGACTGACTGGTTATGCACAGGTAATCGGGCTGTATGATACAGCACCGTATGATAAATTAAAGATGGATTTGATGTACATTGAAAGCTATTCTCTGCTTTTGGATTTGAGAATTATTTTGATGACACTGAAAACGGCGCTGTTCCCGCCGGAATCCAATGAGGAACAGAAAAAAGAAATGGAATTGGAACTGGAACAGCAGAAATCGAATCACAAAGAACAAGGAGAATGACATGAAAATTACAGCAGTAATTATGGCAGGCGGTCGTGGGGAGCGTTTCTGGCCGAGAAGCCGAACCAATTGCCCCAAGCAGTTTTTGTCTCTGACCGCTGACGGAGAAACCATGATTCAAAAAACCGTCAACCGGTTAAAGCCGTTGGTTGCGCCGGAAGATGTGTTCATTGTAACCAATGTGCACTATGCAGAATTGGTGCAGCAGCAGCTGCCGGAAATTCCGACAGAAAATATTTTGCTGGAACCGTGCGGCAGAAATACAGCGCCGTGTATCGGACTGGCTGCCGCTGTGATT
>FR899089.1:45053-45995 GCA_000437255.1 Ruminococcus sp. CAG:403
AAGTACCAGGAAGCCATGATGCTGGTGCTGCCATCGGATCATCTGATTCAATACGTTGACCTGTATATTGATACGCTCAAGCAGGCAATTGCCGCAGCGCAGCAGGATCACAACCTCGTTACCATCGGCATTACGCCGACCTATCCGGAAACCGGATACGGATACATTCAATTCCAGCGGGATGAAACGGCTTCTGCAATGCCGGGTGTTTATCAGGTGGATCGTTTTGTGGAAAAGCCCAATCTGGAAACCGCAAAGGAATATCTGGCCTCCCGCCGGTATCTGTGGAACAGCGGCATGTTCGTTTGGACGACAACCTCTATTCTAATGAATTTGCAGCAGTTTATGCCGGATATTTATGCCGGATTGGAGCAGATTGCAGCAGCAGTCGGCACACCGGATTTTGAGACTGTTCTGGAACAGCAGTATGCTGCGTTCCGCAGCGAATCCATTGACTTTGGCGTCATGGAGAAGGCAGACTGCATTTATACCATTCCCGGCAACTTTGGCTGGGACGATGTCGGCAACTGGCTGGCGCTGGAGCGCATCAATGCAACCAATGAATTGGGCAATTACATTGAAGGCGATGTGATTACCGTCAACACCCAGCGGAGCACCATCTGCGGCAAGAACAAACTGATTGCAGCAGTTGGCGTGGAAGATCTGATTGTCATTGATACAGAGGATGCCACTTTGATTTGTGCCAAGGACAGCACACAGGATGTAAAGAAAGTTATTGAGAATTTGAAAATCTGCAACCGCAGCAGCTTGCTGTAAGGGCAGCATTCTCAGAATTTGAACCATAGAATCAAAAACAAGGAGTCGAAAATTATGAGCAAACATGCATTGATTACAGGAATTACAGGACAGGACGGTTCTTATCTGGCAGAACTTTTGCTGGAAAAGGGCTATGAAGTATATGGCATCATGCGCCGGAAGAGC
>FR899089.1:46067-47218 GCA_000437255.1 Ruminococcus sp. CAG:403
CTATGCAGATATGACCGACGAGATCTCTCTGATCAATGCGATGCGGATTTCACAGGCAGATGAAGTGTACAATCTGGCTGCACAGTCCTTCGTTGCAACCAGCTGGGAACAGCCGATGGCAACCGCAGAAATTGATGCATTGGGTGTTACCAAGATGCTGGAAGCCATCCGTACCGTAAAACCGGAATGCCGCTTCTATCAGGCATCCACTTCTGAAATGTTTGGTCTGGTACAGGAAATGCCGCAGAAGGAAACCACACCGTTTTATCCGAGAAGCCCATACGGCGTTGCAAAGCTGTATGGTCACTGGATTACCAAGAACTATCGGGAAAGCTACGGCCTGTACGCATGCTCCGGCATTCTGTTCAATCACGAATCAGAGCGCAGAGGTCTGGAATTCGTAACCAGAAAGATCACCGATGCGGTTGCACGCATTAAGCTGGGTGTACTGGATCATGTGGAACTGGGGAACATGGATTCCAAGCGGGACTGGGGTCACTCCAAGGATTATGTACGGGCTATGTGGCTGATGCTGCAACAGGATGCTCCGGATGATTATGTCATCGCTACCAATGAAACCAGAACCGTACGGGAATTTGTAGAAACTGCATTTTCTCACGTTGGCATTACCGTACAGTGGCAGGGCTCCGGTGTCGATGAAATCGGGGTAGATGCAGCAACTGGCAAGACCATCGTTTCCGTTAATAAGAAGTTCTTCCGTCCGGCAGAAGTAGACGTTCTGTTGGGCAATCCGGCAAAGGCAGAAGAAAAGCTGGGCTGGAAGCGTGAAATTTCCTTCTCGCAGCTGGTAGAACGGATGGTTCGGAACGATCTGAAGCTGGTAGAAGAAGAGCTGAAAATCGCAGAAATTACAAAGGCATAATGCAGCCGATGCTGGCAGCAGCGAACGGCGCAACGATGCAGCATGAGGCGAACCGAGTTCGCCTCATGCTGTCCTTGACAGGAAGGAAGGTGCAGCATGCAGGTTGCATTTGATGCACTGCCGCTGATTGGGCAGCGCATGACAGGAATTGGATACTGTGAAGCCGGACAAATTCAGGCATTGGCAGACTGTTATCCAGATTCTGCATTCTATTTGCAGTATTTTGCCATTCGGCGGGAAGCGGAGAAGCTGGAACGGCTTGTGCCCT
>FR899090.1:0-4656 GCA_000437255.1 Ruminococcus sp. CAG:403
CCTTCTGCTTGATTATTCTGATTTCGCTGGTGCGGATTAATACATACCGCCCATACCGCCTGCCGGAGCTGCCGGAACTGGCTCATCCTTCTTGATGTTGGCAACAGCACTTTCTGTTGTCAGTACCATGGATGCGATGGATGCTGCATTCTGCAAAGCACTCCGTGTTACCTTTGTCGGGTCTACGATACCAGCACTCAGCATATCGCAGTAGGTTTCGTTGTAAGCATCGAAACCATAACCAACTTTGCGGCTTCTTCTAATCTTATCAATGATAACGCTGCCTTCCAGACCAGCATTTGCTGCGATCTGACGGAGCGGAGATTCCAGTGCACGCAGAACGATGGAAGCACCGGTCTTTTCATCACCGGACAGAGTCGGGATCAGCTTTTCGATGGCTGGCATTACATTGATCAATGCAGTACCGCCGCCTGCTACGATGCCCTCTTCTACAGCAGCCTTGGTTGCAGCCAGTGCGTCTTCAATTCGCAGCTTCTTTTCCTTCATCTCTACTTCTGTTGCAGCACCAACCTTGATAACAGCAACACCGCCGGACAGCTTACCAATCCGTTCATGCATCTTTTCCTTGTCGAAGTCGGAAGTAGATGCTTCGATCTGATTCTTGATTTCGTGAATCCGTTCCTGGATGGCTTCAGAAGAACCAGCACCGTCAACCAGAATGGTGTTTTCCTTGTCGATGACAATCTGGCCAACCTGACCCAGCATATCAACAGTTGCATCCTTCAGTTCCATGCCCAGATCTTTGGAGATGACAGTTGCATTGGTGAGGATTGCAATATCCTGCAGCATATCCTTTCTGCGGTCGCCGAAGCCCGGAGCCTTTACAGCAGCGCACTTGAAGGTGCCACGCAGATTGTTCAGGATAATGGTGGTCAGTGCTTCGCCTTCGATATCTTCTGCAATGATCAGCAGCTTCTTACCCATCTGTACAATCTGTTCCAGCAGCGGGAGCACTTCCTGAATGTTGGAGATAGTGCGGTCTGTTACCAGAACCAGTGCATCATCGTAAACAACCTTCATCTTTTCCCGGTCTGTAATCATATAAGGAGACAGATAACCACGATCGAACTGCATACCTTCTACAACTTCGCTGTAGGTTTCTGCGGTCTTGCCTTCTTCAATGGTGATGACACCATCTGTTGTAACCTTTTCCATTGCTTCTGCAATCAGCTTACCAATCTTTTCATCAGCGGAAGAAACCGTTGCAACTCTTGCAATGTCCTCTGCACCGCTGACAGCCTTTGAATTGGCTACGATGCCTGCAACAGCTGCATCAACAGCCTTTGCAATGCCCTTGCGCAGAACCATCGGATTTGCACCAGCAGCAATGTTCTTCAGACCTTCATGAATGAGGGACTGTGCCAGAACGGTTGCGGTTGTGGTACCGTCACCAGCTGCATCATTGGTCTTTGTTGCAACTTCCCGTACCAGCTGTGCACCCATGTTTTCAAATGGATCTTCCAGTTCGATGTCCTTTGCGATGGTAACACCATCATTGGTTACCAGCGGAGCGCCGAATTCTCGATCCAGAACAACATTTCTGCCCTTCGGGCCCAGTGTGATTTTTACGGTGTCTGCCAGCTTATCAATACCAGCTACCAGGCCGTTTCTTGCATTTTCATTGTATTTAATATCCTTTGCCATAATAACGCAATCTCCTTTTTATAGAATCAATATAGAAGAACGATCCGTCAGCAACTTATTCAGCAACTGCAATGATTTCGCTCTCATACAGCAAAACCAACTCTTCGCCATCAATTTTAATGGTCTGACCAGCGGACTTGTTTACCAAAACAGTATCGCCAACTTTTACGGTCATTGGAACAACGGTGCCGGAAGCGGATACCTTACCAGGGCCGCAAGCAACCACTTTTGCAGTAACCGGTTCACCGGTTGCAGAATTGTTCATCAAAATCAGGCCACCTGCTGTGGTTTCTTCTTCGGCCTTTTCTAGTTTTATAAGAACTCTGTCTGATAACGGTTTGATCGTCATGATTCATTCCTCCTGTAATGTATTATCACTTTCACAAATATTCTGTTAGCACTCGCTGTTCTCGAGTGCTAATACTATTGTACCAACTTTTCAAAAAAAATCAAGTGATTTCCAGAAAAAAATTAAAAGTTTGGTGAAATCAACAAATAAGAAATTGAAATTGCGCAAAAAACAAACACTTTTCACAATGCGGCAGATTGAGTTAGTTTATATAACTAGATCGGATAAAAGATATAGATATAAAATGAATATTTCTGCATAAAAGGGCAAGCGTATGCTTCCAACAGCATTAAGTTTTCATCAAAAAATCAATTCAAGCATAGAAATTACTTGAAAAAAGGGAGAATTCTATTTTGTTCTAAGAAAAAGAATGATTAAATCAAAAAAACAAACAAGTACAATTGATGCATTTATTTTTTTCACATTTTACAAAAAGTACACATCTATGAAATAAAATTAACACCAATCATTTACAGGGAACTTGTATAATGAAAGAAGAAATTGTAAGGATGACTAGACAGCTCAGATGAGACTGCTTGTAATCAGAAAGGTGTGAAGAAATATGGCATTGGAAAAAGTTTTGGTAGTCGATGATGACCCGAATATTTGTGAAGTATTGCGCATGTATCTGGAAAATGAGGGATACAGCGTCATTCTATCCTATGATGGAGAAGAAGCACTCGTGAAGTTTAACGCACTGAAGCCGGATGTCATTCTGTTGGATGTCATGCTGCCGAGCCTGGATGGCTGGCAAGTTTGCCGGGAAGTACGGAAAAAGTCCAGCGTACCGATTATCATGATTACCGCAAAGGGTGATACATTTGATAAGGTTCTGGGTCTGGAATTGGGTGCAGATGACTATATTGTAAAGCCCTTTGATACCAAGGAAGTTGTTGCCAGAATCAAGGCAATTGCAAGAAGAATCGGCAACGTTCCGACAGAAGCAGAAGTGAAGGAAGTACGGTACGACAAGCTGTCTGTCAATATGACTCGTTACGAACTGCGTGTCAATGGCAAGGTTGTGGATACACCGCCGAAGGAACTGGAACTGCTCTTCTATTTGGCTTCCAATCCGAACCGTGTGTATACCAGAGATCAGCTGCTGGATGAGGTTTGGGGATTCGAATATTACGGAGATTCCCGTACCATTGACGTACACATTAAACGGCTGAGAGAAAAGCTGGAAGGCGTTTCGGACAAGTGGGCGCTGAAGACCGTTTGGGGCGTTGGCTATAAGTTCGAATCGGAAGAGGATGATTAAGAAGAAACGTTCGCAGGAAAAGAAACCAAAAAATCCGAAGGCGTTCCTGCGTGTACGAGTGTTGTGGATCTCGATGCTGTATGCAGCATTTACATTAATTGTAGCGCTTTTGATTGCAACCATTTGTATTCGCATGTATCAGACACAGATGACTGCTTTGAATCAAAGAAGCAACAATATTATGGCTGCGGAAATTACGCATCGGAGTGAACAGGAAAATGACGGGGATCTGGATCTGGATTATGCGCTTTTCGTGATGGATCAGCGCAGATTGGCTGGCGGTATGCATAGCTATTTGTTCGATGTAGACGGCAACTGCGTGCAATACAGCTGCGGAAAGCTGCTGCAGCAGGAAGAAATTCGTCTGCCGCAGGAAATGCTGTATAAGATCGAACAGGATGGCGTATACCGGTCCACACAGGCATATGGGCTTGATTATACCGATCATGATATTGTGCTGACCACGGGTCTGCCGCTTCATTTGACCAATGCAAAAGGTGTAACGACAACATATTATTTGTTTATCAATGGCCGATTGGATTCCTTAAATGCCTATGTCTGGAGAATTTGGATCAATGCAGCATTGATCTGGGCAGTTGCAACGGTTCTGTTTACCGTTTTGCTGTACTACTTTATGAAAGGCAATTTGGAACCCGTCTTTGCCATTCAAGAAGCAGCAGAGCGTTACGCCAAAGGGGACTTCTCACAGCGCCTTCGGCCGGAGGAGATTCCCAATGAGGAAGAATCCCAGTTTGCTTGTCATATCAATATGATTGCGGACAATGTGGCACGGGCAGAGGAGCAGCGGAAACAATTCGTTTCCAATGTTTCGCATGAATTGCGTACGCCAATGACAATTATTAGCGGTTATATTGACGGCATTTTGGATGGAACCGTTCCAAAGGGAAAGCGTACCCAGTATCTGAACATTGTGTCACAGGAAATGCAGCGCCTGAAGATGCTGATTTCCTCGATGCTGAATCTTTCCAAATTTGACAACGGCACCATTTCCATGAATTATCAGACCTTCTCTTTGAATGATATTGCATTTCGTACCATTTTGATGTTCGAAAGTCGATTGGAGAAAAAAGAAATTTCGGTGGAAGGACTGGACAGTGATACGGTGCATGCATACGGGGATCCGGATTTGATGGGACAGGTCATTTACAACTTAGTGGAAAATGCTGTGAAATTTGTCAATACCAAGGGAACCATTACATTTACCTTCTTGGAGGAGCCGGAATCTACGGTATTTGCCATTCGCAATACAGGAGCCGGCATTGATCGGGATGATCTGCCGAAGATTTTTGATCGATTCTATAAAACAGATGCGTCTCGCAGTGCCGATAAGACCGGATTGGGGTTGGGATTGGATATTACC
>FR899090.1:4725-17286 GCA_000437255.1 Ruminococcus sp. CAG:403
CAGTGAGAAAAATGAATTTACAGAGTTTCGGATTCAGATTCCAAAGGAAAAGGCTGTGGAGCGTGCCAAAAAAACTGCACAGCAGCCGGCGGAATCCACCCCGAAAACAAAATAATCTTTCATATGTATGGACACAGGCAGCGGCTTTTCGCATCGAAACGGAACCGCTGCCTGTACGTATTCAGATAGAAAGGAGTCGAAAGCGACATGCTGGATGAAGAACAAACGGGTCTGACCCAACCACCGCAGCAGCAGTCGGTAGTGCCAGAAGAGCAGCCGGAACCGTCCTTGGAGTCGGCTGCTTCTGTAGAACCGACAGCGTCCATTCCGACAGAATCGGTGCCAACTGCGGCAGCAGAACAGCCTGCCGAATCGGAGCAGCCGGCTGCAGAAGCGTATCCCTCCTTTTCAGAGGAAGCGGATTCCTTCCGCCATCCATTTCCCACGGAGGAACCCGGCAGAAGGTTTGGCTATGGCATGCCGCAGCAGCCATGGCAGCCGTTTTCGCAACAGCCTGCAAGCTTTGGTACCGGCGCATCTGCCACACCGTTTGGCGGCATTTCCGGCTATTCTATGCCAGAGACGTTGCATCGGCCTCCGAAGAAGCCAAGGTTGCCAAAGGACACTCGAAAACTGCGTGCAGTGCTAATTATATTGGCGGTCTTGGTATTTGCAGCCTTGCTTTACTGTATGGTACGGGATATCTATGTGTATCGAACCGAACCAAACGCGGCTAAAATAACTGCCGAAACCGTTCGTCCGAATGTGGTGCTGGAAATGCAGGAAAAACCGGAGCTGGATCCATCGGATCCGCTGGTGGATGAATCCGGGCGCTATTCTGTAGAGGGCGTGGCAAAAGTGGTGCGCCCATCCATTGTAGAGCTGTATGGCTATACAGAGAGTGGCACATTGGTTGGGTCTGGCTCTGGCATCATTGTTTCAGAGGATGGCTATATTGTCACCAATGCGCATGTCTTGATGGACAATGCTGTTTATGAGGTTGTCACAGAGGATGGCACTCGCTATGATGCTTCCATTGTGGGACGAGATACCAAGACAGATATTGCGGTGATTCAGATTGCAGCCACTGGCTTGCCAGCTGCAACCATTGGAAATTCCGATGAAGTGGTAGTCGGGGAATCAGTCGTTGCAATCGGCAATCCGGCAGGTCTGACCGGATCAGTCACCAATGGCATTGTTTCCGGGCTGAATCGGCAAATTCGGGCAGACAGTACCGGATTTGATATGGACTGCATCCAGACCAATGCTGCCATCAGCCCCGGAAATTCCGGCGGTGCGCTGGTCAATATGTATGGACAGGTGATCGGAATTACTTCTTCCAAATATGTCAGCTCCAGTTATGAAGGGCTTGGATTTGCCATTACCATCAATCAGGCACTTCCGGTCATTCAGGAATTGATGGAGCAAGGCTATGTGTCCGGACGTGTTCGTGTCGGCATTTCCTTTATTTCCATGCAGAATGAATATGCACAAGCACAATTTTCGGAGGAAGTTGGCGTCAAAGATCCGGAACCGGACGGTGTGTGGATTACCGAAATCAGCGAGGACTGTGATATTTCGCATACAGAATTGGCAGTCAATGATGTAATCGTATCGGTAGAAGGAAAGAATGTCAACGACTATGACAGTTTAAATGCTGCCATTGCAGGCAAAGTTGGAGGAGATACAGTGAAAGCCGTTTGCCGCCGTTACCAAAAGGACGGAACCTATCAGGAGTTTACGATTTCCTTTCAGCTGATGGAGGATACCTCCGGCAATTATTAATGGGGAT
The DNA here is from genome assembly GCA_000437255.1 of Ruminococcus sp. CAG:403. Taxonomy (GTDB): domain Bacteria; phylum Bacillota; class Clostridia; order Oscillospirales; family Ruminococcaceae; genus Ruminococcus_C. The sequence goes on from FR899090.1 coordinate 6,518, forward strand.
TCTCAAAAAAGCAGCCCGAATTGGAACAAATTCATCCAATTCGGGCTGTTTTTTGGTTTATGGTACTAGTAGAATTAGTTGCGCTTTTTGGTTGGCGGCAGCACGCTGTTGATATCCAACCGCTTCGGGTGGGGTGTCATATAAGTGCCCAGCTTGAAGGCCTTAGAATGCAGAATGGCTTGAATTTCATCTTCTGTACGTGCAATTTCATCCTTCAGCTCAGTAATGGCTTCATCGAATGGAACGTCTTCCTCTGCAAGTTTTTGAATTTCCTTGCCGTGTTCCATTTCATATTCGTTGCACATGTAGACATGCTGATCGTACTTTTCTGCAATTTCCATCAGCTGAACAGCAAACTTGTGCTGCATGTACTTCGGGAAGGAAACCAGATCATAATAAATAAAGCCAACCATCCAGGAAATCAGATCGCCATACGGGTCAGCATAGCCAGCCTGTTTCCAGCTTGCAAATACATTTTCAATGATTTGCAGGTGCTTCTTAAACTTCGTAACCTTTTTGTTGTTGTAGGTCCACATCAGGGAGCCTTCGTTGAACCAACGATAGAAATAGAACCGCTTGTCCCAGAAAACAACCTTTTCCGCACGTGGGAAATACATGAACTGGAACAGCTGATCCTCTCCCAGATCCATGGATTCATTCATGCGCAGCTTTGGTGCTGCTTCAATCAAATCTCGGCGCAGGAAGTGCAGCCAGATGAATGGTTTGCTGCTGTTTTCCCGGAACAGCGCATCAGATCCGGCATTTTCATCTTCATAAGTAATGTTATAAGGGGAGAGCTTTTCCCAAATCCACTTCGGTGCCCGGTCAGAATCCGGGAACGGAGTTCCGCCGAATACAATAATATCGGCATCTTCCTGTTCAGCACGTTCCACCAGACAGTAATACATCCACATGTCCAGCGTATCATCTGCATCTACAAAGCTGATGTACTTTCCGGTTGCAGCATCCAGACCAGCGTTTCTGGCATGTGCAGGGCCAGCGTTTTCCTGGTTGATGATTCTCACACGGTCATCGGTCTTGGCAATGTTTTGCAGAATAGACAGGGAATTATCGGTAGAACCATCATTGATGCAAATGACTTCCAGGTTCCGATACTTCTGGTTCAAAACGGCATGCAGGGAGTTTTTCAGATACTTTTCTGCATTGTAAACCGGCATGATGACGGAAACCAGCGGAAGCGCATCTTCCTCTGCATCTTCAATGCGAAAATCCGGATTGCCCTTTCGTTTCTTGGTGGAAACCGGCAACTTCATTTCTTCGGAATCTTCTGTAAAGATCTGTGTCAGCGCCTCTGACAGCTGATCGATTTTTTGCTTCATTTGTTCTTTTTTGAGTTGTTCATTCATCATATCGTTATACCCTCACTTCAACCATGCATCCATTAGGCTTTGCCCAGCTTTTTGCGAATCTTGTCAGCAGTTGTACGACCAACTTTCATTTCATTGGAAGTTTTAAGCCGCTCCAGCCGATTTTTTGCATCGTTCAGTTCCTGTTCCAGACGATAGATGGTATCTTCGTAATAGAACATCTGGTAATCGTCCATGATGCGGGCAGCCATTTTTTGCAGCCATTCATCTTTCAGCTTGGAGAAGTTGATTTCACCGGATTCCTGAGTTTCCTTCAGTTCCTTTGCAAACCGTTCCAGGAAAGGCAGCTTGTATTCTTCTGCAATTCGGTCATAGGTATGCATATAGTTGAAGAACTTCTTCCGGAAGAATTCAAACATGAAGTTTTCCTTTACGGACTCATGTGCCATCATAAAGTCATGGATGAAGGCATATTCTTCGTTCATGCAGAACACTTTGCCCTTGCTGTTGATGGAAGAGTTCGGGTTATCCTGGCGGTAGTGATAGAAGGCCTTGTTGACAAACATAACATTTTGAGCCAGGGTCAGCGTCTGGAACCAGAAGCCATTGTCCTGATAGGAAGCACCAGGTGTTTCATTGTGGCGGATGTTGTTTTTCCGGATGAAATCAGCCCGATAAAGTCCCGTCCAGGTATTCATCTGGAAGGTGAACATTTCCTTGGTGGTTTCCGGGTGCAGAACACGATCATAGTACTTACTGTCCGGACAGGTGCATTCATACTCCGTATGATCCTTTCCGTTCTTGGTGCGGAAGGTCAGGTAGTCGGCTTTGATGACATCCAGATCATACTGCTTGGCACGATCATAGAGATACTGACACATATCCGGTTCGATGTAGTCATCGGATTCTGCAATACCAATGTATTCTCCGGTTGCATGATCAAATCCAATGTTCATGGAGTTGCCATAACCGGCATTCTTCTTGGTGATACATTTAATACGCGGATCCTTTTGTGCCATCTTCTGCACAATTTCGTAGGAATGGTCGGTGGAGCCGTCGTCTACGCAAATGATTTCGATGTTGCGCATCGTTTGCTTACAGCAGCTCTTTACGCATTCTGCTACGTATCGTTCCACGTTATAAATCGGAACAACAAGAGATACAAGTGGTTTTTGGTCGCTCATGGTTGATTAATCCCCCTGATAATAAAAAATATTTATTGTTTGTTTTGCAATTCTGCCAGCTGCCGTTTTAATCCATTGATTTCATCTTCTGACCGCTTTTTAAGTTTCAGCAATTCGAATTTTAATTCGGTAAGCTGATAATCCACCAGCTGGAATTCATTGTTTATGCCGTCTGCTTTCATGGGGTCAAAGATGGCATGTTTTAGCCAATCAAGAGACTCTGCACGGCGTTCCTGAATGATGGCATACACTTTTTCATAATCAATCGGTGCATAAAGATCATCCTTGGCGTATACATCATTCACTTGCCAAGCGAGACGATCCATTAATTGGAATTGACCCAATAAGGACTCAAAGCGCTGTGCGCCACGCTGATGGTTGGCAAGGCTGATAAACTGTCTGCCAAAAATAATGGACAAGCAGGTTCCGTGGAAGGAGTCCGTGATGACGAACTTGGCACCACGCATGATGGAAAGCCAGTCTTCTACATCTGCATCTCCGTGTGTATTGGGCAGATTGAGTTTTTGTGTATTTTCTGGGATTTTTAATGCATCAATTAGGCAGTGCGCCGGCATTTTTAGCTGTTTGGAAATATGCTGAATGAGCTGCCGCTTTTCCTCATTGGGATCCAGAATAAAGGCAGCAATATAATCCCCTTTTATCGAAACAGTCGCGTCATCTGCTACCTTGTCGAATTCGGAACGGTTTACCATAAACACTGGATCCAGAACACAGGTTGCGTCCAATCCAAACTTGTTCTTACAAATGTCTACGGCATAAGATTCCCGAACAGAAAGCGCTTTAAACCGCTTCAAGAAGTAAGCAGATTGCAGGACTGCCTTATCATTACCATAGTAATCATTTCCGAATGAAGAAGCATACGAAACAATATTGTTATAAGGTGCAACAAAGTCCAGATAGAACGGCGGTCCTGAAATAAACTGTAATTGATAGTTAAATAACTGATCCGATCCTGAAATAAATGTTTTACAACATTCATTTAACCACCGCAATTCACTTGGGTGATAGATTTTACTGATTTCATAGTGCTTTCTAGCAAAACGACGTGCAATGTTGTTGGGATAGCGAACGATTTTCTCTTCTCCTTCCGGAACCGGTCGTTCAATCATAAGCGGAGAGAGTCCCAGAGAGAGAATCAGCTGGTGCAGTGCGTAATAAGTCAATGCGCTGCCATAGTTTTCACTGTACCACCAGCCCATAATACCAACATCAAACTTTCGGTCCTTTGCAGAAAACAATGCTTTTGAGAACGGCATATAATCCAGCAGGTCAAAGAAACGCTTGTGGCGGGGGTGTGTTTCTCGTGGGGCAACAAGTTGACCATTGTTGCCCTTAGCAATATCAACTACTTCTACATTAGGCACTTGCTTCATAAGTTTAAAGTTGGAAGCAACCTTTTTAAAGAAGCGGCGGCCTTGGTCGGTATTGACTAAAACCAATCCGGTTCCTTTTCGGTCGTCATAGTTGCCATGGTATTTGCCAATTCCCCAGAAATCGCCCAATGTGATATCGCCGATTCGGTCGAATTGTGCAAAATGGCAGGTACCACAGGAAAGTCTTGGGGTAACACCGCCCAAAAAGCCAATATACCAAGGATCTTTATAGCAATTGTTGTAGTACGTTTTTCCACGTTCTGTTCGAATGGTAATAGGTGTTCCCCAACCATGATCCTTTTCACGGAAATTGATATACGTAATGGGTTCACCATGTGAGATTTCACTTAGATAGTGTTGAAAAGCTTTCGGAGAAGGTACACCATGACAGATAATGTCTACTGTCAATAAGTTTTCATATGGTTTCCGTAAATATTTTTGCAGACCTGCGACTTGACAGGGACATCCTGAAAACAGTACTATTTTTCCGGTATCCAAGGCTTTCTTGATTTGTGTAAAAGTATGATCAGTTTGACTTGCCACATACTTTGAACGGCGCAGTTCATCCAGTTGTTCTTCGGAAGAAATTATTTTATGAGATACTGTCCAATCTGGATTCCATGCAGCACCACAAACGAGGCCATCCTTTTTTAAGACATATTGCGCCAAAACGGTAAAGACACCGCCGGAGCTGCTCTGCATGCGAATGTCATCCTTTGCCATAACAGCATAGCATTCCCGTTCAGAAGCAGGGTGTAGATCACATTCCAAAGCGGGGCAGCTCTCTACGCAACGACCACAATGAATACATTTATTGGGATCAATTTTTGGGAATAAAAATCCTTTATAATCCGGTTGCATTTTGATGGCATCCACTGGACAGCAGTTGTCACATGCGCCGCATCCAGTACATTCTGCCGGATTTAAAATTTCAATTGTTTCTCGGTTCATGAGAATTACTCCTTATCTGATTGGAACGCATTCCATTGATTGATTTGAACTTGCAGGGCATCAATCGTTTCCTGCTGCTTTTGAATGACTTCATTTAATGCATGAATTTGTGCTTCAGCCTGTTCCAGGCGACGTTTCATCGGGGCAACATCATAAAGCGGCGTAGCATTTGCTACACGCTGCGCAAGTTGATTTTCCAAGGACTGCTGTTTCCAGAGTTTCTCTGGGGTGGATAGATATTTATTATGTCCAGTGATGATGTCTAATGCAGTTGCAATGTATCGATAAACAGCATCCGTATAATGCAAAGGGTGAGAATTCCAGATATGATACCAGTTTCCAAATGTAAAATCAGGAAATCGAATGATATGACAAGTCGGAACCAATTGATAAAACAGCTCATAAATAGGTTTTAAAAAGGCATTCGTCTCTTCTACATGCCATTTGGGATGAAACTTTTGGAGCTTACCATGTGGATTTAGAATGCCCTTTGCTAAGTAACTTTCAATTACAATAATTTGTTCTGGGGCATAACCGTTTGGATTGGAATCAGACTTTAAAATTGCCTGCACGAAAGAATGATAGGTTTCTCTAATAGTTTCCATTGGAATTGTACGAGCCGGAATTGCAGAAATCAGAGCATTTGGCAGCAATCCATTCGGCCCAACAAGTGTTTCTTTTACTTGTGGAAACCAGTTCCCTTCTTGATTGATCCAAAAGTCCATAATATGGTAGTGCTTTCCTTCATAAGAAAGCACATATTGCGGAAGTCGTTCTTCTGAAAAGTCTAATATTAGATAATCTGCTTGCGCATTTAAAAGTTGTTCTACACAGTCATTTTGAAATTGCTTTGCAATCATACGCTGATTAAATCCAGAAGTTGAAAAAGAAAACATAGACTCAGGGAGTTGAATTGCATCTCCTTGCAAAGTGCTAACAGGATTTCTCCCCAATCTTACACAGATTTCATAGCGATCTGGAAATGTATATTTCAAGAAGTCACTGGTTACACAGCAACCAAAAACGCACACTTTTGTCCCCATTACGTCTCCTCCGTAGCAGTCCGTTCCGGCAAGATGCCGTCTTTCAAAAATTTCTCATATTTCGGGCAGATTTCTGCGGTCGGCCCAAATGCAATCTGTTCGCCTTTGTGCAGCCAGAGCACCTTGTTGGACAGCCGTTTGACCTGCATCAAGGAGTGCGAAACAAACAATGTTGTGGCACCGCCTTTGATGATTTCCATCATTTTCTTTTCGCTTTTTGCACGGAAAGAGCCATCCCCAACGGACAGCACTTCGTCCAGAATGAGAATATCTGGATTTACAAAGCAGGCAATGGAAAAAGCAAGCCGGGATTTCATACCGGAAGAAAGCTGCTTGTACTTTCTGTTTTCAAACTCTTTCAGCTCTGCAAAGTCTAAGATCTCCTCACACTTTTCCACCATAAATGGTTTGGAATATCCTAGCAAAGCGCCCCGCAGAAAAATATTTTCCCGCAGGGAGAGGTCACCGTCGAAGCCGGTTCCCAGCTCCAGCAGTGCAGAGATTTTTCCTTCTGTCACGCAGCCGCCTTTCTGTGGCCGCATAATGCCGCTGATGGCTTTCAGCAGCGTGGATTTTCCGGCGCCGTTTGTGCCAATAATGGCAAGAAAGTCTCCCTTATCCAAAGAGAAGGAAACGTTCTTGACCGCCCAGAATTCTTCTACTTTAAAATCGCCTTTCAACTTCCGCACCACGAAGTCTTTCAGACCAATGTCACGGAAATCGCCTACAATATAGCGAATGGATACGTCTTTTACATCAACAACCATGCGATCTCCTTATTAAAAATAAAATACAAATTTGTAGTTGTTTATTTTATACACCAACATGCCGACCAGCAATGCCAGAATGGCAAATCCAGCACAGTATAAATGGGCACTCAAAGTTGGTACAACCCCATCCAGTGTGACGGTTCGGAAATAGTCAATATAATCAAAAATTGGATTCAGTACGAACCAGCGAGCAACTTTATGTGGCAATGCGTCTGCTGTATAGAAGATAGCAGACAAATAGAACAGCAACTGCTGGAATACGGTGTAAATATACTGAATGTCTCGGAAAAAGACAAAGAGCGCAGAAAGAATCAAGCCCACCCCAATATTAAAAACAATCAGACAGATGGTTGGATAGATCATTAGAAACATCGTTGGGTGGAAGGGAATGTGATCTACCAATGCGAAGATAATAAAAATCAAAAACGTAACGCCAAAGTTAATCAGGCAGGAAACGTTTTTGGAAAGCAGAAAAATATATTTGGGGACGTTAATCTTTGAAAGAATGCTGCCGTTTGCCAGTAGGGAAAACATTCCCGAATTGGTAGATTCGGAATAGAAGCTGTTTACCATAATTCCGATGAACAAGTAGGTGGTATAGTGCGGAATGCTACGGCTAAAGAAATAGGTGAAGACAAACTTCAAGATTAAAAAATAACACAGCGGTGAGAGGGCGCTCCAAACCATTCCCAATACCGTGCGCTTGTACTTTTGTTTAAAATCACGCTTGACCAGTTCGCTGAACAGAAAGCGATATTGTTTGGCTTTTTGTACCAGTTGCATGCTTGAAAAGTTCCTTTCTCAATAAATTGGATAACGTGCAGGGCAGCTGTTGTTCGCTGCCCAGACACGGAAATTTGTTATACATTTGGAAACAATCCAAAAAGCTTGAAAAGTTCGGATTGTTACTTTTCCATTATATCAGGAAGTCTGTTTTTTGTCAATGGAAATTTAAAACACGGAATTCCTGCATGGAACTGGAAAATTGTGCAGATTGCTACTTTTTTCGCAGGTATTGACAGGGAAAAGGTTCTATTGTATGATTAAGAAAGCAGAAACACCGGAAAATACAGCATATTTTTGGAAGCATCCAGTAGAAAATACTGCATGGAATCTGGTGCTTACAGGCAGCCAGAGCTGCCTACTTTTTAGGAAATGGAGCATTTCTCGCTTATGATTTTACAGCATCTTCTCTTCCCAACAGCAAACATCTGTTCGGAGCAGGAACTTTATTATCGAACGGATGGTAACTTGGACGTGCAGCCGCAGCTTGTACAGGCAGGAAGTGGATTGCCTTTGCAAAAGGGCGTTTGGTATACATTCAATACATATTTTAATGGCTTTTCTGTCGGCGTTTGGCAGACACACACGAGCGTGCGCAGGATCCAGCTGCGGCTGCGGCTGTTCGGAACGGTACAGCTGAAATTGCTGTACCAGAGTTCGCCGCAGTTTGATGCGCACGTGGTGACGCAGGAGCTGGGAACGTACGACTTGGAACAGAACGGAGATGCGCCAAGAGAGGTTGTGCTGTCGATTCCGTTGGAAACGGTTTCTGCCGGAATGGTTAGCTTCTCGCTTCAGGCAGAAACAACAGGTGCGATTTGCTATGGCGGAAGTTATGAAACGATAGAGGAGCCGCTGCATCCAAATCCAGTGCACCTGGCATTGGATCTCTGTACGTTTCGCCGGGAGGCGTTTATCCTGCGAAATTTGACCATGCTCCGCAAGGCATTCCTGGACAACCCGGACTCGCCTTTGTATGGAAACCTTTCGCTCTTTATCGTGGACAACGCCGGAACGCTGGATGCCGCACAGCTGGCAGATGATGCGGTACGAGTTGTACAAAATCCCAACACAGGCGGTTCCGGCGGCTTTACCAGAGGGATGCTGGAAATTTTGCACGCCGCAGAGACGCTGCCGGTGACCCATGTATTGCTGATGGACGATGACATTTTGCTGGATCCAGAAGTGCTGTACCGCACCTATACCTTTTTGAGCTTGCTTTTGCCTGCCGATCAGGATGCATTTCTCGGCGGCGTGATGCTGACACGAGATCGACCCTATTGGCAAGTGGAGTTTGGTGCACGCTGGAACTGCGGCAACATCGAGTCCTTGAAGGGCGGTTACGATGTGCGGCAGCTGTCTGCCTGCCTGCAAAATGAAAAGCCGGAATTTGCTGATTACCAGGGCTGGTGGTATTGTGCCATGCCCATTTCTGTGATTCGGCAGGACAATCTGCCGCTTCCATTGTTTGTTCGGATGGATGATGTGGAGTATGGCCTGCGCAATATGAAGCAGCTAATTCTGATGAATGGCATTTGTGTTTGGCATGAGGCATTTGATAAAAAGTATGCGTCTTCTATTTTTTATTATATCCTTCGCAATCAGATGATTGTCAACGCCCTATACGGATTGCTTCCGAATCGCAGAACTTTTCTGCGGCAGATTTTCCGGCATGCGCTGGGCGATATGCTGCTATATCGCTATGACAATGTAACAATGATCGTAAAAGGGATACAGGACTATTATAAAGGCCCAGATTGGCTGGCACATGTGCCGGCAGCAAAATATAATGCACAAATTACGAAAATGGGGTACCGGATGCAGCCGCTGGAGCAGTTGGAACCGCTGCATCTGGATGCACAGTTTGTGCCAAAACAGCATCCCATTCTGAAGAGACTGACGCTGAACGGGCTGTTTTTGCCTGCCAATCATGAGGCGGCAGTTCCGCTGGTGCATGCAGATTTTGCAGTCGCATTCCGAGCCAGGAAGCTGCTGCACTATGATGCAGCAAAAACAGGCGGCTTTGTGACCAAGCGCAGCTTTTGGAAGGCGATGCAGTGCTTTGGAAAATTAGGTGTGCTGGCGGTACAAACGCTGCTGTACGCCAAAAAGGCGCAGCGAGCCTATTTGGAACAAAGCGACAAATTTCGAACGGAAGCGTTCTGGGAGCAGTATCTGAAAGAAAATGAATAACAACAAAACATAGCGGTGTCATCCGATCGGATGACACCGCTGTGCGTGCAGTGGCTACGGGCAGGGCAATTAGTCCTGGCACTCGTTCTGGCAGTTCTGATTCTGTGCGTTCTGCTGATTGCGATTCTGTGCATTCTGCTGACGCTTGTTCTGTGCCTGCTGATTCTGGTTCTGGTTTTGATTCTGATTCTGGTTCTGATTCTGATTGTTCTGATTTCGCATGAAATACTCCTTTTCTCCGCACAGGGCAGTCCGGCGCTTCCATACAGGACTTGCCTTGTGCGGCAGGCAGGCTGCAAGTCGTCCGGAATGACACAATGGTACAATTTTTGTGCAGCAATAGTATGTTCAAAATGCTTGCGATTATGCGTGAATTTGGCGTAAGAAATGGGGATTGCATTTGATTGTGAAAAAAATAGCAATCTTTTCCTTTCGATTCTTTCGAATTTTTCTTGTTTCGTCAAAATCACGTGACAATCGACTGGAAGTGTGCTATACTAGAATAAGTATAACGTCTTGATGGAACCGGAAAAAACAGCCATACAGCTGCTTTTTTTCTTCCTCATCGAAAGGAACGGATCAGTATGGAACAGACTTATGATGTGATCATTGCAGGATGTGGGGCTGCCGGTCTGTACGGCGCTTTGAATCTGCCGGAAACTTGTCGGATTTTGCTGTTGTGCAAGCAGGAATTGACGCTTTGCAATACGGCTTTGGCGCAGGGCGGCATTGCCGGCGTGTATAACTCTCCAGAGGATTCCACGGAACTGCATCACCGGGATACGATGATTGCAGGCGGCTTTAAAAACAACCCCAATGCGGTGCAGATTCTGGTAGAATCCGCAGCACATGAAATTCAAACCATTTTGGATTTGGGCGTTGACTTTGACCGTAAACCGGATGGCACTTTGCACCGCACCTTGGAAGGCGGTCACTCCATGCACCGGATTTTCCATCATAAGGACACCACGGGTGCAGAAATTCTGGCAACACTGGCTCGCAAGGTTCGCACCCTGCCCAATGTCACCATTCTGGAGCATGCCATGATGGTGGATATGAAAAAGACTTCAACTGGTTTTTCCATTCAGGTGCTGCAAAATGGTGCGTATACGGCCTATCACAG
>FR899090.1:17370-22885 GCA_000437255.1 Ruminococcus sp. CAG:403
ACACCAAAATTGCAACGGGTGACGGCATTACATTTGCTTATGAAAACGGTGCAGAAATCAAGAACCTGCATTTGATTCAGTTCCATCCGACTGCATTCAACGACCATCACACCAGAGAATGCTTCCTCATTTCCGAAGCGGTGCGGGGAGAAGGCGCTTATCTGCTTAACTGCAACAAGGAACGCTTTATGCATCGTTATGATGATCGGTTGGAACTGGCACCACGAGATGTCGTTTCTCATGCCATCATCCTGGAAAGCCGTGCAACCGGTTCCGATAATTTCTATCTGGATATTTCCTATAAGGACAGCGACTTTATTCGCAACCGGTTCCCCAATATTTACCAAAAGGTATTGGAACAAGGTTATGATATGACCAAGGAGCCCATTCCGATTTTCCCGTGTCAGCATTACCTGATGGGCGGAATCAATGTAGATTATCAGGCAGAAACCAATGTGCCCGGACTGTATGCAGCAGGTGAGTGTTCGCACACTGGCGTACACGGCAACAACCGTCTGGCAAGCAATTCCCTGATGGAAGCGCTGGTATTCTCTCGGCGTGCAGCATTGGATATTGCCAAGAAAATGGAACAGGCACCGGATACATTTGAACTGCGGGAATTTCCGCTGGATCCTGATGCAAAGCCGCTTCCTGCTGGTTTCCGGACAGAAATCCGGAACATTCTGCAAAATAATTATTTTGTCATTCCCAATGAGGAAAAGTTACTGGAGAGCTTCGAACGGGTCAAGGAAATTCGTCGGATTTTGAATACAGAACATTACATCGTAGATGAAAATTATATTGAAGCGAAGTCCCTTGCAACTGTTGCGTACTTAATTTTAAAAGAAGTGATCTAAGGCATGCAAATGCGCATGCGTGAGAAAGGATATTGGAATACCATGATTTTACAGCCATTTTATTTGGATCAGCTGATTCAGACTGCTCTACAGGAAGACATTCATTATGTGGATGTTACCACCGATTATTTGCTGGATGACGATCATGTCAGCGAAGCATACTATATTGCAAAGGATGACGGCATTCTCTGCGGAATTGACGTTGCCAAACGGGTATTTGAATTGGTTGGCGGAGCCTGTGAGATGCAGATTCTGGTGCATGATGGAGAACAGGTGCGCAAGGGGGATATTCTTGCCACAATGACCGGCAGCACCAAAACCCTTTTAAAGGGAGAACGTACCGCTTTGAATCTGCTCCAGCATATGAGCGGCATTGCCACTGCAACCCGTCGCTGTGTGGATTTGGTAGCTGGCACCAAGGCGCAGATTACCGATACCCGGAAGACACTCCCAGGTCTGCGCCCCATCCAGAAGTATGCCGTTACAGTTGGCGGCGGCAAGAACCATCGCTATAACCTTTCCGATGGCGCTATGCTCAAGGATAACCACATTGATGCATACGGCGGCATTACTGGTGCTGTTGCAGCGCTGCGCCAGAAGATCGGGCACATGGTAAAAATTGAACTGGAAGTTCGTACCCTGGAAGAACTGCAGGAAGCCCTTGCAGCAGGGGTAGAAATCATTATGCTGGATAATATGAGCTGTGAGGAAATGAAGCAGGCAGTTGCCATCAATGCAGGACGTGCCCTGCTGGAAGCCTCCGGGAATGTGACACAGGCCAATATTCGGCAGGTTGCGGAAACGGGTGTGGATATTATTTCACTTGGTGCGTTGACGCATTCTGTGACTTGCTTTGATATTTCTATGCGCATTCGCACAAAAGCATAACAAAAATAAATTTCATATTCCAAAAAATGAGCGGATTGTGTAGAATACAGTCCGCTCGTTTTCTTTTTTTGAATGCTAACAAAAAATGCACATTCCAATTGGAATGTGCATTGCAATATCCTTTGCCAAGTTTGGCTTAGCCAGCAGCATTCAGCTTCTTCATCAGCTGAGACTTCTTTCTGGCAGCAGCATTTTTATGCATCAGACCCTTTGCGCAAGCCTGATCGACTTTCTTGATGGCAACGCGGATTGCTTCCTGCTTGTCAGCAGCGTTTGTAACGCAAGCAGCGTCAGCCTTCTTGATCATGGTCTTCAGATTGCTCTTTCTAGCCTTGTTTGCAGCAGCCTTGGTCTTGTTTACCTTTACTCTTTTCTTTGCAGAACGAATGTTTGGCATGGTTGTGCACCTCCTAAAATAGTGATAGATTACATTCGGCTGATATGGATCGTTTTTCCGGTCATATCAGGATTTCGTCGTCATAAAATAAAACCAGCATTGACACGGTACTGTATTTTCATGCACATGGAACGACCAAATGCAGGTGCCCTTCGACACCACGACTAAAATTTATTATAACACGAAATATCCGGAATTGCAAGAGGTAATTTTTCACAACCCCACAAAATTTTTCTGTGAAAAGTCAGCAGATTGCACAAATAGAAAGGAGCTTTCCCATGTCTGCTTCTCAGGTTCGCACGGACTTAGCGCTGGAACGAGCTGCCGCTGCCGTCCGGCTGCCCAATATCACCCAATTCAAACGAGGCACATATTTTCAGATTACACAAATTGATGTTCCCAATGATGCCGCCGGCATTCCGCTCGGGAAGCCAAAAGGACGGTATGTTACGCTGGAAGCGGCAGCACTGAGTCGCTTTTCCGATCATTATCAGGAGATGACAGAGGAACTGGCACAGGAACTTTCTGCTTTTCTGCCGGAGGGAGAGATTCTGGTGGTCTGCCTGGGCAATCAGGCAATTACACCGGATGCGCTGGGACCTCGTATTGCTGGAAAGCTGCTTGCCACCCGGCATTTGCAGACGGAATTACAGGAAGAACAGGAGCTTTCTTTTCTACGGGCGCTTCGTCCGGTCAGCGTCTTTACACCCGGTGTGCTGGGGCAAACGGGAATGGAGTCGGCTGCCTTGACAGCAGCGGTCTGCAAGGAGATACAGCCGGCAGCAGTTCTGGTGATTGATGCATTGGCATGCTCTGCGCTCAATCGTCTCGGCACCACCATTCAGCTTTGCGACAGCGGCATTTCCCCCGGAAGCGGAGTTGCCAATCATCGGGCTGCTTTTTCCGAGCAGACGCTTGGAGTGCCGGTGCTTGCAGTGGGCGTGCCGACTGTGGTGGATCTGCGCACCATTGTGGAAAGTATTACGGAGCGAACTGCTCCAAGGGATACACCGAATTTAATGGTTACGCCACGGGATATTGACCGGCTGATCGACCACGCTTCCGGGATGCTTGCCACTGCCATCAACTTGGCGCTGCAACCCAGTATGACTTTTGCCGATGCAGAAGGATTGGGATAGCGCATAGGACATTCCCTGCCGTGCATAGGCTACGTAGGAGAAGGATTGGATAGGGAGGTATGTTTCATGGAATCGGATACCAATCAATCAAAAGCATCCTACGTGGTGGCACTTGCCGGAAATCCGAATGTGGGGAAATCGACAGTCTTTAATGCGCTGACCGGCATGCACCAGCACACTGGAAACTGGGCAGGAAAAACAGTTGCCAATGCCGTTGGAACGTGTGAGGCGCACGGCTGCCAGCTGACCCTGGTTGATTTACCGGGCACGTATTCTCTGCGTGCGCATTCTGCTGAGGAAGCGGTTGCCAGGGATTTTCTCTGCCTGGAACAGCCGGATGCGGTTGTATTTGTTTGTGATGTTTCCTGTTTGGCACGGAACTTGAACCTGGTTTTGCAGGGAATGGAGCTTGCCAGACGGGTTTTGGTCTGTGTCAATTTGCTGGATGAAGGGGAAAAGAAAGGTATTTCCGTGGATTTGCCGGCACTGGAAGCTTGCCTGGGTGTTCCGGTGATCGGTATGTCTGCCCGGAGCAAACAGGGCTTGGAGGAACTGCTGGAACGGCTTTGCACCCAGTTGCAGGCGGAAAGCGTGCCGCTGCCAAAGGTGGTTGCCTATGATCCGGATTTGGAGCGTGCTGTTTGCAAGCTTCTGCCGCCCATTCAGGCACAGCAGCCTGTTGGGATTCGTGCCAGATGGGCAGCGCTGCGGATGCTGGAGGAAGATGCTGCCCTCCTGCAAAAGCTGTCCGATCGCCAGCTGCTGAATCTGGAGGCACCCGATTTGCAGGATGCCTGGGAGGAAGCCCGTGCGCTGCTTGCCTCGTCCAATGCGCCGCCGGTGGCAGACCGTATGATTGCAGCCATTGTGACCGAAAGCCGGGAGCTGGCAGAGGAAGTGGTACAGGAGCCGCCGGATCGGCATGCAAAAGATCGCAGACTGGATCGGATTTTGACAGGGAAATACATAGGAACGCCTGTGATGCTGGGGCTGTTGGCATTGGTTTTATGGCTCACCATAGTCGGCTCCAATGTCCCGTCACAGCTGCTGTCTGCCGGGTTACAGCAAGTGGGCAGCGGCTTGCGCTGGCTGTTGCAGGCTTGCAATAGTCCAAACTGGCTGGAAAGCATGGTGGTGGACGGCATTTATTGCGTCTTGTCTTGGGTGGTGTCTGTCATGCTGCCGCCAATGGCAATTTTCTTTCCGCTTTTTACGCTGCTGGAGGATTTGGGCTATTTGCCACGGGTTGCCTTCCATTTGGATCGGCATTTCCAGCGGGCACATGCCTGCGGCAAGCAGGCATTGACAATGTGTATGGGATTGGGCTGTAATGCAGCCGGTGTAACAGGCTGCCGAATTATTGATTCCCCACGGGAACGACTGCTTGCCATCCTGACCAATAGCTTTGTGCCCTGCAATGGACGATTTCCCACCTTGATTCTGCTGATTTCCATGTTTTTCACTGTGCAGGCTGGTTGGATGGGCTCGCTCTCCGCAGCGGGCTTGCTGCTGCTGTTCCTCTTGGGCGGCATTGGTATGACGTTACTGGTTTCTCGGATTTTGTCTGGAACGTTGCTCAAAGGCATGCCGTCTTCCTTTGCCTTGGAACTGCCACCCTACCGCAGACCGCAGATCGGAAAAGTTCTGGTTCGCTCGCTGTTTGACCGAACCGTTTTTGTATTGGGGCGCGCCTGTCTGGTGGCAGCGCCGAGCGGTTTGCTGCTCTGGCTGCTGGCAACCTGTCAGTGGCATGGCGTTTCTTTGTTGCAGCACGGGGCGCAGCTGCTCGATCCCATCGGCAGCTTTTTGGGCATGGACGGTGTGCTGCTGCTGGCATTTCTGCTGGGCTTTCCGGCAAATGAAATTGTCTTGCCGATTGCAATGATGATTTACACGGCACAGACCCAATTACAGGAACTAGGCGACGTTTCCCAGCTGCATGCCTTGTTGACGGCGCAGCAGTGGAGCGGTGTTACGGCACTTTGCGTGCTGGTATTTACGCTGTTCCATTTCCCATGTTCTACAACTTGCCTGACCATCTGGAAAGAGACCGGAAGTTTGAAATGGACCGCAGTTGCTATTTTGCTGCCCACACTTTGCGGAGCAGCAATCTGCGCAGGGATTCATGGTGTTTCTCTGCTGTTTGGGCTTTAGACAGCAAAAACCGGCATCGCATCAAGTTTCTTTGGATGCGGTGCCGGTTGTGTTTTGTTTTTCTGCTTCCCGTTGCATGC
>FR899090.1:22896-23284 GCA_000437255.1 Ruminococcus sp. CAG:403
TGCTTCCCGTTGCATGCGGCTGTAAACGCAGCCGCAGAAATCTTGCCGGTAAAGCTGATATTCTTTGGATAGTGCAATGGATTGCAGGTATCCGCCCTTTTTCTTAAAATCCGCATACAGCCAGGAAACGCCGTATGTTTCTGCTAATTTAGCACCGGTTGTATTGATAAACAGTGCATCTTTATGTGGACTGATGGAAAGTGTCGTGGTGACATAATCTGCTTGCTGTAATTTTGCCTGTTGGATGGTTGCTTCCAGTCGGTGGGCAATGCATTTTTGACAGCGCAGTCCTCGTTCCGGTTCCTGTTCCAGTCCCTTTGCCAGTTCGAAAAAGCGCTGGGGGACATATTCCCCATTGACAATGGAAACCGGATGCTCCAGCGGCAGC
>FR899090.1:23331-33216 GCA_000437255.1 Ruminococcus sp. CAG:403
AGCCGATGCAGATACTCTGCTTCCGGTGCAATGTTGGGATTATAAAAGAACAGGGTAATGCGGAAATAGTGGCTCAGATAAGCCAGTACATAGCTGCTGCACGGTGCACAGCAGGCATGCAGAAAGAGCGTCGGCGGATTATTGGAGTCCGTCTGTGCCAGAATCTGCTCCAGCATCCGTTGATAATTGGGTTTGGGCTGGGTCGATGCTGTTGCTGCCATTTCCGATTCCTCCCTTGGCAGTGGTCATATAGGATGAAATTCCCGTTGCAAACGCCTGTGCCAGTTCTGATTTATGCTGTAGAATCCATTGGGAAGTGGATGCATCCGTATGACTCTCTACAGAAATGGAGCAGCACGGCACAGTGTTTTGTCCGATTTCATAAAGATAATGGCCGTCCGTGGTAATCGAACCGTCCAATACACCCCGGTCTTCATTGGGCGTGGCTTCTGCAACAGCATTGTATACCGAATTCGCCAGCGTATCGCTGCCGGAGATGGAACTGTTATAGTAACCAGCTGTTCCGGTGTCCTCGCCGGCATCCGAATGCAGGGCAATGTATGCAGCGAAGTGTCCGGTTTCTGCGGCTGCCAGCTTGTTTGGCAAGCTGTCTGTTTCTCCAGCAACCACGACGGTATAGCCTTCCGCAGTCAGTAAGTCAGCGGTTTGATTGGCAATTTCCCGCATGACATCGGATTCCTTGGTCTGATTGTCCGCATAGAGCTTGTCTGCCTGGTTGGAGGGGCTTAAATAAATGGCGTTGCTGTAGTCCGCAGTCGGTTCTGTATGTTCGGTTTCCTTTTGATCGGTTGCTGCCGGCGCAGTGGTTGGCGTGGCCGGTGCATTGGAATCTCCGCTGTGCGTTGCACAGCGTGTAATGAGGAAAATCAAAATCAAAAGCGGCAGTACCACCAGTAAAACCCGGTCATACCGGATGCGGCGGCGCCGTCCTTTTTTCGGATACGGGGATCGTTGGTTGGTCATCACAATCACGGCTCCTTCTATTTATCTTCCAGTTCTTTGAGTGCTTTGAATTCGTCTCGATTCACCCGCATGCGGCCATCTTTGAGGACTGTAATGTCCTTGCGGTTTGCTTTTACCGGGACATCAGCTTGTTCCGGAAGCACTTTTAATTCTCCAGTCAGCGTATTGGATTCGCAGACTTTTCCTTTTTTTCCGTCCGGCAGTTGTACCAATGCGCCGACCTTCGGCGTAATTTTCAGGAGCTCTTCATATACATTTTGTTCGTGCTTGAGACAGCACATCAATCTGCCGCAGCATCCAGAAATTTTGGTTGGGTTGAGAGAGAGACTCTGCTCTTTTGCCATTTTAATGGAGACGGGCTGGAAATCCTGTAAGTAATTCTTGCAGCAGAATTCTCTGCCGCAAATACCGATGCCGCCCAAAATCTTTGCCTGATCTCGGACGCCAATTTGCCGCAGCTCAATGCGAGTGCGGAAAACCGCAGCCAGATCCTTTACCAGTTCCCGGAAGTCCACACGGCTTTCAGCAGTAAAGTAGAAGAGCAGTTTGCTGTTGTCAAACGTGCATTCCACATTAACCAGGCGCATTTTCAAGTTGCGCAGTTTGATCTTTTCTTCGCAAACCTGAAAGGCGCGGGCTTCCTTTTTGCGGTTGTTCTCCAAAATGCGCAGATCTTCTTTGGTTGTCTTGCGCAAAATGGGCTTCAGCGGTGCAGGTACTTCTTCTTTGGCTACCTGCTGGTTGGCAATTGCCACTTCTCCGCATTCTGTACCATGCGCCGTTTCTGTAATGACAAGATCGCCCACTTTTAAAGTCAGCCCGTTGGGCGAAAAGGAGTAGACTTTCCCATTTTTTTTAAATCGAACACCGATGAGTTCTATCATTTCAAGTCCTTTCTATTCTTGCACAGTCTGTTCCGGTAACACCGGTCAGCTGATTCATCCATTCTCCAAGCAGCGCCGCTAACAGCAGCTGGACATTGACATTGGCAGAGCGGGCACGCAGGGCACGATCCAGCAGCAGGTGCATGGCCTGTCCATCTGCCGCAGACAGCGTGCGGGAAAGCGCAGCAGCTCCTTCTGGATCGCAGCCGATGCAGGGCAGTGCCGCATCATAGCGCAGCGCCAGTGCATCCCGCAGGACAGCATCCAGTGCCAGCAGCAACGCATACGCCAAATCCCGGTCTTTTCCAACTTGATTGGCAACGCATAATCCCATATATTCATCTTTATTTATTATACTATGAATGAACTGTTTTGTCAATGAAACGGTCTGGTGCAGCATGGAAGAAGGATCCAAATAAGACAGGCAGGCGCCGATGTTTCCATGAAAGCAGGCAATGGCAGCATCCGCTTCTTCTGCTGTGCAGCCGTGCTCCAGCAAAGCGGTTCGGCAGACCGCTTCTGTGCAGGGGAAAACCGGCATCGACAGAATCCGGGAACGAATGGTGGGCAGCAGCGCCTGTTTGCCGCGTGCGGTGAACAGAAAGTAGGCATAATCCGGCGGTTCTTCAATGGCTTTTAACAGGATATTCTGCGAACGTGGATCCATTTCATCGCAGTCTGCAAAGATATAACACTTTCGTTCTCCGCTGTTGGGTGGCTGGAGTAAGTCTGCACAGATGCTGCGCACAGTTTCTACTGAGAAGCCGCCTTTTTTTCCGCTGTGCGGCACCCAGAGAACATCTGGATGTACAGAAGCCGCTATGCTGCGGCAGGACTTACAGGAGCCACAGGGCTTTTTCGGTGCCGTGCAGAGCAGTCTGGCTGCAAACCACTGTGCCAATGTTTTCTTTCCGAGACCGGTATCGCCATAAAAGAAAAAACCATGTGCCAGTCGTGCGCCGTCTTCCATTTGTGCCAGCTGCTGGCAGAGGGTGTCCTTTCCATAAAGTTTGAATGCAGACAAGAGCCGTTCTCCTTTCCGATTTTCTATTTTTCTTTTTCCTTTTTCCTTTTTATTGTACCACATTGATTTCCAAAATGCCATACTTTTCTAAAATTTTGATGCAGGCGGCATCGATGCGTTCACCGCTTAATACAATCGGAACAGCCGGCGGACAGGGGACTTTTACAGCTGCGCAGATACGCCCCAGACTTTCCGATACCGGAATGGTTTCGGTAGGGGACAGGGCAGCTTCTCGGATGGAGCAGACACGTTCCGGGTGGGGCAGATAGCAAACTGCCGCTTGTCGGGGCTGCTTGGGGAATGGGATGGTCTGCAAAAGCGTCTCCAATTTGTCGAGATCTTCCGGCGGTGTGACCGGAGACAGCAGCAGAAGCAAAAAGTCCATGTCAGCATACTCTACGTAAACCTGATGCTGTTCCAGCCAGCCTGCCAACTGGAAGCCGGTGTAACCGGATGCTGCTGCATCAATGGTCAGGTGCAGCGGTTCGCCGGAAGAAAAGGCCAGCTTTTCAGCACACGCCTGCCGCAGTGCCTGGGCACGCTGCATGGTGCGGAGGCAGTCCGGTTTGGCATGCTGCTCCAAATAGTCGTTGCACAAGTCCAGCGAGAGCAGCAGCAGATAGGAAGGACTGGTTGAACCAAATAGACTCATGGCATCTGGAATGCGTGCAGCATATTCCGGACGGCTGGTGTGCAGATAGGCAGTTCCGGTCAGGCAGGGCAGCATTTTATGGGCGGAATCACAGCAAAGATCTGCCCCCAGTGCGATGGGGTGCTGATTGTCCGGCAGAAACGCAAGATGAGCACCGTGGGCATTGTCCACCAACAGCCGGGCATCATAAGTGCGGCAAAGTGCCGCTAGTGCTGCCAAGTCTTGCTGTCTGCCCAGGTAATCCGGAGAAGTTACATAAATGCAGGCAGGCTGCTGCGCTTGCTGCAAGGCTGCGGCAAAGTCTGCGATGGAATAGGTACCGGTAACAAGATCGGCACAGCTATTTGGATAAACCCAGGTAACTGCCAAATCCAGCAGCAGACAAGCATTTAAAAAGGAACGGTGCACGGTGCGTGCAGCGATGATGGTACGCTGTTCCTGCTTCATTAATGTCAGCATGGTCTGGATGCATAAGGTGGAGCCGCCGCAGGAATAAAATGTCCCGGCGGTATGGTATAGCACAGAAGCATGCTGTTGGCTTTCTGCCAGAATGCCGCTGGCTTCAAATAAGCTGTCGGCTCCGGTGATTTCGGTTAGATCCATGGCAAAAGCCGGCTGCAATTCCGGGACGGGAGCCTGTCCCTTGTGCCCGGGCATGTGCATGCGAACCGGATTTTGACGGGCATATTGCTTTAAAAAATCATAAACGGGTGTTTGCATGATAACTCCTTAAAAATAATAATACTGCAATCGTTTGCGCACGTTTTCACAGGCACGCTTTTTGGTACGGGAAACAGTAGATTCGTTGACCTGCCAGAGGGCAGCGATCTCTCTTGCAGAGCGTTTCTCATAATAGTATAGCACAATGACGTCTTTTTGTCTTGGGGTTAAGTCCGATTGAATGATTTTTTCGACCATTTTTTGTACTTGTGTCGCTTGGTTGGGTACAGAATCCGCTTCAAATGGCATCAAACATGCAGGGGACACGGTGTGGATGGCTTCTTCAAAATGGATGCGGCGGTTAAATTTTGACATAAGGAGCACCTCCTGTTGTGGCGGTAGGATACTGCTGCATGCAGGTGAGCTGATCCAGCAGGTCTTCACATTCGACGGCAAGCAATTGCTGCCGCTGGTCAAGCGCATCATATTCCTGGCGGCTGATGGCAGGTTGGGACATGGCATGGCGCAGGGCAGCCCTTCGGTTGCAAAGCTGGCGGTAGGTGGTTTGATATTGCTCGACTAAGTATTCCATAACAGACTCCTTTCTGAAAAAAGAACATTTGTTCTCTTCTATTTTAACCCATTTTTGGGAAGCTGTCAAGTGCACTTTGCAAGAAAAGTGCTGCTACAGCAGAATCTTGTAAAATATTGCACAAAGAGATAGCAGGAGAATCGAACATTTTGCACAAAACCAAAAAAATTTGCTTGACAGGCACAATGCCCTGTGCTACAATGGAGACAACAACAGAACATCCCCTGAACACGTAGAAGAGAAGGATTGCTTTTTGTATGGTCGTCAGAGAGATTCCGTCACCGGCTGCAAGCGGAATCGTCCTTGAAAAGTACATCTACCATCTCCGAGTCTGTCTAATCCGCAGCGGAAGCTCCCGTTATCGAGTGAAAGAAGGTACGCTTTTTGAGCGTATGAAGTTGGGTGGAACCGTGGTATGAAAATATCGCCCCTTGTGCAAGCGTTGCATGCATGTACAGGGGGCGTTTTTTGTTGGGAAATTTTGGAAAGGATGGCGCAAACGCTATGATTAAATTAACGTTAAAAGATGGCAGTGTCCGGGAAATTGAATCGGCACAGTCCGCCGCAGAGATCGTAAAGGGAATCGGAATGGGTCTGTATAAAGCAGCCTGTTGTGTCAAAATCAATGGAGAGACAAAGGATCTGCGTACAGTAGTGGATGCAGACTGCACCTTTGAAGTTTTGACATTTGACAGCCTGGAAGGCAAGAAGACCTTCTGGCACACCGCTTCTCACGTACTGGCACAGGCTGTAAAGCGGCTGTATCCGACTGCAAAGCTTGCCATTGGCCCGGCAATTGATACCGGTTTCTACTATGATTTTGATTTGGAAAAGCCGTTTACGACAGAAGATCTGAGCAAAATTGAAGCAGAAATGAAAAAGATTGTAAAGGCAAATATTCCGTTGACTCAGTTTGAATTGTCTCCAGAAGAAGCCATTGCAAAGCTGCAGGAAATGGATGAGCCATACAAGGTAGAACTTTGCCAGGAGCACGCGGAAAAGGGTGAGCCAATCTCGTTCTATCAGCAGGACGAATTTGTAGATCTGTGTGCTGGTCCGCATCTGATGGCAACCGGAACCATTAAGGCATTTAAACTGCTGTCCTGTACCGGTGCATACTGGAGAGGCTCTGAGAAGAATAAGATGCTGTCCCGTGTTTATGCAGTTGCATTCCCGAAGGCTGCGATGCTGGAAGAACATCTTGCTGCGCTGGAGGAAGCCAAGCAGCGGGATCATAATAAATTGGGCAGAGAATTGGAATACTTCACCACCGTTGATGTAGTCGGACAGGGTCTGCCGATTCTGCTGCCAAAGGGTGCCAGAGTGGTACAGCTGTTGCAGCGCTGGGTAGAAGATGTAGAGCAGGCACACGGTTATCTGCTGACCAAGACACCGCTTATGGCAAAACGGGAATTCTATAAGATTTCCGGTCACTGGGATCACTATCTGGATGGCATGTTCATTTTGGGCGATCCGTATGATGAAGAAAAAGAATGCTTTGCACTGCGTCCGATGACCTGTCCGTTCCAGTATCAGGTTTATCTGAACCGTGCCCGTTCCTACCGGGATCTTCCGATGCGGTTGGGTGAAACTTCTACCCTGTTCCGAAATGAGGACAGCGGGGAAATGCACGGCTTGATTCGCGTGCGGCAGTTCACCATCTCAGAAGGTCACCTGGTTCTGCGTCCGGATCAGTTGGAAGAAGAGTTTAAGGACTGTTTGGCACTCGCCAAGTATTTCCTGGATACCGTTGGCTTGCTGGATGCCTGCACCTTCCGATTCTCCCAGTGGGATCCTGCCAATCCGGGCAATAAGTATGAAGGGAATGCGGAGCAGTGGGAAGAAGCACAGCGTGTCATGGGCAATATCCTGGACCATCTGGGCGTTTCCTATGAAATCGGCATTGATGAAGCGGCATTCTACGGCCCGAAGCTGGACATTCAGTATAAGAATGTATTCGGCAAGGAAGATACGCTTGTTACTATTCAGATCGACATGCTGCTGGCAAAGCGGTTTGGTATGTATTATACCGATACGGATGGTCAGAAGAAGCTGCCGTATATCATTCACAGAACCTCTCTTGGCTGCTATGAGCGGACACTGGCATATATGCTGGAGCATTTTGCAGGAGCTTTGCCGCTGTGGCTGGCACCAGAACAGGTAAAAATTATTCCGATTGCAGACCGGCATTTGGATTTTGCCAATGCAGTTCAGCAGCAGCTGACAGCAGCAGGTCTGCGCTGCCAGATCGACAGCCGTGCAGAAAAGGTTGGTTATAAGATTCGGCAGGCAACTCTGGAAAAAGTGCCGTATATGATTACCATTGGTGATAAGGAAGTTGAAAACCAGACCGTCTCCGTTCGGTTGCGCAATGGCGTCGATTTGGGTGCGATGGCACCGGAAGCATTGCTTGCACGTCTGGTACAGGAAGTTGCCACCAAGCAGAAAACTTCCGACGGAGCGGAACAGGCAAAGTAAGGGAAGGAAACACTCCGGTATTTTTGCCGTATGCGGTTCTTGAAAAGGAAGCATCTCGTACAGATTCTGGAAGGAATCTGTACGAGATTTTTTTCATCCTTGCAGCTGGTGCAGGTTGCCCTGCTGTCGGGGGTAAATTTCCGCCAACTGCTTGACAATTCGCTTGAAATGGTGTAAAATAAAAATACTGTATAAAAATTACAAAAGAATTCGCCGCTGTCGGAGAAATCTTGGCGGTGAAGGGAATTACCATGCAGTATGTGCGGCTCCGGGATTCGCCGGCAATGCTTTTTTCCTACTGGTAACGTGCATTGTGTTTGTGTAGGAGAAAGCGCCGTATTGGTAAGTTTAAGGGCACGTTCCAAATTGGTATTGAGATATTCTTTATTTGTGAAGTGATGATGCGGCGCACGGTTGTGGCGCAGCGTTTTGGCGTTTTTAAACAGAACATATCGGTCTGCGCAGTGCGCAGAGAAAAGGGAATAACGTAGATGCGCACGTACCGCCTTGTGTGAGATCTTGTAGTACAGATATAGTGCAAAAATCAATAAGGAGGTAGTGCATAAAAGATGACAGGGACTCAAATTGGAATTACCATTGCGTTGTGCCTGGTCTTCCTCATCATTGGTGCGGTTGTTGCCGGATGGATGTTTTACAAAAAAGGCGTTGCATCTGGAATTGAACAGCGCAAGCAGCATGCGGAAGCTGCCATCGGTTCTGCGGAAAAAGAAGCAGAACGCATTTTGGAAGATGCAGACAAAGACGCAGAAAACAAAAGAAAATCTGCTCTGATCGAAGCAAAGGATGAGATCCACAAGCTGCGTACAGAAGCAGAAAAAGAATTAAAAGACAGACGTTCGGAAATTGGCCGGCAGGAACGCCGTATCCAGCAAAAAGAAGAAAGTCTGGACAAAAAGACAGATAACCTGGAGCGTAAAGAAGATGCGCTGCAAAAGAAACTGAAACATGCGGATGAAAAGCTACAGGAAGCGGAATCCATCAAGAAGAGTCAGATGGATATACTGGAGCGAATCTCTGAATTTACCCGGGAACAAGCTAAGGAATACATCCTCCAGACACTGGATGAGGAATTGGTGCATGAGAAAGTCATGAAGGTTTCCAGCTACGAGCAGCAGATTAAGGATGAGTGTGAGGAAAAGGCCCGCAACTACATCTCCTTGGCCATTGCCAAGTGTGCAGCCGATCAGGTTTCTGAAACGGCAGTATCCGTTGTAGCGCTGCCCAACGATGAAATGAAGGGCAGAATCATTGGACGGGAAGGCAGAAACATCCGGACATTGGAAACACTGACCGGAGTGGATATCATCATTGATGATACACCGGAAGCCATTACCCTTTCCTGCTTTGACCACGTACGCCGAGAGGTAGCACGGATTGCTTTGGAAAAGCTGATTGCAGACGGCAGAATCCATCCCACTAAGATTGAAGAAATGGTGGAAAAGGCAAAGAGGGAAGTCGAACACCGCATTCGGCAGGAGGGCGAACGTGCCGTTCTGGAAACCAATGTGCATGGTGTCAACAATGAAATGATTAAGCTGCTGGGTCGGTTGTATTATCGTACCAGCTACCGGCAGAATGTCTTGGCGCACTCCATTGAAGTGGCAAAGTTGTCTGGTATTCTGGCTTCTGAGCTGGGATTGGATGCCAATCTGGCACGTCGTGCTGGTTTGCTGCACGATATCGGAAAGGCACTGACTGCCGAAATCGAAGGCTCTCATGTACAGATCGGCGTGGATGTCTGCAAGAAGTACAATGAGAATCCAGAAGTCATTCATGCTGTGGAAGCGCACCATAATGATGTGGAACCTCGTACGGCAATTGCATGTATTGTACAGGCGGCTGATGCAATTTCTGCGGCTCGTCCTGCTGCAAGAAGTGAGAACTACGAAAACTACATCAAGCGGCTTCAGAAGCTGGAGAGCATTTGTTCTTCCTATGACGGTGTCGAGAAGAGCTATGCTTTACAGGCAGGTCGTGAAATTCGTGTTATGGTTGTACCGGAAGCAGTCAACGACGAAAAGATGGTACTGATTGCACGGCAGATTGCCAAACAGATTGAAACCGAAATGGATTATCCGGGTCAGATTAAGATCAACCTGATTCGGGAAAGCCGTGTCGTGGATTATGCGAAATAAGATGCAGGAAAAAGCCCTTGCGCTCCAAACGGAACGCAAGGGCTTTTTGGATAGCAGATCTCAGAAAAAGCATTGTTTACTCGGCAGCTGAATCCGGTGCGGGTGTCAGCTCGTTTCGCTGATAGGTGTAGTCAATGACATCCTCCTGGTTGCCGGATCCGGCAAGCGGTGTGGTGCGGAACGAGATTTCCTTGAAGTTGGTGCGGATTTCCATTGCAACGTAACCGGTTCTGGTTTCGCCGGGTTCAAATGGTGTTTCAAATCGCTCTGCGTCTTCCCCGAACTGCTTGGAAATGCTCATTAATGCCCGGGCAGAAATGCTGGGCGCCACTTCGCCATCGACCAGAATGCTGTAGTTGGTGATGTACTGGAAGGACATGGAATCACTGGTGTTGTTGGTAATGGTTAGCTTGAAAAATACGATGGTGGTATCTTCGTCCAGATCTTTATAGAGC